>NC_020888.1:984285-1303928 GCF_000355675.1 Thalassolituus oleivorans MIL-1 | reverse complement strand
TACTGCCAATTACAACGGCAGCGGCAGCATTACTGTCAGCGTTTCGGATGGCACAGATACAGATAGCGAAGCATTCAGCGTTACTGTAAATGCCGTTAACGACGCGCCCATATTAGGTGCTATTGGTGCGAAAAGCTTAAACGAAGATGCCACGTTATCCATTACTTTGAGCGCTACGGATGTCGATGGTAATAGCCTGACGTACAGCCTAGATTCGGCCAGTGCAAACTTAGGCGCATCGCTGAGTGGCACCAGCTTAACCATCACACCAAGCGCGAATTACAACGACAGTGGTTCTATTACGGTTAGCGTTTCAGACAGCGCACTGACCGACAGCGAGACATTCGCCGTGACGGTAAACGCGGTAAATGATGCTCCAACCATCGGTGCTGTGAGCAATCGAAATCAAGCCAACGACAGTACCGAAACAGTCACGCTTAGTGGTGCTGATGTCGATGGTGATAGCTTAACGTTCTCCGTCACTAGCTATGATGCTGGCAAGCTCACGGCAAGTGTATCGGGCACGACCCTGACAATCGCACCTGTCAGTGGTCAAACAGGTGCGAGCACCATTAATCTACAAGTATCCGACGGCGCACTAACCGCAAGCACCAGTTTTGTTGTGACTCTTATCGATGCCTCTGTAAATGATGCCCCCGCCATAACGAGCGTTAACGCCCGCAAGATGCTGGTTGACGACACCGATACGTTCACCATTTCCGCCACCGATGCGAACAGCGACCCTATCACCCTAACGATCGTTAGTGGCGAAACCGACAGTGCTCTCAACGCCAGCTTAAGCGGCACAGCATTAACCCTAGCGCCATCAAGTACTGGCAATTTTAACGTGCGCATCAATGCCGACGACGGTGTCGATAGCAGCAACTTAGATATTTCGATATCGGTTTATCCTGCATATGCTTTGTCGTCAGGAGCTAATACTCTTGGCGATGGCGATACCCTAGCTGAAAATACTTTAAGCGATACCACCGTGACTTTAACAGGCGGCGACGATGCTCTTACTGCCACCGTCTTCTACAACGGCGAATACCGGACCGACTTACTCAGCAATAGCACTAATAGCTACGTATTAGCCATGCCAGAAAGTGGCGCATTCGCTGGGGTATATACCCTCGATGTGACCGACAGTAACGGCTTGGGCGCTACTTATTATATTGAACGCCCTGTGCGTTTAATCAGCCAAGTCGATCCACTATTAGCCGGTTCAAGTATCACAAGAATTGATATCGAAGGGGCCGCTGCTGCGAGCACTCTAACGCTCGATAGCGACAACAGTGATATTGCTTGGATTGATGACGAGGGAACGCCCATATCGACTCTCATCAGCCCTGACGATAGCGTTAATTACAACCGCGTTAGCGCCTTCCTTGATGTAGCCAACAGCGTGACGGGCGATTCGGTTATTAGTGCTTATGGCAGTAATATCCCCACAGGCGAACTAACGCTTGCAAGCGTTGCTGCGCGAACATTGGCCATACATATTATTGATGAGGATGGTAACGACCTTTCGGATGTCGATGTCTTGGTCGACGACGAGCGGACATCCGGCTGGGGGGTCAACGACAGTGCGATTTCCAATGCCAATGGAGACATTACGCTTGATCTGCCACAAGTAGAATTACCACTGGTCATTAGCGCCGCTGGTTTCACCACTAGAACCGTAATACCGGATGCTGGTGCGACTAGTATAGAAATCACAATGGCAGCTGCAGCGTCTAACACGAGTACTATCGATGTTGCCTATCGCCTGTACGGAACAATAACGGCACAAAACTTCAACTTCGATGAGCTACCGGTATTGTCAGTCACCTTGAGCAGTGGCGATGTAGAAACCATAGAAACTACAGTTATCGGCAATCGCTCTGTTAGCTACGAATGGGAATCCGACTTAAATAATGGCCTACCACAAACGTTACTAATTCAACACTCATTAACATCCGACGTTTCTCTGCCGTTAAGCCCTGCATTTGACGAACAAAGCATCAGCGCCACCCTAACGAAAGTGAGTACCAGCAGTTCAGACAGCACTGCAGCAGGAGGGGCTTTTGGAATTTTATTACTGCTACTACCCGCTGTATTTATCCAGCGCCGCCGTAGAATAGCGGCCTAATATAAGAAAAACGGTAAATTATTGTGGGAGCTATTTAGCCCCACAATAATTTAATTGCGACAACCAAAGTAATAATTTCGTACAAGCGCTTAATGCGCTCATTACCGGTTTTTATTGATGTATTGGCACCTAGATAACCGCCAACAAGCGAGCCAAGAATAAGCGCAGGAATCCAACTCCATTGCACGGTAGCAACGGCGCCCATGGTGATCGCACCCGCGCCATTCCAACCAAGGCCAACCGCGACAAGGGTTTGAGCTACCGCCAAGCGATATTCTAAGCCGAACCAATAAACCAACCAGAGCGTCACAAAAAGGCCGCTACCCGCTGACAAGGCTCCATTGGCGAAACCAATCAGTAATAGCACTAGCCCGCCAACAACATAACCAAAGGCAGTACGGTGATGATGATCCGTTTTCAGCCCAAGCTCTGGCTTAAACCAAGAGTACAAAGACAGCAACAAGGTGAGTATACCTAGAGCAATCTCAGCGGTGCGAGCAGGCACATCAAGAATGAATAAGGCGCCACCAACCACACCCGGCGTGCCGGCCAAAAATATCAGCAAAAGTATGCGCCAGTCTAAATGCCCTTCGCGCATGTGACGAGTGGTCGCTCCAACTCCCAGAGCAACCGTCGCGATTTTGTGAGTCGCCAAAGCCAATGGAAACGGCAGGCCCAAAAAGATTAAGATAGGCAACTGAATCAAACCCGCACCGCCACCGGCAAGTGCCGAAAACCAATTAGCGACAACCGCAATCAGAAATAAAATCAATTGTTGGATATAATCCACAGCTAAGCCTCTGGCCAATTAAAGGCCAACGTCACACATTTGGAGATGTTCATGAAATACGCCCTGTACTATTACGACTCTTGCCCGTTTTGCCAGCGAGTGCTGCGCGTATTGCCAAACGTCAATGTACCGGTCGAAAAGCGTAATGTTGCCCAACATGCCCACTTTCGAAATGAGCAATATGCCGCAACTCATCGTACAACCGTCCCCTGCTTGCTGATCGAAGATGGTGACCAACAGCAGTGGATGTTTGAGTCCGCAGATATCATTCGCTATTTGCAAACTCTCTAACAATCGTTAGCTTGGCGCTATTTATTGTTAGGCGCTAACGCTGTCAGTAACTCAGGGGTAGCCAATAATCGACGCACGGTTTCGACTACCGCCTGAGTTTGCGCATCAACTTCAACGTTAATCGCATCCCCAACTTTAACGGCACCGAAGGTCGTGACATCTCGGGTCTCGGGAATCAGATGCACGCTAAACCGATCCGCTTCAACTTCAGCAATGGTTAAGCTAGCACCGTTCAAAGCCACATAACCCTTATCCAATAAATAAGGCGCAAGGTGCTCTGGGCGCTGCATCCACACCACTAAGTTATTTGCACTTTCGTTTACCGCCAACACCGCAACCTGATCCATAATATGACCAGATAACGGATGTCCTCCGATCTCATCACCAAATTTGGCGGCCCGTTCAATGTTAACCATTGAACCAACAGCCAGTGTTCCAAGATTGGTTACTTTCAAAGTTTGCCCAATGGCATCAAAACTCACTCGAGTGAATTCTGTATTCACGTCTAATGTGCGCACAGTTAAGCACGTACCATTAATCGCAACCGAGGCTCCGATTTGCAGATTCTCTGCCATCGCAGCAGGAAACTCGAATATAAAAGAGGCGAAGTCGGATTTGTGATCGAGTTCAATAAGGGGTAACTGTGTTTGGACAATTCCAGTAAACATTGGAGGCTCCTGTTATGGCTGGCAGCATTATGCACTATACTGCTGAGTATCAGTAGAGACTCACCAGAGACTGAGATTTGGAAATTAAAAAAACAGGCCTAATATTATCCGGCGGCGGCGCGCGAGCGGCGTATCAAGTTGGAGTATTAAAAGCCATACATAAGATTCTCCCCAAAGGCCACTATAACCCGTTCGACATTATTTCTGGCACATCCGCAGGTGCCATTAATGGCGTTGCGCTTGCCAGCTATGCCGAAAATTACCGCATAGGCATTAAACACTTAGAACGTATTTGGATGCACTTTAGCTGCGATCAAATCTATCGCACCGACTTTGCAGGCATGTCTTACAGCTTGATGCGTCTAGTGCGCTCAATGATGATTGGCAAACGCTTTAAAAATGATCCGGTATCCTTACTCGATAACACGCCGCTGCGCGCTCTGTTAAATGAGGCGATTAAATTCGATCAAATTCAGGGAGCAATTGATAACGGTGCATTACATGCCATTGCCGTTAACTGTTCTGGAATGGAAAGCGGTGAATCGGTTTCGTTTTTTCAAGGCCATTACAGCATTACTAACTGGCAACGCCAACGTCGAGTTGGTAAACGAACACGAATATCACTGGATCATTTAATGGCCTCTTCGGCTATTCCTATGGTATTTCCTGCGGTGAAACTGCAAAACGAATATTTCGCTGATGGTGCTGTTCGTCAACTTGCGCCCCTAAGCCCTGCGATCCACTTAGGCGCAGAAAAGATTATGGTCATCGGGGTTAGCGGTATTGCACATAAATCTAAGATTGTGAAACCAAACTCAAGTTATCCATCGCCCGCAAAAGTGATGGGGCACATGCTTAACGCTGCCTTCCTCGACAGTATGGAAGCCGATGTTGAGCGTATGAGTCGTATCAATCGAACATTGGATAGAATTCCGGAAGCTGTGCGTAAAAAAGAGCAGATGGAATTAAAAAGCATTCAACTACTCGAAATTAATCCGAGCAGATCCATCGACGAACTCGCAGGTGAACACGCCCACGAAGTACCCAGAGCACTAAAAATGGCATTGGGCGGCAGTGGTAACACAGGCCAAAGTGGTTCAGGGATTTTAAGTTACTTACTTTTCTCACACGGATTTTGTAAATCGCTAATTGATTTAGGTTATAGCGATGCAATGGCTCGCGCAGATGAAATCCGCGAATTTTTCTCGGACCACTTCAATGAGTAAACGGATTGTTGTTCTAACTGGCGCTGGCATTTCAGCGGAGTCAGGGATTATGACTTTCCGCGATGGCGGCGGCCTATGGGAGAACCATAGAATTGAAGACGTAGCCACACCACAAGGATTTGCCCGTAACCCTAGTCTTGTTCAAAGCTTTTATAATGGCCGCAGACAGCAGCTCAAAAGTGTAACGCCTAATCCGGCACATATTGCACTCGCTGAGTTTGAAAAAAACTATGCGGGTGAGTTTATGCTCGTTACACAAAATGTAGACGACCTGCATGAACGCGCAGGCAGCCAGTCGGTCATCCATATGCATGGCGAACTTAAACGCGTTCGCTGCCAATTGAGCGGCCAAGTTTTTAACCATGACGACGACATAACTCCAGAACACCAATGCCCGTGCTGCGGTGCACAAAGCCTTCGCCCTCATATCGTTTGGTTTGGCGAAATGCCGCTATACATGGACGAAATTACCCAAGCACTGAGTCAATGCGATCTATTTATTAGTATCGGCACTTCAGGTCATGTATACCCTGCTGCCGGTTTCGTTGAACTTGCACGTCAAAGCGGTGCAGAAACCATCGAAATCAACCTAGAACCGTCGCAACGTGCCGACGCCTTCCATCAAGCGATACACGGTCAAGCCAGCATAGAAGTTCCTCACTTCTTTCGATCATTACTGCAGAATTCGTAACAATAACTTACAAAAATCCGATTCCTTTCATCTTTGACGCCAACAATCCTATATTTGAGACAATAGGTTGCATAAACAGGCGCAGATTGCACCGTAGTCTTACCTTAAAATAAGCCCATTTCTGGTCTATCCGGAAAACTAAGCCATTATTAATACGGCTCTATTTTAACAACAATGGGAAAGCACTATGCGCTTTACGACATACTCTGTACTTTTCGGTCTCACCGCATTTTCACTGTTAAGCGGATGCAAAGAAACTTCACCTGAGATTGCCCCTGAGGTTATCCGCCCGGCAAAAGTCTTTAGAGTCATGTCACCAGACGAAGCGCAGATTCGTCGCTTCCCCGCGCAAGTCCAAGCCGCCGAACGTGCAGCACTGGCATTTAGAGTAAGTGGTGAGTTGGCTGACCTACCGGCTAAGCCCGGTCAGGATGTAAAAACGGGCACGATTCTCGCCAAGCTTGATCCCGCCGATTATCAAGTGAATTTAGATGATCGCAAAGCGCGATTTGCCTTAGCGAAGTCGCAATACGCACGAATGAAAGATCTATTCGATATGGGGCAAACTTCCAAGGCCCAATTTGATCAAGCGAAAGCCGAATTAGATATCAGCCAAGCCGCGCTCACGGCCGCTACTTCGGATTTATCCTATACCGAACTTAAAGCGCCTTTCCCTGGTGTTGTCGCTAATGTATTTGCCGAGAATCATCAACCGGTTAACGCCGGAACAACCATTGTTGTGCTTCAAGCACGAGACCAACTCGAAGTGAATTTAGAAATCCCAGAAAGCATTATGGTGATGCTGGTCGAACGCGATAACAAATCCTACCAACCCGATGTCGTGTTTGATGCGCTACCTAACGCACGTTTCAAAGCAACGTATAAAGAACATACCACCCAAGCCGACACTGGCACAGGCAGCTACACGGTAACCCTGACATTGCCGCGTCCAGAGAATCTAAACGTGCTTCCCGGAATGTCGGCCAGCGTGTATGTCGATTTAAATCAGGTATTTAGTCAGCGTACAGAGGTGATGCTAATTCCAGCTCACGCTGTGTTTCAGCAAGCAAACCAAGTTCAAGGAAGCAATCAAGCCAGTGTTTGGCGAGTAACAGAAGATCAAACTCTCACCGCCACTCACGTGGAAGTGGGCAAGATGACAAGCCACGGCATTGAAATCAAAGCAGGCTTAAAACCCGGTGATCAAATCTTAGAATCTGGAGTACAGCAAGCATCAGAAGGCATGCGCATTCGTCCTTGGTTGAAAGAGCGAGGCTTATAATCATGACCGCTAAACAAATACACTCGAAGGACCAAATGGGCAGCAACAGCGCTACCTATTTTATTAAAAATTCCACCACTAGCTGGTTAGTGCTTATCATCCTATTAGTCGGTGGTATCTCTAGCTACATGGGATTAGGGCGTTTAGAAGATCCTCAATTCACCATCAAAGAAGCGATGGTCATGACCAGCTATCCGGGCGCTAATTCTCTTCAAGTAGAGGAAGAAGTCACCGCGCCGTTAGAAAATGCCATTCAAGCTCTTCCTTATATAAAGAACGTCACCTCGATTTCGAAAGCAGGCTTCTCGCAAATTCATATCCAAATTAAGCCAACTTATCAATCCGATCAGTTGCCGCAAATCTGGGATGAATTACGACGCAAAATTCGCGATAAACAAGGCGATTTACCTCCGGGCGTGCGCACTCCCACAATACTGGATGATTTTGGTGACGTGTACGGGGTTTTGCTCGCGATTACCGGTGAAGACTATACCTACGAGGAACTCAGCGATTATGCCGATTTCATCAAGCGCGAACTTACCGTTACACCTGGCGTAGCCAAAGTCACGATATCGGGCACGCAAAAAGAACAGGTATTTATTGATATATCGCGCGAAAAAATGACCAATTTAGGCATTCCGCTATCACGTTTATACAATTTACTTGAGACACAAAATGCGGTGCAAGATGCTGGGCATATTCGCTTAAACAGTGAGTATATTCGCATCAATCCAACCGGAGAATTTAACAGTGTTCAAGAGCTTGGGGATCTTCTTGTCAGCGAAACAGGCTCAGGCAAGCTTATTTACCTCAAAGATATTGCCACGATATCCGAAGACGTTGCAGAAGTACCAAAGCATCTACTGCAATACCGTAACCATGCCTCACTGCATTTAGGTATTTCCTTTAATAAAGGTGTAAACGTCGTCGAAGTCGGCACTCATGTACGCGAACAGCTGCAACGCCTAGACGATAATCGTCCTCTGGGTATCGAGATGCACACCTTGTACGATCAACCGGCTGAAGTTGACGCGTCATCCACCGGTTTTATTCTCAACCTGCTCGCCTCGGTCGCCATTGTGATCGGTGTACTGCTGCTCTTTATGGGAATGCGTGCAGGACTAATTATCGGGGCCATTTTATTGCTCACCATTTTTGGTACTTTTATCGCCATGGATGCGTTATCCATTGAGCTTCATCGTATCTCGCTTGGTGCACTGATCATTGCTTTGGGGATGCTGGTTGATAACGCTCTCGTTGTCACCGAAGGCATTATGGTCGGCTTACAAAAAGGCTTAAGTCGCACTCGCGCGGCTTACGATATCGTTAAACAAACTCAGTGGCCGCTCCTTGGGGCAACCGTCATTGCTGTTACCGCCTTTGCGCCCATTGGTTTGTCACCCGACTCAACGGGGGAATTTGTAGGTTCCCTATTCTACGTTCTACTTATTTCGCTACTGCTGAGCTGGATAACAGCCATTACCTTAACGCCGTTTCTTTGTCATTTGCTTTTCGCCAAGTCAGAAAAAGTAAGCGATGAAGACACTGACCCATATAAAGGCTTTATCTATACCCTCTATGGTAAGGTGTTAAAACGTATGCTCGCTCAGCGTGCGATTACGATGTTGTGTATGGTCGGTTTATTAATCGTAAGCATTTATGGCTTTGGTTTCGTAAAGCAAAGCTTCTTTCCACCGTCAAATACGCCGATATTCTTAGTGGATATCTGGATGCCCGAAGGCACCGATATTCATGCGACTCAAGCGCAGGCAGATAAGCTCGAACGCTACTTCATGGAGCGCGACGAAGTTGAATTTACCTCGGCAACCATAGGTCAAGGCGAACTGCGCTTTATGTTGACCTATGCCCCAGAAAAAGAGTATGCCGCTTACGCTCAAGTTATGATCCGAACTCAAAATCGTGAGCAAATTCCAGTTTTAATTGAAGATGCAAAAGCATGGGCAGCAAATGAGCTTCCTGATGCCTTTATTAAATTTAAACGTCTACAAATCGGCCCTGGCACTAACGCCAAAATTGAAGCGCGTTTTTCCGGCCCCGACCAAACGGTATTGCGCAACTTAGCGGAACAAACACAAGACCTGTTCTTGGCCGATTCCGACACCGACAACGTACGTTATGACTGGCGTCAGCGCGTTAAAGTCATCCGTCCTGTTTTCAACGAAGACAGTGCACGCCGAGCAGGTGTTTCAAAGCAAGATCTCGACAATCTACTGCATCTAAGCTTTAGCGGTACTAAGATTGGCCAGTATCGTGATGGCACCGATTTAAAAGATATTATTATGCGTCCGCCCGCTAACGAGCGTTTAGACATTGACAGTTTGATGGAGCTACAAATTTGGAGCCCTGTCTTCAGCCGCTATATTCCAATCGAACAAGTCGTTGAAAGCTTTGATGTGCGCTTTGAGGATCCGATTATTGATCGTCGTGACCGTAAACGTACTATCACGGTCTACGCCGACCCATCATTAGAATCGGAGATAACTGCCGATAGCCTATTGAAGCGCCTACGCCCTCAAATAGAATCGATAGAACTTCCGCCGGGATATCAGCTTACTTGGGGCGGCGAATTTGAATCCGCTAGCGAAGCGCAAGCAAGTTTGTTTGCTTCGCTACCATTGGGTTACCTCATCATGTTTATTCTAACCATATTGCTGTTCAACGAATTGCGCAGTGCTCTGGTAATCTGGGCATGTGTGCCACTTGCATTAATTGGTGTCAGCGCGGGTATGTTATTGCTCGATGCAGAATTCGGCTTTATGGCCTTACTCGGACTACTGAGTTTATCCGGCATGATCGTGAAGAATGGTATTGTATTGGTCGATCAAATTCGTCTTGAGTTGTCTGAAGGACGTCGTCCGTACGATGCCTTGTATCATGCATCTGTTAGTCGTCTGCGTCCTGTCACCATGGCGGCACTGACTACGATTTTAGGCATGCTGCCCTTATTAACCGACCCATTCTTCAGTGCCATGGCCGTCGTCATTGCCTTTGGTCTTGGCTTCGCCACCATATTAACCTTAGGGGTTGTACCTGTGCTTTATTCAGTTACCCATAAAATCACTGCCGAAAAAGCGTAGTTCTATAAAGATAAGTTTTATCCGCCAGAAACAAAAAAGCCGCTGAATTCAGCGGCTTTTTTGTTATCGGTATTTACTTATCTACTTTAAAAACATCTGTTCTAACAGCTCTATACTTTCTAGTTCTGCCAACAGTTGTTCTCGCTCAGATTGTGCGACTTCCAACCAACTGCGATCGGTTAAACCACCCACCATGGCATACAAAAAATTCAAACTTGGTTTGAATCCCGCCACCTTTAACCGATAAAAAGCAGCAACCGCGCCAACCTCTCGCAACGTGTCCACATTCAAAATGCCGACCTTAGCTAACGTCTCTTCTGACTTTACGCCGAGGCCACGTAAATCTCGTATTTTTTTCATAAATAACGAACGTTACTTCCAGCTAAATTCGCCAGTAAACGTCTGGCAATTGATAACAGAATTAGCCGCATCTTCGATATAGATCTACGGTGCTGCTGATACTGGGTATTTCAGAACCGCCCCGAATTTAACATTCGAGGCGAATATTGCCCATACACAGAATGCGTTTATGGTAAGTGTTTACTTACTATGACTACCGTCGCACAAAGGACGAGATGCCGTCGCTTTACAGCCACAAAAGTACATCTTTTTAGAATCTTCAGGTACAAATTTAACCGGAGTAAAATCGGTTCCTTTATGTGAACCATCACAAAATGGTTGGGACTTACTTTGGCCACAAGAACACCAAAAATAAGATTTACCCGCTTCTACTTCAACGGCAATTGGGGTTTCGGATGCTCGGATAGCGTCACTCATGTCTTTCTCTCTCAACGTATTATTATGGTTATTAAGGCGGTGCTGCAGTCATTTCAGCCCGCGCCAATATGCCATTTGTCGCTAAAAATAGACAGACGCGAATAGGCCAACCTATCCCATAGCGTCTATTTTTCGACTCTTGTGCTATCGCTTACGAGTTTCAGTTTCCAGTTTTCCATCGGTGTACCCGCCAGATTCAAATGACTAGTCATGTAATACAGCCGTTTCGTCGCCATACCGTTGGGGGCTGTCGAAAAGCGCTGATGCAACCACGATGGTGGAATTGACTGCGAATACAGGGTTGCTCGAACGGTTAGGCGGCTCACATCAATTCCCTTCGGTAAAGCCACCTCATACACCAATTCATCGCCACCCTTAAAGTTTGGACCTTGATCCATATAATCTGGATCATCCCCCGTATGCTCCGGATCCGTTGATTGCATAAACTCCATCATCAAATCGCCATCTTCTTTAAAATGACTCGACGCACGCCAGCCATCCGGCAAAAGGCGATTATCTTTTATTGGATATACGCGATGAATAAAGCTGGTAGTAAATTCATGATTAGCGTTTTGATTCAATTCTTCATAAATCTGCACTTGGTCTTCACGATTAATGACTTGATAGTGCGGTTGATAGCTATCTGCATTCGGTAGAAACTCGCTTTCTAGTGGCTTGCCTTCGCCATCTAAAATAACACCAATATTATTCGTACTACCGGATACCCAAACTTCTTTATCGCCATCGAGTACGGCAAACTCAATAAATGCACGACGGAACGCAACACCACTCGGAAAACGATGCCCAGTTAAATTACGTAATTTAACCGTGGCTTTTAATGTATTTTTTTCAACACTATCAACGTTAACCTTAATACTGGCAGTGCGTTTTTGCGCCTGCAAAATCATATTTTCAACCGCAGTATCCACGCCATTATTGGCACTGGTCATATAATCGGTTTTCGATATGCCTAATACTTCAGGGAATTGGTCAAACATTTCTAGTAGAAATACATTTAGGCCAACATGCTCATGACGTTTGTAATCAGGCCTGAGTGGTATATCGATATCTTGATTTGCCAAGCGGTTATCGGCTTCTGGATAATTGATATCCTGAATGGCAGCAATCTGAGTAGTGATTTGATCTATGTTGATACTGCCGTCTATCGACTCAAAACCACCTGGCATATGACAGTCTTGACAGCTTTGGAATTGCGAACCTTCTACGCCAGGTTTCTGCGCAAAGGCGCTATTCTGCCACTCTAAGAAAGTCGCCTGTTCAATAGAATGCTGATAATCCTTAAAGGCTGGATTAGTTTCTGCCGCATTTAAAATTGGGAAGCGCGTTTCCGTCGCGCCAATATTAGGCAAGTTAATCGTGTGACACGTACCACATAGCTGGGAGTCGGACACGAATTGATTAACGGTCGGAGTCACCCCTAACGTATTTTGCATCGGCTTCACCGCTACATTTTCGAATGGACCAAATAACTTATCCGCAGGACCACGTTCATAGCGTCCGGTGTTGTTATGGAATAACGAATACGCCAATTCTTTGTGCGTTGCGTCGTTGATCCAACCCGGTGGCGGTGTCCAACCATCAACCTGCTCGGCCGTTGGCTTATCAATATGATGACAAACGGCACAACTAATCCCCTCGCGCGCCAACTGGCCATACTCTAAATATGGGCTATCTGTTGAGTCAGGCTTGTCTGGCTCGCTTGATAGAGTTTCAGTGAGATAAAAATAATCAACCGAGAAATTAGGATTAAGTGTCTTATCGGTTGCCGCATCAATGCTTAGCTGACGTTGACCCATTGCACCGTGGCAACTTAGGCAAGTATTAGTGACCGCTTGTTTTGTCTCATTTAAGGGCCCTTTTAGTGGTGTTGGCGTTTGTTTAGCATCGCGTTCAAGCAGCGCCATTTCACTCTCTAGCTGCGAATGAAAAATCGGATCCCGCCCAGCTAAGCCCATAGGCGACCAACGCCACTCACCATATTCAGAGAGATTGTAGCCATCACCGTAGTTTGGCCCCGTTTTCACAAACATGTTCACGCCATAAGGCTGGCCCCCCAAGCCACCGTGACAGCTCATACAGTTATCCGATGTTATGTATTCTTGGGTTTTATGCGATTTAGGTACTACTTGATCATTCCACTGCGATGGAAATACCTTCACAAGGCTCTTATCGAACGGCTGAATATTCTTAAATGTTGCAACAAAGGTTGGATCCGGTTGAGGGAGTGGCTGATCGTTAACACTGTTCTGAACCGGCGTTGCATTAAATCCAGCATGGAATTTGTCCGTTAATGCGCTCACCACGGCAGCATTGGTAAGGTCTGGTTGATAAGGCCGTAACGGCGCTGGTAGCATGAAATGTTCTTTTACATATGGATCGTCGCTTAACGTTATTAGCGGATAACTGCTGAAGTGACTTGCTGCGCGCCAAGAGGTATCAACCAAAAAGCGCAATGGATCTTCGTTAGGAAAAAAACCCTCTACATTTTTAAGGTCACTAAAGGTAAGTTGCTCTTTAGCTGAAGCATGGCAACGCAAACAAGGGGCACCAAAGCCTGATCCGGGAGCGGATTCTAAAGTATCGAGTTGACGCTCGACTGCCTCAGCAATGGTTTCTTTTCGACAGCCTGCAGGCGCTCCCTCAGAGCTGGGTAACACGGTCTTACCATCACTGGTTTTACAGGCTGAAGTTAATCCCGGGGCACCCGGATTCGCCCAGAACCAGCCATCTTTAGAAGCCGCTTTATCGCGTACCATCACGGTCCATGAAAATACCATGCTGGATAAAAACTTCTCGTACTCGGCACCGTCTTTATATTTAGGATTAGCGACCATGTCTTGATATAGCACTGCTGGCGGCGTGAACATCTCTTTGATAATGATGCTGCCATCCGGAAGATCGCCTTTGCGATCATTCTGCAACCAAGTAATCACTTCAGGTGAATAGTGAATACGAACCGCTGGATGAGTACCGTAATACTGCGCATTCACAAATGGGCCGGTATCACGCACACCTTTGTCTTTATCCCAACCCAACCGTTGGTACTGACGAGTCATCAACCAGTTATATAAAACTCGTTCGTAATCTTGCAGGGGCATAGTACTAGGTAACGGTAAATCGGCGGGAGTGGCACTAGCCATCTTCGAGGACGGAATATTTATCGTTCGTTCATTCAGTTTGTCGATTATAAGAAAAAGAAAACCAGCCACCAAAGCGAAAACAAAAAAGCGTTTAAAAATCGACATATTCTATCCCTGACGTTAATGTCCGAAAAATAACAATACAGAGAATGCCTGATTGAGATTCAGGGTCAATAGCTTAAAGGGAGGATATAAAAGCGCTTAGTTGAACCTAAGCGCAGAGTCGGTAAGGTAACTCGTTACTAGCATTAAGCAGTAACATCACCACGAACACGCTGAATTTCAGCGAGCGTTTCTGGTGAGTAATCTATACGAATACTTTTGATGAAATCTAAGATGTATTGGTCGGCTTCAGCGACGAGTTCTTGTTCTAGTTCGACGGAACCGAAGTCGAAGCCGCTGATACTTACCATAATCGATAAAACGTGATTATTTGTTATAGGTGTAACAAACGTACGATAAGGTCTCGTTACTTCAGCGTAGCCACAGATCGCAAAGAGCCATGATGAAGATCCGTCGTAATTCAGTTCCTTAATATCATCTCGACACTGAGGATAAATTAAATATTTATCGTCTTTTTCTCGATTCTCCGGATCCCTCATTTTACGTTCTTCGTATTGAACCAAATAGAAATAGAAATCTAAAAATTCACTTTTCCTGAAAACAGAATTGCAATCGGCCGGACGATAACTGTCTATTTTCAACACATCCATTTCCACTCTAATCTGCCCTGCTTCTAATTCATCACTCCCATCTAAATATCGAAATTTAGTTTTAAGCAAATGTTTTATCAACAAATAGTCTGGATTTTTTATGTTATAAATAGATTCATCATCTAAAGAAACAATATTAGATTCTGAGCATTTAGTATCCTGATTACATTCATCAGGAATAGGAATATAGATTTGAGTACCTACAAGATTGAAACTTACAATCGGTGCTTGACTAAAATCAGGGCCAATTAACGAACTCACCATGTCAATGAGCTCGACATATTCTTAACATAAGAAAGAAAATCTGTAGTTACCTTGCCATTCTTAGAAGGCCCTGCAACTGGTGCTACTGATATATTACCGGCTTCCGCTTTTATATCTTTCTGCAAGGACTTATGATATTGGCTTAAATTACCATTATTCAACGACAATGCCGCAGAAGCCAATGCACGTTTGTTCGTTCCAGAATATGCAACAGGTGTACTGTCGAACTTAGCCCCTTTCATTTCTAATGTGTTAATCACTTGAACAATATCAGCAACAGGGTCGTGTAATTTAAATTGATGTTTATCTAGAATACCTGGAACGTTTTCAAGTGCTAACTGCAAAAGCTTTACGCCATCACCGGCCAATGTCCATTTTATCGGCGTAGCACTGTTATTTTGACTACGATAACGCTGCGTATTTATTAAAGTATTAGCCAAGCGCTGAGCCGCTTCTAATGGTCTAAAAGCACGACGGCAAGGAGTCATCCAGATGCCCATCTCATTTCGTACCATTTCAGGAATAAAGAACAAGTTAAAACTGTTTTGATTTCCAAAACCATCAACCCCGGCTATATCAGATGATTGATCAGCGACATCATCGACGTTTTTCCCTGATCGAATGAAACCTACCTCTGTTTCCGCAATTCCATTTTCAACTACTCTTGTTTTCCACGAGCGACCATCAGGTTTTCTTACATAAAGTCCAGCAGGAGAGTTTGTCTCCTTTCCCGCAAACGTTATATCGGTAATATACACACCCGGCACAGCGCTATTTCCTGCCTCTGCCACTCCATTGTGTATTTGGTAATACAACGCCAAATCAACAAAGTTTTCCATGTATTCAAACGGCGTATTCACATTACTATTTGAGGTGACACCGCCGGCAATCGCGCGCAGTTGCTCAATTTTCATAATGGTTTGCACGCCTTTGGCGCTATTGGGGTCGATCAGAGAAGCAAATAGCGGCGCAAGTGCGGCGTCGATAAAGACCTTGCGACCATGGTCACCGTTGGTGGTTTTAGAGAAGGGAACAAACTGACGTGTATCGGCTTTGCTACCTAGTTTATAGGCTAATTGGCGGCGTTTAATAGAAACAATCGACATTCGGGTACAACTCCTTTGTTTAGTCATCATCCTTAGATGGCGAGAGGATAACATTCCCCCTGAGGCCCGACAATCCCAAGAGGATTCACTCCCGAGCATTTAAAGCTGCATAAAAACTCACCAAGACAAGCGATCTTGCATAGGCTTTTTATTCGTTTTTCCGCAATGCACTCTTCCCTTGCCAGTCCTCTAAATCTTGTTCAGGCTTCTCTGAGCGAAATTTTGCATAAAGCTCAATTCCCTTACGGTCTTCGAGAACATTTAGGCTAATTCCCTTGTCTTGCAACAGCGCTTCGTTGCCGGATGCGTTTGTTACATCACCGACAACGACCCGAGCAAAGCCTCTCATATAAATTAATGTTGCGCATATATCACAAGGGCTAAGACTGGTAAAAATCGTTGTTTTACTGAAGTCGATACGTCCTGCATCACGAATCGCCGATGTTTCTCCGTGATTGTAAGGATGATCTTCCTGAACCAGCGTATTGTGCCCTTTTCCGACAATTTTCTTTGTCGCATTATCAATAATAACGGCGCCAATTGGACAGCCGCCCTCGTTATAGCTTTTTTCTGCCAATAGCACGGCGATACGCATAAAGTCGGCATCGGCTAATCGTTGCGTAAAGTCATCATCCATCAATACAGGAAGGCTTTTCGTCGGCATATGAGCAATTACTCTCATGACCTTTTCACTCACTTCTGTTTTTTCATTGAGAAGAGTCTGTTTATTCATAAAAATCACCTACCCCAAGACATAAAATTCAACCTACCCAGTAAAACACTACGAGGCATAAATGCTATTTACTTCAACTGGTGATCAAAGAATTCTTGAATCCGATCCATCACTCCCTTCGTCCAAATCCCAGGTCCATGGCCGGCACCTTTTATTTTGTAAAAGGCAACCTCATGGTTCGTATCTCGTAATTTGGTATACAGCAAAACACTTTGATTGAAAGGCACTAGGGCATCTGTATCGCCGTGAATAATAAAAAAAGGAGGCAATTTTTTATCTTTTTCTATATAGGTTAGAGGATTGTATAAATCGACTAAGGCGCGATATTTCGGATCTTGAATTGGGCCACCGACAACTAACGACTCTGGAGAGTCCTCGGCATTGTGATCAATACGACTTGGATATTTGTGCATTTGTAAAAAATCGGTTGGGCCATACAAATCAACGACTGCTTTTACTGTACTTGTAAAAGGCTGATTATCTTCAGTTTCGAAGTCTGCCTCGTCCTCACTCACTCCCACCATCACCGCAAGATGGCCTCCCGATGAATCCCCCATAATGCCAATTCGATTAGGATCGATATGATACTTTTCGGCATTTTTTCGTAAATAACGAATGGCTGATTTAATATCTTGAACTTGCGCCGGTGCGATTGCTTCCGACGAGGGACGGTGCTCTATACTGGCAACGACATAACCCTGATGGGCAAAATCCGCTAATTGTGGCAGTGCTTGATAAAGGTTTTGATTGCGCCAAGCAGCGCCTTGCACGTAAACAATTAATGGCCACGAACTCTTGGCGCTCTCTTGTTTTGGTATGAGTAAACTTAGCGTTACCGCTCGTTTGCCATAAGTAGCATAGATGATATCGGGTAGGTACTTAGCTGCGTAGGAGTCGTCTTCGGCAACCGTCTCAATCATACCTGCAGGCTGCTCTAGTGATGGAGGGATTACAACATCACTAAAGCGAACCTGTGCCTGTGCATCATAGGCAAACGACGAAAAAATCAGAACCAGTAAACAAGTACTAAAAAAGCTCAGCCAGCGACCTTTATTCTCAATCATACGGTTACCTCTCACACTAAACTATACAACAGTAAAGTATCACTACCCGCCGTGTCTCAAACCCACATGGTGTGGTTTATAGTTCAATAAAATAACAGGTCCTGCTACTCCTTCGAAGCTTAAGTTTGCACCTCAAACGTCGCGCATAAAAAAGCCCCACGATCACTCGCAGGGCTTTCGGTCTTAATAGTCGAACCAATCCAATAATCAGAGTTCGCTGGTCGAACCAATTTTATGAATCGATAAATCAGCACCGTTGAACTCTTCTTCTTCGGTGAGACGTAATCCGGATACCGCTTTCACGAAACCATACACGATGAAACCACCAATCAAAGCAACCGCAATGCCCGCTGCCGTGCCAATCAGTTGAGACATAAAGCTGACACCGCCAAGACCGCCGAATGCTTCTAAACCAAAAATACCCGCTGCAATACCACCCCATGCTCCGCACAAGCCGTGTAGTGGCCACACACCTAACACGTCATCAAACTGAGTAAAACGGTTTTGCGCGAGAGTAAAGACATATACGAACAACGCACCTGCAACACCACCCACAACCAATGCACCGATTGGATGCATTAAATCCGAACCTGCACACACAGCTACCAAGCCAGCCAATGGGCCGTTGTGAATAAAGCCGGGGTCTTTACGGCCTGCCACCATGGCAGTGATTGTACCGCCAACCATCGCCATCAAGCTGTTAACAGCCACCAGACCAGAGATACCATCTAATGTCTGAGCAGACATCACGTTAAATCCAAACCAGCCTACCGCAAGAATCCATGCACCTAACGCCAGAAAGGGAATATTCGAAGGTGCAAATGCCACAACGCGACCATCACGATAGCGACCACGACGCGAACCTAACAGGAACACTGCTGCAAATGCGATCCAACCACCGACACTGTGAACAACAACAGATCCGGCAAAGTCATGGAAACTCGCACCAAAGGTACTTTCTAACCACGCCTGAAAACCATAGTTGCCGTTCCAAATAATGCCTTCAAAGAAAGGATAAACAAACGCAACAATCAACGCCGATGCGACTAACATAGGATAAAACTTCGCACGTTCCGCGATACCACCCGACACAATCGCAGGAATGGCCGCAGCAAACGTTAACAAGAAGAAGAACTTAACCAGCTCATAGCCACTATTCACGACAAGATCGGTCGCGCCCGCAAAGAAATCCATGCCGTACGCAATTTGATAACCAATAAAAAAGTACGCCAAGGTCGAAATGGCGAAATCGGTAATAATTTTTACTAACGCGTTTACTTGGTTCTTATGACGAACCGTGCCCACTTCCAAAAACGCGAAACCGGCGTGCATGGCAAGTACCATGATGGCACCAAGCAAAATAAACATGGTGTTGGCGCTTTGCATCAAGGTTTCTACCGCACTATTGATGCTGTTGACGTCAATATTTTCCACGTTGGGTCCTCTTAATAGTTAACAAGATCAAGTTAAGGCAGGCGCTCACTCCGAAGCCCCAAATCAGTGCCTTAACAACAATCAAACCCAGCCCTAGGTAAGAAAGAAGAATAAGTAGCTGTTCGTTTAGCAGATTTCATACCAAGTTTGTCATCTTTGTCTGAGGTCAGCTTGATATCGCCCAGATATGGCGCACTTACGCGAGTAAAAGTTTCAATATGTCGCAATTATGGATTTTTACTGCAGAGCGATGCGGGAAGGATGAAACCAATACTGCACACACATGGTGCAATATTGGTTTTTTCGCTTTTTTTTGGTGCCACACTCAAGCTATGCGAAGTTTCACTTGGTGATGTGATAGCACACATGAATATTGGTGCGACGCGCATAGTCGGTAGGAATGGATTTGGCGCTCACATCCACAATCGTAAATTCGCTCAGTGCTTCTACATCCATATCGAACTTACGCAGGTTATTCGAGAAAATCATCGTACCGCCCGGCGCTAGCCGTGCCATTGCTAAACGAATCAAATCAACATGATCTCGCTGAATATCCAGCACGCCTTCCATACGTTTTGAGTTAGAGAAGGTTGGCGGGTCCATAAAGATAATGTCATAGCTGCCTTTATCTTCGCGCAACCACTGCAAACAATCCGCTTGGATAAATTTGTGCAGTTCGTCGTTTATTTTATTTAAACGGAAGTTTTCACGACCCCAGTTTAAATAGGTACGCGACATATCCACGCTGGTGCAATGCGCGCCCACGGCGGCGGCATGAACACTGGCGGTCGCGGTGTAGCAAAACAAGTTTAAAAAGCGCTTACCTTTAGCTAGCTGAGCGATTTCTAAGCGCGTTGGGCGGTGATCCAAAAACAAGCCAGTATCTAAATAATCTTTTAGGTTTACTTGTAATTGCACTTGGCCTTCACGCACGACCATAGTGCTTTTTTCATCGTTGTACTTTTCATATTGCTTGCGACCCGTTTGGCGCTCGCGACGTTTAAGTACGATTTGCTCAGCCGGTACGCCGGTGACTTCTGGCAATACAGCTAGTACATCGAGTAAACGACGTTCAGCCACCGTAGGATCAATCGTTTTAGGGGGTACGTATTCTTGCACGTGCAGCCAATCTTCGTAGCGATCAACGGCCACTGCGTACTCCGGTAAATCGGCATCGTATAAACGATAGCAATGCACGTTTTCGCGGTTTGCCCACTTTTGTAGATTCTTGATGTTCTTTTTCAAACGGTTAGCGAAGGCTTCTACCGGCCCACGAATCGCACTGGCAGGCGCACGGTCAGAGCGTTCATCGGCAGCACCAAATACCAGCAAACGGGTTTCAATTTTGCCGTTCATTAACTTGTATTGCTTATTCACCGGGCGGCGAACACTGCGCGCTAAATCAAGGTTGGCGGTAAACATGGCAATCGGCCATTCCGGCATTTGCATGGTGGCATCGTGAAATTGCTGATACAGCGGCGCTAATTGCGGCAATTCACTTAAACGTTCACCGTAAGGTGGGTTACAAACAACAATACCGCCCTCCGCAATCACCTCTTTCTGCACACGCAGCTGTTCAATGCTACGGCGTTCCAAATGCACTTTACCGGCAAGACCTGAGCGTTCGAGGTTCTTTGTTGCAGCGTTAAGTTGGTCACCATCAATATCAAAGCCATATAAACGACTCGTCATGGCGGCTAAACCTTCGGTACGACGAATTCGTGCCGCTTCAACTTCTGCTAACCATGTTTTTCGATCGTGTTGGTGCCAACGATCAAAGCCCCAACGCTGACGATTAAGACCGGGTGCGACATCTGCAGCCATCTGGCCAGCTTCGATCAAAATTGTTCCCGAACCACACATAGGGTCAATCAGGTGTTTTCCAGCTTTAGCCAATGCTGGCCAACCGGCACGAATAAGAATCGCAGCGGCTAAGTTTTCTTTCAACGGAGCCTTGCCTGGCTGCAAACGATAGCCACGACGATGCAAGCTATCACCGGTCAAATTTAGATAGAGGAAAATCTTACCTTTACGTAGCTGAGCCTCAATACGAATGTCGCCATCCTTATCTACCGTAGGGCGAGCCCCCTCCTCCTCGCGAAAACAATCGACGATCGCATCTTTGATTTTTTGCGCACCAAATTGGGTGTTATTTAGGTAGTCGGTACGACCGTGAAAATCGATACGGAACGTAGCGCCCACGGGGAATACCATCGGCCAGTCGACCGAACGGGCCGCCTCATACATTTCGTCGACATTGTCTACCTGACTTTCTTGCAGTGGTAACAACAAACGACTGGCAAGGCGCGACCATAAACAAAATCGATAAGCGGTCGCCAAGTCGCCACGCCAAACCACACCGAGAATAGTTTCGCGCTCAACTTCACCGCCTAACTCTCTGATTTCATCGGCCAATAGTGACTCAATTCCCTTCGGGCAAGCTGCCAAAAAAGTGTGTTGAGTGGCGTTCGTTTCGTTTTGCATGGTGATAAATCCCAGTCCGTCAAATAGCAGAAAGCAGTTAAAAACGTTCTGCTTATAAGAAATCAATCGTTAACATTCGTCGTTCTGTCACGGTACAACTGTAGTCGGTCTGCTGCTGAACACCTGTGGCTGCCAACCCGAGCAAATGAATAGCGAGGAAGCAACTCTATGAAAAAACAGAAACGCGACATGAACGAAAGAGCATTCGCGCGCGGTTATCGCGCTGGTGTAGAGCGCCGTTCTAAAGACCTAGCCCCTGAAGGGCCAAACCGCGATTACTGGATGGCCGGTTGGCGATCTGGACGCGAAGACAACTGGGACGGCTATACCGGAGTTTCTGGTATTCACAAGATGGCGGTATAACCGCTCACACAATCTGAACACCCTAATTTTAACCTCCCGCTCC
This sequence comes from Thalassolituus oleivorans MIL-1, assembly GCF_000355675.1. Classification (NCBI taxonomy): domain Bacteria; kingdom Pseudomonadati; phylum Pseudomonadota; class Gammaproteobacteria; order Oceanospirillales; family Oceanospirillaceae; genus Thalassolituus; species Thalassolituus oleivorans. Next base: position 1,281,609 of record NC_020888.1, on the reverse strand, counting down.
AGGAGGATGGCCCGGCAAACACGTCGGGCCATAGATTCTTCTCTAAGCTTACTTTCCCAATACCGATTTGATGGCGTTAACACATTCGCCTACCAATTCTGGGCCGCGATAAATAAAACCGCTATAGATCTGCACTAGACTGGCACCGGCTTGAAACTTCTCAACCGCACCACTGCCATCGAGAATGCCACCAACACCTATAATAGGTAATCGACCTTTCAGCGCTTCTTGTAAGCGTGCAATCGTCTCTGTGGCTAGATCTTCAACGGGCGCACCGCTCAAACCACCCGCTTCATTGCCGTGCTTGGCACCTTGCACACCATCACGCGATAGCGTGGTATTGGTTGCAATCACACCGTCGATTTCACAATCAATCAGGGTTTGCGCCACCAACTTCACTTCATTCTCGTCCATATCTGGAGCGATCTTCACGAACATAGGCTTGTAGCCGAATTCTTCGGCTAACTCGCGCTGACGAGCTTTCAGCGGCGTAAGAAGGTCACGCAATGCATCGCCATACTGCAGTGTGCGCAGGCCTGGAGTGTTCGGCGACGATATATTTACAGTAACGTAAGTCGCGTACTGATAGACCTTTTCTAAACAGATCAGGTAGTCGCTGGTCGCGTCTTCAACAGCAGTATCAAAGTTCTTGCCGATATTGATGCCCAGCACACCGCGAAACTTCGCCTTTTTAACGCGTTCAACCAGGTGATCAACACCTTTGTTGTTAAAGCCCATACGATTAATGATGGCGCGTTGTTCCGGAAGACGGAATAAGCGTGGCTTGGGATTACCCGGCTGTGGACGCGGTGTAATCGTACCGATTTCAATAAAACCAAAACCTAAGCGAGCAAAGGCATCAATATAGTCGCCGTTTTTATCCAAACCCGCGGCCAAGCCAACCGGATTTGGAAATTCAATACCTGCAACCGTTACCGGCGCGGCAGGCACTTGTTTGGTTATAAATTGCAGCACACCTAGGCGTTCAGCCGCACCCAGCATATCTAAGCCCAGCTCGTGAGAGGTCTCACCACTTAGACGAAAGAACAACTGACGGGTTAAAGCGTACCAATCCATAACAACCTCAAGTGAAAGCATGCGAAAAACGGCGGCATTATATGCTACTTAGGGGCTGCTGTAGATGATCAGGTAGAAAAAAGTAGGCTAGAACGTCGGGTCAATCAACCCGCTTGATACTTTGAAAGCGACCATCGCCATCAAACTCGATGGCATAACGACCGTGAATACCATCATGGCCGATAACATGTTGCAGCACGTTCGCAGGAAAACGTACCCTGCGGCCGTCCACCGAGGTAGCCTGCACCAATTTGATTTCACCACGATAGTAGCGAAGGTATTCCTCCGCACTTAAATGAATATCAACCACAATACGCTGACTCACGATTGATCCTTATTTAAGTTTTTCTTGGCTTCAAATCTACGTGACTCGAGCAATTGTAATTCTTTTTCTAAACGCCAACGCTCAAAACGTTCGCGTAATGATTTGATTCGTCGAAAGGTCTGCCCGGATAGGCTCTCCGGCTCACGCTGAAGCCAAAGTACTTCTGGCTGTAAATAATCTGGCATCACGGCCAAACCCGCCTGATTAAACAAACGTCCTTCTAAAGTGCCATAACGATTCTGAGGCAATTTATCTTTTGTACACAAGGGCGCTTGGGTTAATACTTCTTCCAATAGTCCGAGCGTACGAAACACCGGGCAATTAACACTTTCATTCCAAGCGCTGTCTACATACTCAACCCAGCTAAACCGCGCTTCCGGCACCCATTGACGATCTTCACAGCGAACATAAGGGCGCGTCATAGAAAGTAATAGAGGGTCAGGCTGCAAAGCGAGAATCCGATTCCAAAACCGTAAGCCATTAAAGTTAGCGACTAAATCGGCATAGGAATAAACACCTGTCGTTTGCGCACCAAAATATACGCTCTCGGTCCACTCGCCAAACAGTATAGCTTCCTCCACTGGTAAGGTGAGGTGCTTAGTCATTTCGAAATAGGTATGACCTTCAGTAAAAAAATGCCCCATTTTATCAGTACCGACTTCTTCGCCACCGACGCGAATCACCGCAGCGACACGTTCACTCAGAACCAAAGACGGCGATTGCGGCCAAGTGAAATTGCGATAAATCGAACGATTTAGCGGTATACGGTAACCATCGTTATCGGCAACACTTTCGGCATAACTTTCGATTTGCCCAACAATCGGACGGGCAAGATACACTGCCATCGAATCGTATAAACGTGGCACAGAGCAGCGCGATTGCTTGGGAACACGTTGAACCTTACGCGGCTTTAAGTGGGGTGCAGGGCGATTAGCGCGCTTAATCGCTAAATTCATACGCCGCTGTACTTCGGCGGCGATAACAGCAGAGCTATCGTTTAACACCAATTCTGCCGGGCGTGAAAATTGATCGACCTCCGCAGCACTCGTAGCAAAGGAGGTAATGAATGTTGCCAACAGCATCAACAGCGGCGAGAGGCGCCTAACAACGGCAGTGTTAGCCAAAAGCATAAAAAAGCCCTGCACCATAAAAAATAGAAACAGGGCTTTTAGCACGAATTGCGTGAGACTGCATTAAGCAGCACGCGCATACCGTTACTCGATCTAATTACACGACCAACTATCTAATTGCAGTTTTTTTGATGACGACTCGCTTGGGCCAAATCGAGCAGCTCACGCAAGGCGACTGCAATCATAGCAAACTCCATATTGTCGGCACTTTTAAGTTCATTAAGCATGCGCTGCCAGCGTCCTACCAACACAGCCTGCTCCTCTTCCCAGTGTGCAATTGCATCACTTAATTCCGTCTGATTATCGTTACCCGCTAGAATACCAACCGTCAACGAACGCTGCTGCCAGTCAAGATCATCTCGGAAACTTTCTCGCGCCATTGCTTCCCAGTGAGAGCTAGTAGGCAAGGCATTAATTTGCTGCAAGAACCAGCCCAGTGATAAATGCTCACCGATGCCAAAATACGCCTCAGTGACATTGTGCACATCGCATTTGCTTTGCTGAGCGGCCTCGATAATACCGAGTGCGGCATATAACTCGCCCGCCCCTGCTGAAAACGCAGCTAAATCGGCAGGTACACCAGCTTCACGACGTTTATCATAGAGTGCCTGCCAGCGAGCTAAGGCACCGCCTTTTAATGTCTCACCCAGATGAGCAGCAATATGGCGTACCGCATCACGGAATTGATCCACTTCGGCCGCAATAGCAACACTCACGCGACGATTGCGCAAAAACCAGCGCGTAGCTCGACGCACAAGACGCATTAACTCGGCCATCATATCTTCTTGAATATGCGTATCGACGCTGTAATCCAGTGCGTTAATCTTGCTCCAGTATTCCGGTAGCGAGAAGGTATCGCGTGCGGTGACATAAGCCCGAGCAATATCGGTAACAGTCGCACCACTCGAGTCTCCTAAGCGGCTAACAAAAGTAATGCCCATGTAGTTAACCATGTCGTTCGCCAATTGCGTGGCAATTATCTCACGGCGCAAACGATGGCGAGTTAATGGCTCGGCAAAGCGTGTAGCAAGTTCTGCAGGGAAAGCGGTACTGGCAATCGCTGAAATATAATCATCTTCGGTAATACTTGGACGATTCAGCTGTTCTTTTAAATCGGCTTTCGTATAAGAAATTAACACCGCCAATTCAGGACGTGTTAAACCTTGATTTTGAGCGCGGCGATCCAACAACACGTCTTCTGATGGTAAAAACTCTAAGCTACGGTTCAGCTTGCCTTGGCTTTCGTAATCACGCATTAAGCGCACATATTCGTCTAAGCGTAATTTGCAATCGCGATAAGCCAAAGCAATCGCTTGGGTTTGACGATAGTTATTATTCAGCACTAATTTACCGACCGCCTCGGTTTGTGCCATAAAGACTTCATTACGCTGCTTACGCGTTAGATCACCATTATCCATGATCTCGTTCAGCATAATTTTGATGTTGACTTCATGGTCGGAGCAATCGACACCGCCAGCATTATCAATAAAGTCGGTATACGATGCCCCACCGTTTAAGCCGTATTCAATACGCCCAAGTTGAGTCACACCTAAGTTACCGCCTTCACCAATCACCTTGGCACGAACTTCGTTACCATTAATGCGTAAGCCATCGTTCGCTTTATCCCCGACATTCGAATGGCGCTCTTCACTGGACTTAATATAGGTACCAATCCCGCCGTTCCAAATCAAATCCACCGGCGCTTTTAAAATCGCTTTAATTAAATCATTGGGTGCTAAGTAATCTTCTTTAATCTCAAAACGGACTTTCATTTCTGCGCTAATCGCTATGCGCTTAGCCGACCGCGAAAAGATACCGCCGCCGGTCGATATCAATGATTTATCAAAATCTTCCCAAGACGAACGTGGTAACTCAAATAAACGTTTACGCTCAGGGAAGGTCGCAGCCGAATCAGGATTTGGATCGACAAAAATATGCATATGGTTAAAGGCTGCCACTAAACAAATATGTTCCGACAGCAGCATGCCGTTACCGAATACGTCACCCGCCATATCGCCAATACCAACCACACTAAAATCGGTGGATTGAGTATTCAAACCTTGCTCACGGAAGTGACGTTGCACCGAAACCCAAGCGCCCTTCGCGGTAATGCCCATTTTCTTATGGTCGTAACCAATCGAGCCACCGGAAGCAAAGCCATCGCCCATCCAAAAACCGCGAATTACCGCAATTTCGTTGGCAATATCAGAGAAGGTAGCGGTGCCTTTATCCGCGGCCACCACAAGATATGGATCATCCGGATCATGGCGAATCACACGTTCAGGCGGTACAACATTACCCTCGACTAGGTTATCCGTGACATCGAGCAGTGCGCTAATAAAGGTTTGATAGCAAGCAATACCTTCCGCCATAAAGGCGTCTCGGCCACCATCTTTTGGTAAACACTTAGCCACAAAGCCGCCCTTAGCACCCACGGGGACAATAACGGCGTTCTTAACTTGCTGGGCTTTTACTAACCCCAACACCTCTGTACGGAAGTCGTCGCTACGATCCGACCAGCGAAGTCCACCACGCGCTACCTTACCGCCACGTAAATGCACACCTTCGACCCGTGGCGAGTAAACAAATATCTCGAACATCGGGCGCGGTAATGGCATGTCGCTGATATTTGCAGGATTCAATTTAAATGAGAGATAACTCTTATCGCAGCCATTTTCGTCTTGCTGATAAAAGTTGGTCCGCAGGGTCGCTTTAATTAATTCAATATAACGACGAATGGTGCGGTCTTCGTTAAGTTGAGCCACATTATCAAGATCAGCGATCAGTGATTCTTCAATCTTAGTAACCTTATCTTCTCGCTGTTCTAAGGTTTGCTCCTCTAGACCAAATCGCTGATGAAATAGTTTGACTAACTGCGCACTGATACCGATATATCCGCACAAGGTATCAGCGATATAGGATTCGGAAATACCGAAACGAATTTGTTTCATGTAACGTGCATATGCACGCAGAATTGCGATATCTTTCCAGCCTAATTGGCCGCCAAGAACCAAACGGTTAAAGCCGTCATTCTCTGCACGCCCTTGCCATACCGCACTAAAAGCATCTTGAAATAGATGCTTAACCGCGCCGATATTGATTTTATCCGACAGGGTATAACGCAGCATAAAATTGTGAATCCAAATACGTCGACCATCAGCGCATTGAATTTCGTAAGGGTGCTCTCCTAACACACGAAGACCGAGATTTTCTAATACCGGAATAACATCCGACAAAGGTAAAATCGTTTCGGAATGAAACAGTTTAAAGCGTAATTCGTTTTCGCCTTCTTCCAATTCACGATAAAAACTCATGGCCATTTCTTTAGCTGAGTCACCGCGTAATTGTTCCATATGCTGAATATCAGCAACCGCGGTACGCGCGCCGAAGCTCTCCCGATAGCCGGCAGGAAATGCCGCACGGTATTCATGGAACTGTACATTACCCTTCTCTTCACCTACCTGTTCGATAAGCGCGTCGTGCATATCATCTGTCCAAGAACGTACAACTTGGCGAATTTTACGGGCTACGATTTCCTCATCTAGCGTATTGTCTCTATCGGGGTTTAACCGCAACATAAAGTGCGTACGAGCAAGCACCGATTCAGAAAAATAGGTATTAAACTCAATATCCAGCGGTTCAAACTCTTGGCGTAACACCTGCTCCATTTTGTAGCGCAATTCAGTGTTGTATATGTCGCGAGGTGTATACGCTAAGCAAGATACAAACTTACTGTAAGAATCTTTGCGTAAGTAAACGCGCGTCTGGCGCCGTTCTTGAATATTAAGGATGCTAATGGCTGTTTTATAAAGATGGTTAACATCCGACTGGAACAGCTCATCACGCGGATAGACTTCAAGTATGCGATTAAGCTCTTTACCGCTATGACTCCATGCCTCAAATTGAGCTAATGCCCGCACGCCGTTCAATTTTTCACGAATTAACGGAATATTATTCGGCGTCTCGATATACACGATCGAGGTGTACAGGCCCATAAAGCGCATACCACCCACCACATTCCCGCTTTTATCAAAGCGTTTAACCACGACGTAATCTGGATACGCAGGGCGATGCACTCGACTGCGCGTCCCCGACTTCATAAAGCTCACCATGTTCGGGCTGGTGATAAAATCTTGAATCTCGGGCTCTAGCTCTTCTAGCTTGATGCGATTACGCGTTGCCGAATTAAATTTGAAAATACCTAAATCATTAGCGCTATCACGTACCACATAGCGCTCTTTCTTCTCGGTTTCGATACTGAATTCGTCATAGGCCAAAAACGTAAAGTGGTTATTTACCAACCACTGCATAAAAGCTTCAGACTCGGTACACTCTGCTTTATCGTGATGCCCTGATGATTTACCGAGATCAACACCCGCTGCTTTTGCCTTTGCAACAATCGCCGGAAAATCTCGAACACAGCTATTCACTTCAGACAACACAGCAATCAACTCTTGCGTCACCGCATCAAGCAGTTCGGTATCGGAATGATGATCAACCTCAATATAAATAATGGCTTCACTAACCGACGTTTTACTGGCCTGATTCCATGTTTTACTCGTATTTAATTTTCCGGCTTTACTGCGTTCGGCATTGAGTGCGCAATAATGGATCGCGTGCAGCGACATCTGCCGAGCATTCAATTGCATGCGCACAGAATCGACTAAAAATGGCATATCCTCAAAAACCACTTCGATGACCGTATGCATCGACTGCCAGCCATGATTTTCGTAGTCGGGGTTAAACACCCGTACCTTAGGGCTTCCTGCTTCGCGCTGCTGAATAAACTGCCAACACGATAATGCAGCGCCATAAACATCATCCACCGAGCGGGCCAACAATTCGTCTTGCGGCGCTCCGGAGTAGTACAAATCCGAAAATTGCTTCAGTAAAGTCGCTTGATTTGCTTCGTTGCGTTCGTCTATCAGAGTGTGTAAAGCTGTGAGCATGGTGACGTCTCGTATCTTTGTTATCTGGTTATATGCATTAAGCGTAGATCATTTGGTCACATTGACAGGTTCTACAGTTCAATCCCCTACCAACTATCTGTTGACGCTCCTTTACCAATGGCCACAGAACTTTGTGAGTTACGACCTATCTGAGCATTGACCCACGCGAATGAATCACTAAAATCCTAAACAAATCAAAGTGCTAGGAACGGACTGACATGACACTACAAGCGGGTTTTCTGCAGCTCAAAGCATCCTTGCAGGAACGCATCATTGGTCAACCTCATTTGGTCGATCGGCTACTCATTACCCTCTTAGCTGATGGCCATTTACTGGTTGAGGGTGCTCCAGGTCTCGCCAAGACCAAAGCGATTAACGCCTTAGCCGAACGAATTGAAGGCGAATTCAAACGCATTCAGTTCACCCCCGATCTTTTGCCGGGTGATATTACGGGTACGGATATTTATCGCCCACAGACGCAAAGCTTCGATTTCCAGGCTGGCCCAATTTTTCACAACCTCATTCTTGCTGACGAAATCAACCGAGCACCGGCCAAAGTACAAAGTGCCTTGCTAGAGGCGATGGCCGAGCGCCAAGTCACGGTTGGTGGTGTTACTCGTCCATTGCCCGAACTATTTATGGTCATGGCGACTCAAAACCCGATTGAACAAGAAGGCACCTACCCTCTACCTGAGGCACAGCTTGATCGCTTTTTGTTACATGTAAAAATCGGTTACCCCGACGCCAACTCAGAACAAGCAATTTTACGTTTAGCCCGTGGCGAGGCCATGAATGCCGCGAACGATATCGAACATCCATTATCGGCAGAGGATATTATGAAAGCGCGCCAAGAAGTGCTTTCTCTCCATATGAGTGACGCCGTAGAGCAATATTTAGTTCAACTTATTATGGCTACCCGCGAACCCAAAGCGTATGGCGAAGACATCGCGAACTGGATCGAATATGGCGCTAGTCCTCGCGGTACAATTGCGTTAGATCGCTGTGCTCGCGCTCATGCGTGGTTAGCTGGCCGCGACTACGTAAGCCCAGATGATATTAAAGCTGTGGCTCACGATGTATTGCGCCACCGCCTACTACTGAGCTTTGAAGCTGAAGCCAGTGGTATGAACTCTCAACAAGTCATTAATGAGCTGCTCAAACGCGTACCGGTTGCTTGAAGATGTTAGGGCACTTTTCTAACGGCACTGAAATTCTGCCAGAAAACTTGGCCGGTTTGCGTGTGCTTGCGCCGCAACTACCGCTGCAAAGGCAGAAGAAAGTACTTAACGATTTAGCAGGTACACATACGGCTGCAGTGCGCGGTCGCGGTATCGATTTTTCCGAAGTACGCGAATATTTACCAGGCGACGATATTCGTAGCATGGACTGGCGCGTGACTGCCCGTACCGGCGATGCACACATCAAGTTATTCCGCGAAGAACGAGAACGCCCAGTACTCATTATTTGCGATTTACGCAGCTCAATGGATTTTGGTACTCGGCGCACGCTTAAGCGCGTATTAGCGGCGGATATTGCAGCCCTATTAAGTTGGTCTGCATTGGCCAAAGGCGACCGTATCGGCGGCCTACTGTTTAACGACACAACAGAACTAGATTTACGTCCCCGCACAGGGCGAAAATCGTTAATGAATTTACTGCATCAACTTAGCAGTTTAGAAATCAGTAAACCCAACGCAGCACAGCCGCAAAATCCTGCCCAACGCATGGCCGATATCTGCAAGCACGTCAGCCGCATCGCTCATCCCGGCAGTGCTGTGTATTTTATTAGCGATTGGCTAGGCTTCGACGCACAAGCAGAACGCTTAATTTATCCGCTAACGCGCCATTGCGATTTAACCGCAATACACATCAGTGACCCCTTCGAGCAATCGTTACCTGCTGGTCGATTCACCCTAACCGACGGCCAACAACGACAAGTATTGGATGCCAGCAGCCAAAATACACGCAACGCTCATCAGCAACATTGGGATGCTCAACAGCTAATACTCGGCCAACATTTACAGCGTCTACAAGTCCCCCTAATTCGAATTAGTACAGCGGATGATCCATTACCTTTATTGCGTAAAGGTTTAGGGTTAACGAAGGGAAGCAAGCGATGAACTCCCAACCAGCAAATGCCCAAGCGCTACCATTAAAAGATATTTATTTACCCGACCCTATTGGCCTTTGGCCTCTTGCTCCAGGTTGGTGGTTACTGATCATTTTAGTGCTAGTACTCATAGGCACGGCTATTTGGTTTTGGCAATACGACCGTAAATATGGCGCTCCAAAACGTCAGGCTCGTGATCTTATCGTTGGTGCATATACACAATGGAAAATTGATCAAAACAACGAACACTATTGCGAAACCATTAACCAAAGCTTAAAGCGCTACTGGCGGCTTTATAATAAAGATGCGGGTGCGCTCTCTGGTAAAGACTGGGTACTAGCCCTAAATCGAATTGGACAGTCACCCATATTTACTGGTGATTTAGCTCATTCTCTCGCGTCTGGCCCTTATCGCCCTACGGCCTACATACCGCATGCAGAATTACAGGAAGCAGCATTGCGCTGGCTAAAAGTTGCCAATAGCAAAGCCTTGAGTCTGCCAATTACTTCTACAACTGGAGCCACCCAATGATCGAATGGCACTGGTTATGGGCACTTTGGTTATTGCCATTACCCATCATTATGCGATTAATCCCCGCGGTAAAACGCGACGAAGCTGCGCTTAAAGTGCCTAGCTTTACCTTATGGCAAAATGATTTTGGCCAATATCAAGTGGGGAGCACTAAGGTCAATTTTGCTTGGCTCTTACCTTGCCTTATTTGGGCTGGCTTAGTCGTCGCCCTCGCCCGACCAAGCTGGCTCGGCGATGTTGTCGAATTACCGGTAAGTGGTCGCGACTTAATGATGGCCGTGGATATTTCCGGCAGCATGGAAATAAAAGATATGGAAATTAACGGTAAAGCCGTTGATCGTCTGAGCATTGTAAAAGAAGTACTCAATGATTTTATCGACCGCCGCGAAGGCGATCGTTTAGGCTTAATTTTATTTGGTTCCAACGCCTACCTACAAACTCCGCTAACCTTCGATCGCGAAACGGTGCGCACCTTCTTAAATGAAGCGGCACTGGGTTTAGCGGGTAAAAAAACCGCTATTGGCGATGCGATTGCTCTTGCCGCCAAACGCTTAGAGAGTAACCCGGCAGAAAGCCGCGTACTGGTATTACTCACTGACGGTGCTAACACCGCAGGAGAAATCGAACCAGTCAAAGCCGCAGAACTAGCGGCGCAAATGGGAATTCGAATTCATACCATAGGCCTTGGTGCAGATTCGATGGAGGTCACCAGCTTCTTCGGCTCGCAGCGAGTTAACCCTTCTAGAGATTTAGACGAAGACTCACTCCGTAAAATCGCTGACCTCACTGGTGGAAAATTTTTCCGTGCACGCAACACCGGAGAGCTAGAAGAGATTTACACCATTATCGATCAACTGGAACCAACGGAAAAAGATCCAGAAATCTATCGTCCGCAAACCAGCCTGTATCAATGGCCGTTATTAGCCGCATTAATATTAAGCTTAATTCAAGGTGTCTTTAGCTCAGGTGTATTATCACGTTTTAACAGCACCAAAGGAGGGGCGCTATGAACCCTCTTGATTGGTTAGTACCGTTATCTGATTTTCATTTTTTACGGCCAATGTGGTTGCTGCTATTTATACCAGCCGTCATTGCCTTCGTAATGCTGCTCAAACAACGTTTAGGTGAAGGTGATTGGCAACAAGTTGTTGATCCCGCATTGCGCGCCTACGTGCTCGATCGTGCGCCCAAGCAATCCACAAAAAGTGGCCATTGGTGGATTTTAATCGCGTGGCTCGTCGCTACCCTCGCGTTATCCGGTCCCACATGGCAACGCATTCCTGTGCCGGTAATGAAAAACCAAGATGCCTTAGTCATTCTAATGGATATGTCGCTGTCGATGGGATCTCAAGATATTAAGCCCTCGCGCGCTATTCGCTCGGTGCAAAAAGTGACGGATATTATTCGCGAACGAAAAGACGGTTTAACCGCCGTCATCGCCTACTCGGGTGATGCTCATACCGTAACCCCATTTACTGATGATGGCGAAACCATAGAGCATCTATTGCCATCACTAACACCCGAAATCATGCCTAAACTGGGGAGTCGTCCGGATAAAGCGATAAAATTAGCGCAAGAATTAATGACGAATGCCAATATTCGCAAAGCGCAATTCCTATTGCTTACCGACGGCATACAGCCGAATGATGTAACTCGCATAAAAGATTTGCTCGGCGAGAATACGCCACTAGCCGTCATTGCCATTGGTACTGCCGAAGGTGCGCCAGTATCGCTAGGCGACCAAGGTTTCTTACGCGATAACGACGGCAATATCGTGTTACCTCGTTTAGATACCGCACCGCTCAATGAACTGCGCGCACAAGCCAATGTGCCTTGGCTACCACTGGCCTTCGATGATCGTGATTGGAAAACCTTATTAAAGTCGGAAGTGACCGCCAATAATGAAGAAGCAGATTCCAGCCGTAATACCCAATACGACCAGTGGCACGATGCGGGTTTTTGGCTGGTATTCTTGTTATTACCGATCGCGCTAATCACTTTCCGTCGTGGCGTTGTATTTACCATCGTATTGATTCCAGCACTTTGGAGCCAACCAAGTGATGCCTTTGAATGGCAAGACCTATGGAAAACACCCGATCAACAAGGACAAGACCTAATTGCAACCGATCCCAATAGCGCCGCAGAAAAATTTGATGATCCAAGTTGGAAAGGCAGTGCTTTATACAAAAGTGGAGATTACCAAGGAGCAGTCGATCAATTTAGTCAAGACTCTTCGGCTCGAGGGAAGTACAACGAAGCAAATGCTCTGGCACAAACTGGGAATTTAGAAAAAGCCTTAGAAGCTTACGAGGAGGCCATTCAACGGGCAGGTAACGATGCTGAATTACTTAAAAATGCCGAAGCTAACCGTCAACTCGTTGAAAAAATAAAAGAGCAGCAAGAAAAGCAACAGCAAAACCAACAGTCATCAGACGACAATCAATCCTCTGACGATAAAAACAACTCTGATCAAAAAAATAATCAGCAACAAAACGATCAACAAAAGAATAGCGATGAAAACCAGTCGGCAGATCAGAGCCAATCTTCTGACTCGCAACAAAGCGACTCGAAAAATCAGCAAAATGATAGCCAATCGCAAGATCAACAGAACTCATCATCCAGCCAACAAGAAGATGACGACTACGCTGAGCAACAGGCGCAAAAAAATAAAGAACAGAAAGACCAAGAACAAAAAGATTCAAAAAATGCTCAGTCGCAAGCCGATCAAGAGCAACAAGAGAAAGAATCAGAAGATGAAAAGAATGCTGCTCAAGCGGGTGAAAAATCCGACGAAGAGCAAGATAAAGAAGACGCTCAGTCTATGGCTCAGCAACAACAGGAACAAGACCAAAACGGCGAAAACCCAGGCGATACACTGGGCCAACTCGATCCTAACGCAAGCCAGCAAGATGGCATGACGCGTGAAGAAAAAGCCGCGAGGCAGAACTGGTTAAATCGAGTGCCGGATAATCCGGGCGTACTATTACAACGCAAATTTTTATATCAGTATCGCCAACAAGCTGATGACGACAAAGAGGAAGTCTTATGGTGAAGCCTAGCCGCAACCAGCGCTGGTACACACTGCCCGTAACGCTAATGGCACTATTGCTGTTAGCCATTCCAGTGCGTGCCGCCGAATTATTAGCCAGTGTTGATCGCAAAGAAATCACAAAATCCGACGTCGTTACACTACAAGTTCGCTATACCGGCAATGCTGGATTTTCTAGTCCAGAATGGTCGGGACTAGACAAAAGCTTCGACATTATTAGTCAAAATCGCTCCATGCAATTCAATATGGCGAATGGTAACAGCACCTCGTATACCGAATGGACGCTATCACTAGCGCCTAAATCAACGGGCAAACTCACAATTCCAGCATTTATATTTGATAAAAGCCGTAGCGAGCCAATTACCGTTAACGTCACCGATTCGCCCAAAGCCACAAATGCCAGCAATGAAGAGTTTTATTTTCAGGTAGAAGTCAGTGGCGGTACGCATTATGTGCAAGAGCAATTACTGTACATCGAGAAATTGTTTTACACCGTTAATCACGAAGACCCATCGTTATCGGAATTTGCCGTAACTGATGCGCAAGTCCAAGCACTCGGCGAACCCAAACAATATATCACCGTCGTGGATGGCCAACGCATCGGCGTATATGAACGTCGTTATGCCATATTTCCAGAAGTTGCAGGCGAATTAGTGATACCTGGACAACGCTTCAGTGGCCGCATCAGTAATCGTTACGACCGCTTTAATCGTGGCCGCACCGCCACCGTAGTAAGCAAACCGATTAAGCTAAACGTGCAGCCAATACCTAAAGATTACCCACAAGCACCTTGGTTACCTGCCAGCAATCTAAAAATTGAAGAGAGCTTTAGCAAAGACGAAAAAAGCTGGAAAGTTGGCGAGCCTGTTACGCGCTCATTTAAAATTACCGCCGACGGAATTTCGGGTAGCCAAATTCCACCGATACCAACACCCGAAGTATCGCAACTACGCTACTACCCAGACCAAACCAACCAAGATACACAAATGGATGAAACTGGCTTACACGCCACCGTTGCACAATCGGTTGCCTTAGTGCCGACCACCGCTGGAAGAATAGTCCTGCCAGAGCTGCGTATTCCATGGTGGAACACACGCCTAAATACGGTTGAATATGCTGTATTGCCCGCTCGCACCATTCAGGTCGCCGAGGCCGTTAGCAGTATTCCTACTCCGGTGACTGCGCCGCAAGACTTAACCGTGAACAGCACCGAGGTAGAAACAAATACCACTAACGGAATATGGCCGTGGATCTGTGCCCTGCTCGTGATCAGCAATATCGGCACACTAGCGCTACTATGGTTCCTTCGTGCTCGTCCAAATGGTGGCGACATAAGCCCGCGAAAACAGGGTAAAAAAGAAAATAGCGTAACCGTAGAAGGCAACTGGAAAGAAGTACGCATTGCCTGCCAAAGCAGCAGCCCAAAATACATGCGCGACGCCATATTACGCTGGGCACCCGTGCACTTTAATGACCCTACCCTGCTAACGATGGATCAGTTAATACAGCATTACCAAGACCCCAAAATAAAAGCGGCATTAGCAGAGCTGGATGCACAACTATACTCACAGCAGGACAACAGCGCATTTAATGGCAATGCCTTGCTCACTTTGCTAAAGAAGGAAGATCCAAACAGTAAAAAGAAAAATACTAAAGAGGGTTTAGCCCCGCTTTACCCCTAATGGATATTGGGCTGGGGCTAAATTAGCTCGCTGGTGCTGTAGGAGCGGATCTTATCCGCGATCAGCGTTGACTATATCGCTAGGTTCTTCGCGAAAAAGTTTCGCTCCTACAATTTCACATACCTGTAAGAGCGGATCTTATCCGCGATAAGTGTCGATTATATCGCGAGGTTATTCGCGATGCCTTATCGTCTTACAACCAACTCTCTACTTTTTTGCGATCCGGAATCGACCCCGAATGCACTACCACCTCATCAACGACCACCGCTGGTGTACTCATCACTCCATAATTCATCATCACCTCGGCGCTGGTTTCCTTTACGAGGTTAACTGGCACACCATGCTCCTCGGCTATCGCCTGAATCACCGCCGCCGTTTTAACGCATTTTGCACAACCACTACCCAATACTTTAATTTGCTTCATATTTATCTCCGCTAACTAAAACTAACCGCATTCAAACTCCAACCCATCACCGTAAACGAAAACAGTAATAGCGCTAAAATGATCGCCAGTAACTTCCAAGTCATCACCTGCTTTAACAAAATAAACTCAGGGAAACTCGCGGCCACCGTACTCATACAAAATGCCAACGTCGTGCCAATTGGCAGTCCCTTAGTGATCAAGCTTTCCATTACAGGAATAACACCCGTCGCGTTGGAATACAGCGGAATACCTAGCAATACCGCCATAGGAACCGACCACCACTGGCCACTACCTAAATTCGTTTCGATCCACTCTACAGGCACATATCCGTGCAACGCTGCACCTAAACCCACACCGATAAAAACCCACTTCCAAACGCGGCTTAAAATATCCAATAGCTCGTGCTTGGCAAACTCATGTCGTTCTTTCGCGGTTAACTTTGGTGTATTCACACGTTCAGAGACCGTAGCAGGGTTAGCCGATTGATAAGCTTTAAGTGCAAAAGGCTGTAACAACCTTTCCGCATGAATAAGATCTAAGAACATACCACCCGCAATCCCGATAACTAAACCGACCAAGACATACGCTAGCGTAATCTCCCACCCCACCAAACTTAACAAAAGCAACACCGCCACCTCGTTAATAAGCGGCGACGTTAAAAGAAACGCCATTGTGATCCCAACAGGAATACCACCCGACGTAAATCCAAGAAAAACCGGAATACTAGAACACGAACAAAACGGCGTAATCGCACCAAATATCGAACCCATGAAATAACCGATAAACCGGTTTTTACCTGCCAAATAATCACGAACTTTTTCGATGTTAAGAGAAGCACGAATCAACGCAATGAAATAAATCATCAACACCAAAAGAAAGAAAATCTTAGTGGTATCTTCAATGAAAAAATGAACAGCACCGCCCAGCTTAGAACCTGGCAACAATCCGAACAGCGTATAAGCCATCCAATCAGCTAGATCAGTAAAAATACTCAGCACATATACCTCTCATTCGCACAGCGAATAGGTAATCAGAAGACACAAGGTAACAAAACCCTGATGAACGAGTATACAAGCTAAATGGCGAGATAAACCTAGCGGGATGTGCGGTATTGGAGGAATCGGCGGTTATCTGGCTTTATCATGACTTAGGACAGCTAATTGGCGACACTCGATACAGGCTGCCATGTAGGAGCGACTCAACGAACGCTTTTTGTTCGTAGTCGCGATAAACGCAGAGTATAGAATCAAGGTTGCAAATCGGCACTACTCGCTTCGCTCCCTGAGTACCTCCTACGATTATCCGAGTACCTCCTACGTTTATGCTGAGTACCTCTTACAGTTTTTAATTCAACCTACAGCCATGTAGGAGCGACTCAACGAACGCTTTTTGTTCGTAGTCGCGATAAACGCAGAGTATAGAATCAACGTTGCAAATCGGCACTGCTCGCTTCGCTCCCTGAGTACCTCCTACGATTATCCGAGTACCTCCTACAATTATGCTGAGTACCTCCTAAGATTATACTGAGTACCTCTTACAGTTTTTAATTCAAACCTACAGCCATGTAGGAGCGACTCAACGAACGCTTTTTGTTCGTAGTCGCGATAAACGCAGAGTATAGAATCAACGTTGCAAATCGGCACTGCTCGCTTCGCTCCCTGAGTACCTCCTACGATTATCCGAGTACCTCCTACGATTATCCGAGTACCTCCTACAATTCAATATGAACAAGCTAAAAAAAGAATGCGTTAGAAGTTAGAAGACGTCATCGTTCATTTGCTATGTTTGATAGATGTATTAAAAACACCATTTTCTTTATCACAACTGAACTTTGGCAAAAACGTGCTTATCGTAAAATTCACCGTTTTTATAACATGCTTTGTGGAATATCCCCTCGCGCTGAAAGCCGCATTTTTCTAGTACGTGCATCGATGCTTTATTGGGGTCAAACACAGTACCGTAGATACGAACAATATCAGTAGTAGAGAAGATCATATCGGTTAACGCGTTAGTGGCTTGGCTTGCGTAACCAGCTCCCCAAAACGGCTCACCAAGCCAGTAGCCTATTTCTGCGGATCTGCAGCCTTCGAATAGCCCGGGCTCAGCACCAACGCAGCCGATCAATTCGTCGTTGAGCGTAATTGCACGAACAATACCGACTTTACTACCGGTAGAAATCCACCAATTTGCATCATCTTCTGAATATGGAGTCGGCATTCGAGAAGATAGATATCTGGTAACGTTGTGATTATTTAATAATTCCACTAATGCACTGGCATCTTCTGGTAAAAACTCTCGAAGGTTAATCATGGTATTTTCTCGCCGAAGTTTATTACTGTACTTATTTTTAAGGCCGTTACTTTACACTTCACGGCTGCTTATCATAAACCGCGACACCTTCAGGGATCACATACCAATCTTGCTTTTCACTTACCCAAACATGCGCTACTGGATGAATAATGCCGGTATCCGATAAATTCGATGGTTTAAGCTTGATCTTATCAGGTTCAGCTGGATTGAAATGATAAATGCGATTGCCACATGTAGGGCAAAATTTCGCTCCGTTTAAGTTTCCACTTTCTGCAACTCTTATCCACTCCTTCATCTCGCCATTAAATTCGACGGTATCAGCATTCACCAGTGCGGTGATACTAAACGCACTGGTGGAAAGCTTTTGGCATTCTTTGCAGTGACATGCAACGACCATTAGTGGCTCAGATAGCAATTTATATGTCACTTGACCACACTGACATGATCCTTGTATCGGGAATGTCATTTTTATCTCCTAAGCTTTATCGAGCTTCGTGCAAATATTCAAGAACTCTGGTCATCAGGCTATTTATTGATGTGTAACTTTCTTTCACCGCGGCCAAAATTTCGGCTTCTGACTGAATGTATTCTCCCCCCACCAACTCGTCTCTGCAATTCGTAACAAGAGCTTGCGCCGATACCGGCGTAGTTTCGAGATGAAACTGCAACCCAATAACATTACGACCGAGCTGGAATGCCTGATTTTCACACCCTTGGCTTTTTGCTATTTGCACAGCACCCTCGGGCAGGCTGAAGGTTTCACCGTGCCAATGGAATACGTCGATTTCTTTTGGAAACTGAAACGTTGAGCTAGCTTCTGAATTAACCGCTGTTATGGGAAACCAGCCAATTTCTTTTACGGTATTAGGAAAGACCTTACCGCCCATCGTATCGGCAATTAGTTGTGCTCCTAAACAAATACCCAGTACAGGTATTCCTAAATCAATGGCCTGCTTTATGAAGTCTTTTTCTTGCGCTAACCACGGATATTCAGCTTCATCGTTAACACTCATAGGGCCACCCATAACAACGAGAAAATCAATACTCTCGATATCAGGGAAAACGGCTGAACTATAAAGTGGCGTATTTGAGATTTCGTAGCCTGCATTTACAAGCCAAGATTCTATGCTTCCTAAACCTTCAAACGATACATGCTGTAAGTAATGTGCTCGCATTCAGACGCCCTATGTTGTTCACGCATGGATTTAATCGTACATCTAAAAAATTTCAGTTCTAAGTATATGCACTTTATGGAGTGTTAAAGTCGTGAGCAAGCGGTATATTTAGCGATACCATTTTGGCCACCGCACTCTTAGAAACAGAAGTGATTTAGCATTAGATCCTTATGGACGAGCAAAACCATATACCAAACACTAACGAAGCGTTCTGTACATGAAACTACTGGCCCTCTCTGGCAGCCTGCGCCGTACGTCGTACAATACTGCCGCCATTCAAGCACTAAAACGGCTTGCCCCAACGAGTATTGAGATTGTTATTGGCGACATTAGCTCGTTGCCCCTGTTCAACCCTGACATTGAGAATAATGATATTCCTACGGTGCAAGCGCTTAAGTCTAATTTAGCGCAGGCCTCGGGCTTAATCATCGCGAGCCCTGAATATGCTCATGGCATTAGCGGGCCGATGAAGAATGCCTTAGATTGGCTAGTCAGCGGTGTTGAATTTCCTTATAAGCCGATCATGTTGGTCAACACCTCACCGCGAGCGTCGCATGCGCTGAATGCGTTAATTGAAGTGATCACTACGATGTCGGGCGATATCATCGAAAGCGCAAACGTTACCGTTCCCTTGTTGAGTAGCGAACTGGATGCGGATGGTATTGTGGAAAACCGAGAAATCTCAGCAGTGCTGAGTAATGGCCTTAAAGAATTTTGCCAGAGGATTGAAGCGTCAATCCCGTAGGAGCGGATCTTATCCGCGACAGCATTGATTACACCGCAACGGTATTCGCGAAAAAGTTTCGCTCCTACAATGTCACATACCTGTAAGAGCGGATCTTATCCGCGACAGCATTGATTACACCGCAACGCTATTCGCGAAAAAGTTTCGCTCCTACAATGTCACACACCTGTAAGAGCGGATCTTATCCGCGATCATCGTTAGTTTACGCGTCAGCAACACTCAATCCATGCTCGGCCAGCATTTCAATAAACGCAGCTTCATCCAATACCGTGACGTCTAGCTGTTGGGCTTTGGCTAATTTGGAGCCTGCTTTTTCGCCAGCAACGAGGAAGTCGGTTTTGGCGGATACGCTGCCGGTTACTTTTACGCCTAGGCGTTCGAGTAGGGTTTTGGCTTGTTCACGGGTAATGTCGCTGAGGGTTCCAGTGATAACCGCTATTTGCCCACTAAGAGGCGCATCTTCGGCTTTTGTCGGCTCTTGTTCTTCCCAGCTAATACCGGCTTTTTGCAGTTGTTCTATGACGGTGCGGTTGTGTTCTTCGGCAAAGAAGTTGGTGACATGAGCGGCAACGATAACGCCCACATCGGCAACTTCTAATAGCTGTTCGTTGCTGGCGTTCATGATGCGTTCTAGAAAGCCAAAATGTGCGGCTAAATTCTGAGCGGTGACAGTTCCGACTTCACGAATACCGAGTGCGTATAAAAACCGGCCTAGGGTGGTTTTTTTCGCGGTTTCGAGTGCATCTAATACATTTTGTGCGGATTTTTCGGCCATGCGTTCAAGGCCTGATAACTGCTCTAATGTGAGATGAAATAAATCATCTACTGAGTCAATTAATCCGGCGTCCACTAGTTGATCAATTAATTTATCGCCTAAGCCTTCAACATCTAATGCTTTACGCGAGGCGAAGTGTTTGATCGCTTCTTTGCGTTGCGCTGAGCACACTAGGCCGCCGGTACAGCGCGCCACGGCTTCGCCTTCTACCTTTTCGATGTGCGAATCACACACGGGGCAGGTTTCGGGCATAGTGATTTCAATCGTGGTTTCAGGGCGACGATCTTCCACTACCGATACAATTTGTGGAATAACATCACCGGCACGACGAATAATCACGGTATCGCCAATACGCACGCCTAGGCGCGCGACTTCGTCCATATTGTGCAATGTGGCATTGCTCACGGTAACACCGGCCACATGCACGGGCTGAAGGCGCGCTACAGGAGTTAATGCCCCCGTGCGCCCTACTTGAAAATCAACACCCAGTAATTCGGTCATTTGTTCTACGGCAGGGAATTTATAAGCAATAGCCCAACGTGGCGCACGGGCAACAAAGCCTAGGCGTTCCTGTAGGGTTAGATCGTTTACTTTAAATACGGTGCCGTCGATTTCATACGCTAACGAATGACGTTTTTCGCCAAGCTGCTGAAAAAAGGCTTCGGCTTCTGCAATACCCTGCACTACTCGCATTTCTTCGTTAATACGAACACCCCATTCTTTTAATTTATACAGAATATCGGCATGGGTATTGGGTAAGGTCGCTTCGTCACTAACAACGCCAATGCTGTACGCGCAAAATTCGAGTGGGCGTTGTGCGGTAATTTGCGGATCAAGCTGACGTAATGAACCTGCCGCGGCATTGCGAGGGTTAGCAAATAACTTAGTATCGTTCGCACGCGCCCGTTCGTTGTAAGCTTCAAAGCCTGCTTTAAGCATATACACTTCGCCACGAATTTCGATGCGTTGCGGGTAATCATCACCGCGTAAACGCAAAGGCACATTTTTAATGGTGCGTACGTTTTGAGTCACGTCTTCACCGGTTTGACCATCGCCACGAGTGGCGGCACGCACTAATAATCCGTCTTCGTACAATAGACTAATGGCCAATCCATCAAGTTTTGGTTCACAAGCATATTCAACGGTATCCGTGCTTTTTAAACGATCTAAAACGCGTTGATCAAAAGCAATAAATTCTTCGCCGTTCATGGCGTTATCCAGCGATAACATAGGGCGTTCATGAGTTACGCTGGTGAAGCCAGCGAGTGGAGCAGCGCCTACTCTTTGTGTTGGCGAGTCGGGGGTGACTAAGCTCGGATTCTCTTGCTCTAAGGTTTGTAATTCGCGCAATAAGCGATCGTACTCCGCATCAGGAATACTCGGTTCATCTAAAACGTAATAACGATGATTATGTAAATTAATTTGCTCACGTAAGGCGATTATTTGTTCGGAAGGTGCGCTATTAGTTGCAGAAGTATTAGCAGTAGAAGTCGACGCGCTGGCGTCGTCGGAAAATAAATCGTGTTGGCTCATGACATTCTCTATCGACATATTGGTAGGCCAAAAAACAACGCGGCTGAAATCAGCCGCGCGTTATATTTACTACCACTAAATTTTCGCTTTATACGCTATTTTAGTGACGCTGTTTTTTTGCCCGCAAGCGCTGTTGGCGCTCGTAATCTAAAATTTGTTGGCGTTCGTGTTCACGTGTTTGCGAAGTCATGGCGCTGTGTGTGCCATCAAGTACGTCGGCTTTTAAATTACGCGATACAACCATCGCCATTTCAGACATGGCTTCGTAGGCTTCTAACGGGCGCTTAGCTCCCGGCAAACTCATAAAGAAACTCAATCCGGTAAACATTTGCTCGGCCATTTGTCCTGGTGCAAATACGCCCGGCTCATGGCTTTGAGCAACCGAGAACTGAATATTGCCTTGGCCATCGGCATCTTCAAAGCGATGGAAGATATTCTTTTCGCCGTAACGTAAATCACAACTATTGAACAAAAACAGTAAATCTTTACCAGAAAAACCCTCTGGATCACGAGCAATAGTATGAATCACTAATACCAATTCAGCATCAGGGCGGTTCGCTAATACTTCGGCATTTGGGCCAGCAAAATTTACCGGCTGAGAAATCGTATTTTCAGGTAGTAGGCTTTCAACTTCGTCTTCTAGATGCGGATCATTTACGGTGTCAGGATCTTCTACTTGAGGAAGGTCTGCTTCCGCCTCCGCTTCCGCAGCATCTTCAGCGTCTTGTATGGTGACATCGACTTTTGGCTGCGAAACGTTTTCTTTTTCTTTCTTTGTGGTTTCACCCACGACACGAGGGGCCGATAAAATACCGTCGGCAAACGCATCATCTGAACCCAGCTCTTCAACATCCAACAACACCGGCACTTGTTCATCCAGATTCACTGGGCGCGCTTTCGGAATTAGTGGAGAATTTGGGATTTCAACGGGCTTATGCGGAGCAGGATGACTTTCTTTATGCTTGGCAAAGGTAGAGGTGGTTTTCGGCTTGTTATAATTCGCTAGCGTGGACGGCTTCAGAGGCTGAGGTGGTTTCTGCGGCGATTTAATCGATGGTTTGACATCGTCGAGCGCTGAGAACGACACTGCGTCAGCAGGAATATCGGCTGAGTCTTCGTCTTTACCAGACATAAGCACTGCTAATGAATCTTCTTCGTCGCTATTAGCCGTATGGCCAATAACCCGAGCTTTGCCGGGCAATTCAGGATTGAAGTCATCTTCAGGAAGGTTGTGTCCGCCACTAGGGATATCCAAACGTAGTGCCTCTGCACGGGCACGTTTCATACGTCTAAATCCGTCGACTAGAATTACCACCATTCCTAATAATCCAATTAGGATCATGACGGTGCGCCAGCTCCACTCCATATTTTGCCTCTAAACCTGCTTGCCGAATGTATTGTTATAAAGTTAACGATGAAACTAAACCACGATATTACACCACGCTGGCTCAGCATGACATAACGCTATCAATCTAGTCCATGTTCAGCTTGGATGACAGCGCTGGCGAGTAGTTTCATTGGTGTGCATTATCCTTCCACCATGCTGGCAGCTTCTTCGACGTCCACAGACACCAAACGAGATACACCCGGTTCGTGCATGGTAACCCCCATCAGCTGATCGGCCATTTCCATGGCGATCTTGTTGTGAGTGATGTAGATAAACTGCACTTTTTCCGACATAGCTTTCACCAGTCGGGCATAACGCCCTACGTTGGCGTCATCCAGTGGTGCATCCACTTCGTCGAGCATACAGAAAGGCGCTGGATTGAGCTGGAAGATGGAGAAAACTAAAGCAATTGCAGTAAGAGCCTTCTCGCCACCCGACAGCAGGTGAATGGTGCTGTTCTTTTTGCCCGGCGGACGGGCCATGATACTCACACCCGTGCTCAGCAAATCATCACCGGTGAGTTCTAGGCAGGCATGGCCGCCACCAAATACTTTCGGGAATAACTCAGCAAGGCCGGCGTTCATTTTCTCGAAGGTTTCTTGGAAGCGGCTGCGCGTTTCTTTGTCGATCTTTTGAATCGCACCTTCTAAGGTGTTCAACGCTTTTTGCAGATCGTCGTTTTGCGCGTCAAGATAGACCTTACGCTCTGACTGCAATTTATATTCTTCAATTGCTGCTAAGTTAATAGCCCCTAGGCGCTGTATGCGTTCGGCAATTTTGAGAAGGTCTTGCTGCCATTGCTCGGAGTTGGCTTCATCCGGCATATTTTCGAGTACGTCTTTAAGAGTGAGCTTGTCTTCTTGTAGCTGCTCAACCAGACCTTGACGACGAATATCCAATGCTTGGCATTCCATCCGCACCGATTCTAAATCGTTACGTACTTCCAACGCGCGACGCTCAGCATCAGCGCGCTTTTGCTCTAGCTCGCGCATTTGCGTATCGACTAGCTCTAACGCATGACGAGCAGCCTGCATGGATTGTTCGGCGGTTAGGCGCTGCTCCAGCAACTCTTCTAGCTCAGCGCGTAACACATCAAGATCGGCATCGTGATCACGATTTTGATTTTCTAATATCTGTTGTTTGCGCTCTTTAAAGCGCTGCATTTGCTCAGCTAGGCGAGCAATGGCTTGCTGTAAACTATCTTCACGGCTGCGCACGCTTTGGAGTTGTAGCTGCAATTGATGCAAGCGATCTTTATTTTGACCTGCGCCTAAGCGTGCTCGCTCAAGCTGCTGCACACACTCTTGCTTACGAGCTTGTAACCGTTCACGCTCGTCGGTGTCGTCATCAATAGCCGCCATCGCGGTTTGCCATTCGAGACGCATTTCTTCGAGATGTTCTCGCTCTAGCGTTTGCGTTTCGCGAATTTCACTCAGCGACTGATCGAGTTTGTCGGTACGTAACGATAGCTGCTCTGCTTTCGCTTTCATGCCCGATAACTGCGATGACACAGCGACCAACTTTTGGCTGATTTGCTGCAGTTCACGCTGTGCGGTATCGCGTTGTTGTTCTAGGCTACGCAGGCGCAGTTGCACCGTATCGAGATCAGCCTCCCACTCTTCGACTAACATATCGAGTTCGTCGGCTTCGTCCACCAGCACTTCGAGTTCTTGCTGGCGCGCTAAAACACCGCCTTCACCATCGGCTGCACGAGCAACGCGCAACCAATCAGGGCCAAGCCAAATCCCATCAGGAGTGATTACTGATTGATGAGATTGCAGTTGCGAACGCATGGCCAGAGCGGTGGTTAAGTCATCTGCAGTCAGCACGTTAGCGAGTAATGATTCTAAATTCTGAGCGCTTTGAACTTTGGCAGCTAACGTATTGGCGGCGCTGTTAGCCGTATTGGTATTACTTTGCCATAAAGTGAGCGTGCCTTCTTTAAAACCGCCCAGCCATTGTTGCGTTAGCGCCATGTCGTCGATTAACACGGCTTGCAGGTAATCACCCAAGACGGTTTCAACGGCGCGTTCCCAGCCGCTGGTCACTTGCAGTTGCTCCGCTAAGCGTGGCTTACGCGCCAACTGATGGCTTTCAAGCCAATGACTAACGGCTTCGCTGCCCTGACCCATCGCGGCTTTTTGTAATGCTTCAAGAGTGGCTTTACGCCCCAACATTTGTTGCAAACGCTGGCGGCCATCGTCGAGCTGACGACGCTGTTTTTCGCTGTCTTCTCGCGATTGCACCAGCTGTTCTTGCAGTTCATCAACGCGGGCTTGCTGTGATTCAACTTGCAATTCGGCTTCGCTGGCTTCTTCTTGCAGTAGCAGAATTTCGTCGTTTTCTGGGTTTTCGGTAAGCTGGCGACGCTCCTCTTCAAGGCGTTCGGCTTGCTGTTGTAGGCGCACCAACTGCTGTTCGATGGTTTGCATACGTGCTTGCGCCACTTCCGCTTGGCGGGTGGGTTCGCTGGCGCGTTGGGTAAAGCTATCCCAGGATTCTTGCCATTGCTGCTGTGCTTCTTCAGCTTCTAGCAAGGCCATATTGGTTTCTTCGGCACCGGCTTCGAGCATTTCGAATTCGGGTTCTAGCGTTAGGCGTTGCTCGGCAAGAGTTTCCATCGCTAATTGGTCATCTTCGAGTGCGCGTTGAGTATCGAGCAGGCCTTTTTCTACATCAGCCATATCGCGATCAAGCTGCAAACTCAGTTGAGCTTGGTGCTCGATTTTTTGTTCGGCGCGGGCAATGCGCGAACCGACTTCGTAGAACTTGCCCTGGGCGCTGTTGAATTCATCGGTGCGAGTCATGTGCTCAACCCGCAATGCTTCGATACCGGCGTCGGCAGCTCGTTGATCGGCCATTTGGGCTTCGAACTTCACATCAAGTTCGGCAATTTTGGTTTCGCGTATCTGATATTCGCCGTTCAGAGCTTGCCACTTCAAGGCTTGCAATTGGGCTTTCTTCTCACGTTCTTGGGCTTTGTATTCGCGATATTTCTCTGCAGCCTGTGCTTGGCGCTGCAGATGCGCGAGTTGGCGCTCTAACTCGCTACGAATATCGCTCAGACGCTCTAAGTTTTCGTGCGTGCGGCGCATACGATTTTCGGTTTCGCGGCGGCGTTCTTTGTATTTAGAAATACCAGCAGCTTCTTCGACATAAACCCGCAATTCTTCTGGCTTAGCTTCGATTAGGCGCGAGATCATGCCCTGCTCAATGATGGCGTATGAACGCGGCCCTAAACCTGTGCCTAAAAAGATATCGGTAATGTCTTTGCGACGACACTTAGTACCGTTGAGGTAATAGTTAGACTGGCCATCACGGGTTACCTGACGGCGAATACTGATTTCGTTATAGCCTGCGTATTCGCCGCGTAAAGTCGAATCAGAGTTATCAAACACAAGATCAACGCTGGCTTTACTCACCGGCTTACGTTCAGACGAGCCATTAAAGATAACGTCGGTCATGGCATCGCCGCGCAAATACTTGGCAGAGCTTTCGCCCATCACCCAGCGTACGGCATCGATGGTATTGGATTTACCACAACCGTTAGGGCCAACAATACCGGTCATATTGGTATTGAAAGGCACCGTAGTAGGATCAACGAAGGATTTAAATCCAGACAGGCGTATCGCTTTTAACCGCATGGCTTAGTTTTCTTCCTGCATAGCGGCCAACACGAGACTGCATTGATGGCGGCCATAGCTATGAAATATTTTAGGCAATACGTCAGTATCCCTGCTTAACACTGCCGTGACTAGGCCACTAAAGAATTGGCGACTCAGTTCAGTTTCATCGGGGGAATGGCGTATCGACATGGCGTAGGTACGATGAATCGCTGGCTGCAAGTCTTCAAGCATTTGCGCTAGATAATCGTTGTTAGCAATCGTGAATGCCTTACGCATTAGCTCAAAGCCCGCCAAGATAAACGCATTCTTATCCTGACTACTGGCCAACTCTTGCAAGCGCATTGCCTGATCTAACAAAACTTGTTTGTTGTTATCGTTCCAATTGCGCGCCAGAAGATCCGCTAGCATCGTCAGCAAAGTAACGTACATATCGTATAGGCTGCGCACGCGATGTGGTGTCAGTTCGGTAACAATTGCTCCGCGACGAGGAAGAATGGTGACTAGGTGCCGGCTTTCTAATAACAGCAGTGCTTCGCGCACCGGCCCACGGCTAACCTCAAGTTCTTGAACGACGCGCCCTTCTTGTATGCGCTCGTTTGACTTCAAATCACCCTGAATAATCCGTTCTGCTAGATGCCCCGCAATTTGCTCCGCTAGGCTCTCTGGGGTGACAAAACTCATTCGTTTTCCTGTTCTAAACTGTGACTAAACGGTTGGCGAGATAGTATCACAGGATTCATTTTACGCATCCTCGGCCCGTTCGAATGGCAGAATCGAACTCTTGATCTAAATCATCTTTTGTTGGATTGTAGGACAATATTACTAAATAAGAAAAAACTCTACCTAGAGGATTGCGCTATGACAACGAAAACGGCAACCATTATTCCAGCGACAGACTGGCGTATGCAGCTGAAAAAATACGGCTACTTGGTGGTACTGCTACCAGCCATTCTTTGGCCTATGTCTATCTCTCTTTGGGAGTCAAATGGCGCTAACAGCGATCTTTGGTTCTTTTTCCCGCTATTTTTTGTATTTGGCATTATTCCTATTCTCGATCATTTGGTCGGCAAAGACCCATTCAACCCCAATGAAGAAATGGATGTACCTTCGATGTCGGCTGAGAAGTGGTATCCATTTTTAACCATACTGACATTGCCAGTCATGCTCGCCAACGTAACCTATGCCGGCTTTTTGTTTGTAGATGATCGTATTGGTCTTCTAGGGCAATTCGGTATTGTGATTTCTACTGGCGTGATTATGGGTATCGTATGCATCAACGTTGGCCACGAATTAATTCATAAAGACAGCAAAATTGAGCAGTGGACCGGCGGTTTATTACTTGCTTTGGTAACTTACGCTGGATTTAAAGTTGAGCACGTACGCGGTCACCATGTACATGTATCAACACCGGATGACGCTTCGTCTTCACGCTACAACCAAACCTTGTATCAATTTTTGCCACATGCTTACTGGCACAACTTTAAAAATGCTTGGGTGTTAGAAGCAGCAAAACTACGTCGTAAAAATCAGCCGATTGTTAGCTGGCACAATGAATTAATTTGGTGGTACAGCATCTCGGCTTTATTAGCCGTAGCAAGTGGCGTGTTATGGGGCTGGGAAGGTGTCGTCTTCTTCGTAGCGCAAAGTTTCTTTGCCTTCACTTTGCTAGAAATCGTTAACTACATTGAGCACTACGGCTTGCACCGTCGCAAACTAGAGAATGGTCGTTACGAGCGTACTACCCCAGCTCATTCTTGGAACAGCAATTATTTACTGACTAACTTATTATTGGTGCAATTGCAGCGTCACTCTGATCACCATGCGAACCCTAAGCGTCGTTATCAAGTATTGCGCCACTACGATGAAAGCCCGCAATTACCGGGTGGTTACGCAACCATGGTAGTGTTGGCGATTATTCCGCCACTCTGGTTTAAAGTGATGAATCCGCGCGTGGAAGCCTATTACAAAGGCGAAGAATATCAGTTAAACAATGATCAACTGTCGAAATAAATACTGAATAAAAAAAAGCCGTACTGGAAACAGTACGGCTTTTTTTATTTGCACAAACAATAAATGTTACATAAATGGATACAGCGACTTAGGCTCGTCGGTAGTTTCAGTATCGCTTGGTGATGCTTTCGCACCGGCTTCGTAACTCACGCCCACGTAAGCAGCACGAGTATTAGTTAATGGCATTTGCGTTTGTGCCATTGGTGCTTGCGGGGCTGGTGCAACAGGCGTTGGGGCTGATGCAACAGGCGCTGGGGCTGGCTCAACCGGCGCAGGCGCTGCCGCAGCTGAATAAGCCAATACTTGGTCAAATTCGGCGAAAGCCTTTTTCACCCAAACACGCGTACGTTGACGCTCCATTAATGTAAGGTGCGGTTGCGATGCATCAGCAAAGTGTTCAGCACCCCAAAAGCTAAAATTCAACTCGTCGATTTTGCGCATAGTTGCGGTGTGCAACACTGGCAAGGTCAAAATATTCAATTCTGAACCCGGTGGTAACTGCACTTGAGCAATAGATTGATCAGCAGGCCCAAAATCCAAACCGCGTCCCATATTTTTGACCACAACGCATGGCATAGATCCACCATGACGTTGTAAGAAGCCTTTTAACAAACCAGCAGAATCCATACCGTCGTCGATGATGTACCAATATACGCAGCGCACATTCATTTCTTCGCACATTTCGGCTACGCCGTTTTCTTCCATCCAGCGATTAAGAAAACGCTCGCTTTGTGCCGGTAAATCGACCACCACTTGTACATCTTGTTCTATTGCCAGCTCCATAATACGGTCGGCGCTTTCAAAGTGATCAAGATCAATTGCTTGGGTATATTCAGGATAAAAACGCGACAGTGTAGAGTGCGATTGATCAGCATCTAAACCGGCATACATCATCTTATTGTCTAAGCAATACTGTGATAATAAACGCGATACGACGGATTTACCCACGCCGCCCTTTTCTCCGCCAACAAAATGTATTGTGCTCATATCTAACTCCTTCTGATGACTCTATAAATAAAAAACGCAGTTCAATTGACGCTTGTTCTGATTTGATGCCGCTAAGAGGCGATACGATACCGTTGAAACAAGAGCATGCCATGTCATTTTTCATATATAAATGACATTGACGACATAGACCGCCTATAGGATCACATATGCCAGCAATGAGCCACCGCGATCTTGTCATGCGTTCGTATCATAACTGCAATACCGAGCCTCTAACTTAGTGATGCGATCCATAGGAAATCGCAACGAACGCTCAAAATAAAACACATTCGACATTGGAGGATCTATGCAAGTACGGACTCACTTACTCACCCTGCTCATGACGCTGGTATTCAGCCAGCTAACATTCGCCGATTCATCACACGACAACAGCCAAGCAAATGTTAAGCGTATTGGTCAGCACTTCTCAGCGGTACAATTAGGACCACGCCCGTTTTTCTTAGTAAACGACATGGACGAAGGTGCACTGAAAGATCGCCTATCGCGTTGCGGAAAAGGCCCTTTCCGACCATCAACGTTCTCAATTGGTCACCGCGGTGCCGCATTGCAATTTCCAGAACACACGCGTGAATCGTATGTTGCTGCCGCCAAAATGGGCGCTGGCATTATTGAATGTGACGTTACCTTCACCAAAGATCGCGAGTTGGTTTGTCGCCATTCGCAGTGCGACTTACACACCACCACCAATATTCTAGCAACACCATTGGCTTCTAAGTGTTCTGTTCCGCCTGAATTTGATCAAAATGGCGTGCTAACCAATGCCAAAGCGATTCAATGTTGCACCAGTGACATCACTCTCGCTGAATTCAAAACCCTTGAAGGCAAAATGGACGCTGCAAATACCGCAGCCACCAGCATTGAAGAATACATGGATGCAACGCCTAGCTTCCGCACAGATCTCTATTCCGCCCACGGCACTTTAATGACACATGCTGAATACATCGCACTAGTCGACGACCTAGGTGCAGACTTCACGCCCGAACTAAAAACACCAAG
The DNA here is from genome assembly GCF_000355675.1 of Thalassolituus oleivorans MIL-1. Taxonomy (NCBI): domain Bacteria; kingdom Pseudomonadati; phylum Pseudomonadota; class Gammaproteobacteria; order Oceanospirillales; family Oceanospirillaceae; genus Thalassolituus; species Thalassolituus oleivorans. The sequence goes on along the minus strand of NC_020888.1, from coordinate 1,250,771 downwards.
CGTTACCATGCCGTTTGAAGGCGATTACACGCAGGCCGATTTCGCTCAGCAAATGATTAATGAATATCGTTCTGCTGGCATTCATCCACGCCGCGTATGGGCTCAGTCGTTTGATTTCGACGATATTCTCTATTGGAATCAAAACGAACCTTGGTTTGCCCGCCAAGCTGTTTACCTTGATGGTTCTGAAGATGCCTCTACTAGCCTTGAGCAAATGCAGCAATGGAAAGCTGATGGCATGAAGGTATTAGCCCCACCGATGTGGATGCTGTTAGACGTTAACGAGAATGGTGACATCGTGCCATCGCAGTATGCAAAAAATGCTAAAGCGGCCGGTTTGAAGCTCATTACTTGGACGTTAGAGCGTTCAGGCCTGCTTAAAGATAACGGCGGGTATTACTATCAATCGGTGAACGGCTCATTAGGAAAAGCCGATGTGATTGATAACGATGGCGATACCTTCACTGTGCTTGATGTGCTGGCAAAACAGGTCGGCGTTATCGGCGTATTCTCTGATTGGCCGGCAACCACAACCTTTTATGCGAACTGCATGAATCTATAGCCTCTTCATACGCAATAATGAAGCGCATTTAGCCCGTCGAACTGCGACGGGCCATTACTTGCCGTAAGTATTGCAAGCGCATTTATCACTCAGAATCATTCAACGCGCCATAACTCGGATAGGCACTTCAAGCACACCGTTAATTGCGATATAGTCGTTGCCATATGGCGCGTTACTGCCACCGGACTAATACCTAATAAGAATAATGGGACGACACCAATGAAGAAGACTTCCCTCGCGCTAACAATGACTGCGCTAATGGCTGCTCACGGTTCAGCTTATGCTAGCGACTATCGCTCTGAAGCCAGTGCAACCTTTGGCCAGATCAACTACCAAAACAACGATGAGAACACGTTTGGCATCGATTTGAAGATGAACCTAGAGCGAGTTCGAACCAAGAATCGTCCGTTGGCTGAGGCTGCCTTCCTAGGCCATAACAGCAACATCAACGCGAACTATGCGCAGTTCAATAAAGCAAAAGTTGAAACACGTGGTTTTGGTGGCGAGTTTTGGGTTAACGACTTCTTCTTCGCTGGCAACTACCAAATGACAGAAGAGAACAACGACATCAACGCGCGTTTTGGTGTTGCTCTTTATCATGGTTTGCTGGTGTACGCTGGTTTAGATACCGGCGATAGCTATGACACTGATGCCATGACCTACGGGTTGAAATACGTTACGCCTGTAGGCAACGACTTTATTAACTTTGAAGTATCGATGACGGATAACGAAGAAGTCAGTTCTTATAATTTGATCACCGACTACTACTTTACGCGTGACATCGCCTTCGGTATTCGTGCCACCGATACGGGTGTAGAAGATGCCGATCCGATTTATGGTGCAGGCTTCCGCGCTTTCATCGTACCGCCAGTCAGCGTGAGCTTAGAATATACCCGTGACAATGGCATGGATACCTACGTATTTACGGGTGTTACCCGTTTTTAATACCGCTTAGTACTCTAAAGAAACCGGCATTAGCCGGTTTTTTTATACCTAAAATAAACAACGTGCACATACTCGATTCGAACATTACTGCCATTATCACTTCGATCAAGGTTGGCCAAAACACCTAGCGATGGGTAGACTCAGGGCTACTTTATAACGCTTAGGTAGGCTCCTCCATGTCGTTATCCGCAAACCGAACCTCTTTAGTTCAACGTGCGCTAAACAAGGTTGAATTACTCGGTAATCGACTCCCGCATCCGACTCTATTATTTGTTTATTTATCGGCTTTTATTCTGGTGTTATCCGCAATTGCGGCAGGATTTCAGCTGCAAGCCTTGCATCCAATTAGCGGCGAAACAATTTCTGCGGTCAATCTCCTCAGCGTCGATGGTTTGCATAAAATTTTGGCCAACACGGTCACTAACTTCACTCATTTTGCGCCTGTAGGCACGGTACTGGTTGCCATGCTCGGCATTGGCGTCGCGGAAAAAAGCGGATTATTTGATGTCGCCTTGCGAGCCAGCGTACATAAAGCACCTAGCACGTTATTAACTGCGATGGTGGTATTTACTGGCGTGATGTCGAGCATCGCAGCCGACGCTGGCTATGTTGTATTAATACCGCTCGCCGCCATTATTTTCCAAAGTGCGGGACGCCATCCATTAGCCGGAATTGCGGCTGCGTTTGCCGGAGTATCCGGTGGCTATAGTGCTAACTTATTAATTGGCCCTGTCGACGCTATGCTCGCGGGGTTATCAACCGAAGCTGCTCATCTGGTGGCGCAAGACTATCAAGTGAGTGCCACCGCTAATTATTACTTTATGGTGGCATCGACATTTCTTGTGACCTTTGTCGGCACTTGGATTACCCAACGTTGGATCGAACCGCGCTTACTCGAATCAAGCCCTATGAATACGCTCGTTGACGTTAATAATGGCGAGGATAAAAATCATACTTTAACGCAACTCGATAAACGCGGTTTACGCGCTGTAGGCTTACTGACGATTATCGTGACGGCATTATTATTGTGGGGGCTTGTACCAGCAGATGGTCTACTGCGTAATCCCGAAACTGGCAGCATTTTACGTTCTCCCTTTATTCAAGGCATTGTCGTAATTATTGCCGTTTATGCCTTGCTGGCCGGTATTGTTTTCGCCCGAGTATCTGGCCGTTGGCACAGCAACGGTGAAGCAATAACGGCCATGGAATCGGCCATGGCCAGCATGGCAAGCTACTTAGTATTAATGTTCTTTGCCGCACAATTTGTCAGTTATTTTTCGTGGAGTAATCTGGGCGCAGTGTCGGCGATTCAGGGGGCGCAGCTGCTACAAAGCTGGGATCTATCGCCAACCTTATTACTCGCGGGTTTTGTTATCATGGCCGCTAGCATTAACTTATTAATCGGCAGCGCCAGCGCCAAATGGGCGCTGCTCGCGCCTATTTTTGTACCTATGCTGCTACTGGCTGGAATATCCCCCGAAGCAACGCAAATGGCCTTCCGTGTGGGCGACAGCAGCACCAATATTATTACGCCATTAATGCCCTATTTCGGCGTTGTGGTGGCCTATGTACAACGCTATCAGCCGACAGCTGGGATTGGCACGATTATGTCGATGATGCTGCCCTACAGTGTTGGCTTCTTGATTTTTTGGTCTGGCTTAATGGTGCTGTGGTTAACACTCGGCTTACCTCTTGGGCCGAGCTAACGTAATCCGGCTATTGCCTCACCCCCTCTAGATCGTGCCAACGCAACATTTTTGCGGCGTCGGTAAATAGGGTAAACTGCGCGCCTAATATTCCTAGGACACTGTTTTATGGCCTCTCCAGCATCCGCCCAACGCATTGCCGTCATCGGTGCTGGCCCTGCAGGCCTAATGGCAGCAGAGCATATAGCCAACGCCGGATTAGCGGTCGACGTGTTTGATGCGATGCCCAGTGTTGCACGCAAATTCTTATTGGCAGGCATTGGCGGTATGAACATCACCCATGCCGAAGACTACGACACTTTAGTTACCCGCTATGGCGGCGCGCAAAGTCAGCTTAAGCCGATATTAGATGATCTTCCTCCACTAGAATTGCGCGCATGGATTCATGCGCTTGGAGTAGATACCTTTGTTGGCACCTCGCAACGCGTTTTCCCCACCGATATGAAAGCCGCACCGTTACTGCGTGCTTGGTTGCACCGTTTGCGTAGCTCCGGCGTTACCTTTCATCCGCGTCATCGCTGGACAGGCTGGAACAACAACACCCCTCAAGATGGCTGGGTATTTGCCACGCCCGATGGCGAAGTAACTCATCAGTTCGATGCTGTCGTTTTAGCCTTAGGCGGTGCCAGCTGGGCGAAGCTCGGATCGGATGGTCGCTGGTGTGAGCCGCTTGCGCAGATGCAGGTTGATATTGCCCCGCTTAAACCCACGAATTGTGGCTTTGAGATACCGTGGAGTGACTTTATTCGCGAACGTTTCGCCGGTACGCCGCTTAAAAATATCGCGGTTTCAATTACCGATAAAAATGGCAATACCGAATACAAAAAAGGAGAATTTGTCCTCAGCGAATATGGCATTGAAGGCAGTTTGATTTACGCTATTAGCGCGCCGCTGCGCGATCTTATTGATACCAATGGCGAAAAAACAGCCGAGTTTTTCCTCGACTGGTTGCCGAATATGACAGTAGAGCAAATCATCAAAAAACTCGACCAGCCGCGCAAAGGCATGAGTTTTTCTAACGTGTTGCGTAAAAAATTAAATTTACCAGCCCTCACCAATGCACTATTAAAAGAATGTTGCCCCACCCTCGACAATAATAATTCGACGGATGTTGCTAACGCGATTAAAGCCATGCCAATGCGCCCACAGCAGACGCGCCCTATCGACGAGGCGATCAGCAGTGCTGGCGGCGTTCGCTTTAACTCAACCAATAACGATCTTATGCTAGAGCAATTACCTGGGGTTTTTGTTGCCGGAGAAATGCTGGACTGGGAAGCCCCTACCGGTGGCTACTTACTGACCGCTTGTTTTGCAACCGGCAAACGCGCCGGTCTGGGTTTAGTGCAATGGTTACAGAAATAAAACGTCATTAATTTCTTTGGATTAATTTTATTCATTGTTAATCTCGCGCTTAGCCTATTGAACACACTAAATTGTATTCAACGAAAAAGCCTCCTTACGGAGGCTTCAGTCGTATTAACACATCTATTTAAAGCGTTTTAAAGAGCTGGATAATCGGTATAGCCTTTTGCACCTGGCGAATAGAAGGTCGCTTCGTCAGGCGTATTTAACTCAGCACCCGCTTTAATACGCGCCGGTAAATCTGGGTTGGCAAGGAAGCCCGTACCAAATGCAACCGCATCAAACTGTCCGGCGGCAATCGCGGCTTCTGCTTCTTCAGCACCGTAGCCCATATTTAATACTAAATTACCTTTGTAGGCTGCACGCGCAGGTGTAATAACATCCGCTTGCTGCACACCAAAAAAATCGGCGCGCATTAAATGCAAGTAAGCTAAATCGAAGGCGTTTAATTGCTCAGCCAAGTAACTAATTAGAGCGACTGGATCACTGTCTTTCATATCGTTGAAGCTATTAAGAGGCGATAAACGCACACCCACACGACCGGCGCCAAATACCTCAGTAACAGCGGTTAAGATCTCGATCAGCAAACGCGCGCGATTCTCCATCGAACCACCGTATTTATCCGTACGCTTGTTACTACCATCGCGTAAGAATTGGTCGATGATGTAGCCGTTTGCCGCATGCACTTCGATACCATCAAAACCCGCCGCTTTAGCATTTACTGCCGCTTGCTTAAATGCAGCAACCAGCTCAGCAATTTCGCTCTCGGTAAGCGCACGAGGAACCGTGTATGCTTTTTTGCCTTCAGGCGTATGAGTTTCGCCATCGATTGCAATCGCACTCGGTGCAACGGCTTCTTGGCCATTATTCAGCAATGGATGTGCTGCACGACCAGCATGCCAAATTTGCATAAAAATTCGACCACCGTTGGCATGTACAGCATCAGTGGTTTTCTTCCAGCCTTCGACTTGCGCTTGCGAATACACACCTGGATCGCTACCAAACGCTGATGTACCTGGCATAACCATAGTACATTCGGTAATTAATAAACCGGCACTCGCGCGCTGCGAATAATACTCGGCCATGAGTTCATTCGGTTGGTGCCCTTCAGCACGACAACGAGTAAGAGGAGCCATGAGCATCCGATTAGGTAGCTCAAGGTCGCCAAGTTGAATACTAGAGAATAATGCGGAATGTGTAGCAGTCATGGGAGCCTCGTCGTGCTTTAAATGTCGGCTAACTATAGGAACATCACTGGCGGCCATCAAGCGATCAAAGAGAACAATAGCGCTGGATGGCAGCAACAGTGAGTTGCAACTAATTTTGTATTGAAATTAGAATATTTGCCCCAAGTTAGGCACTTAACCGACCGGCAATAGCTGCTACACGCTCGCCATACAATCGCGCGGTTTCTAGATCACCGGCTGGAATAGCGTCGTTGCCAGCGTCCGAAGGTGACTGAACTAACACACCAACAGAACCACCCAGATTGTTAACTTCACTACGCGTCGAAGCCAACTTATTCGCCGGTGGCAAACCTAAGCTAACCCAAATACCGCCATGCTGTGACGCTAATGTCTGCAAGTAGATCATAGTGACTTGCTTATCGCCGTTTAAGCTCGCGCTGTTGGTAAAGCCACCAAAGACCTTGTCTTGCCATTCGCGGGTAAACCAGGCTTTAGACGTCGCATCGGCAAACTTCTTAAACTGCCACGGCACTGAACCCATGTAGGTTGGCGCACCAAAGATAATAGCATCCGCCGCGTTTAGAGTTTCCCAATCGGCATCGGTGATGTCGCCGTTACTATCGATTTTGATTGCCTCAGCATTCGCACCGTCGATAACAAAGTTTGCTACGTGCTCTGTGTGTCCGTATCCAGAAAAATACACTACGACTGTTTTGGTCATGTTCAAGTCCTCATAAGGTAAGCCATTCGATTGCCGTCAACACCTAGGCTTAAATAGGTATCTAGGCCATCACTGTTGCTGAAAGCAGATTAATAACTCGTACCCATCGAATCCATCTCATAAATTCGCACCAATCTTTCGAAAATTTATATGGTTATTGATAATCATTATCGTTTATGTAAGATACCACCAAATCCAAAATGACCCACCAAAGGTAATCCCATGCTCAAGATTGCTAGCTTCTTTGTAACAGCTCTATTTTTCAGTGCCTCCCTACATGCCGGAGCCGCATGTAAAGAACACCCAAAAAATGAATGGTTACACGTACTCGACATGCAGAAAAAAATCGTCAACGAATACGGCTTTGCGATTAAGAAATTTCAAACATCTGGCGACTGCTACGAAATTTACGGCTGGGGTTTAAACGAAGCCAAGACCGAGTTCGTTAAAATTGAAGTGTATTTCGATACCAAAACCGGCGAAATCATTAAGAAAAAAGAAGATTAAATGCAAACGCCCTATCAATCTTGGGACATCGTTATTCGCCTAGGGCATTGGCTAATGGCGAGCCTATTTTTAATTAATTATTGGCTATTAGAAGAAGGTGAAGATTGGCATGAGTGGGCGGGTTATGCCCTCTTCTGTATTTTAACGTTTCGCATGATTTGGGGATTTGTTGGTCCATCAAATGCGCGCTTTAGCGACTTTTTCCCCACGATTAAGCGCCTTAAATACAGCATTAACAACTTCAACCAAGAACAAAAAAAACACCTAACTGAAAATCGCCACAACCCGATTGCCGGCCTCATGGTGTTATTTTTACTATTTACCCTTCTCATCACTGCAGTGAGTGGATGGATGCAAACCTTAGATGCTTTTTGGGGCGAAGACTGGGTACAAAACCTACATGCTTGGTCGGCCGATGCCGTAATGATAGCCGTGGCTGTGCACGTTAGTGCGGTATTGATTATTCAATATCGATACAAAGTGCCCTTGATCAAACGCATGATTCGTCGTTAAAAATAAAGGTAGAGCACCGACGTCGTATCTGTAGGAGCGAAACTTTTTCGCGATAAAAAACCATCATCTACGTCATATATGTAGGAGGTACTCAGGGAAGCGAAGCGAGCAGTGCCGATATGATCTTGCCCCGATAAAACGGACACATGAATTTTCATGCTACTATTCGCTCGTATTCTATCGGTGAACAATAACCAATCCCTGAATGCAGCCGCGTTCGATTATAAAAATCATTAATGTAACGTCCCAAAGCATACTTCAATTCTTCGCCTGATTGGAAGTTCGTGCATCGGATTAATTCTGCTTTCAATGTATGAAAGAATGATTCCATATGAGCATTGTCGGTACATTTACCTGGGCGGCTCAAACTATGGAAGATGCCATGCCGTTTAAGATCCTTTTGGTATTCAGCCCCTCTGTACTCAACACCTCGATCCGTGTGCAGCATAAGTCCCTTCTCTGGCTTTCTTTTCTTTATAGCAGTTGCCAATGTTCTTTTGGTTACTTCCGTCGTTCTTTTCGTATCTAAGCTCCAACCAACAATGCGCCTTGAGTGAAGATCCATGACCGCTGACAAGTAATGCCACTGCTTCTTTACTTTGAGATACGTCACATCAGCAACCCATACTTTGTTCTTTGCTTCAGGCACGGCACCATCTGATCTCAGATTTTCACCGGAGGCAAGGAAACGCCTCATGCCGGGTGCTCGGTAGGTTACTCGAGTAACGCGCGCGATTAAGCCCATCTCTTGCATCAAGCGCGCTATACGCTTCCTGCTGACGCAAAATCCTTGGTTTTGCACTGCTTTCCAAACTCTAGGGCTGCCGTAGCGCCCTTCGACCTTGTCATACACTTTCTGAATTTCAATCTTTAGTAGTGCATCTTCACTTGTGCGGCTCGAATCTTCGCGCTTACGCCAATCGTAATAACCGCTTCGAGAGACACCGAGCAAAAAGCACAACGATTTAATCCCCAGATCTAATCCGAATCTTTCGATGAATCGATACCTTGCTGATGTTCCTCCGCAAGAAACCGTTGCCACTTTTTTAGTAGGTCATTCTCCTGCTTAAGCTTGCGATTTTCAGCTTCTAATCGCTTAACTTTCGAGAGTTCCTTCTCTTGCTTAGAAGATACTTCAGTTACTTTCTTTCGTTTATCTGCCACGATTTTGCCTTCACGATATTCTTTTCGCCATCGTGACAGCATAAACGGATGAATGTCGAGAGTAACGGCAACTTCTTTAACCTGAATACCTTCAATCAAACTCAACTGAACGGCTTTAACTTTGAATTCATTTGAGTACTGCCACGTCTTTCTTGGCTTTGTATATTTTGGCATTGGACACCTCATCTGTTAGATGTTGGTGTCCGTTAAATCGGGGGAAGATCAGTGTCCGCGTGCAGCAACTTGTTAGCTCAGGAGCTTAGCTACAAGAGCCGAGCCCTTTGCAACTTGGTCGGTTGCGCCTAATTCATTAAACTTCTCAAGCACCACTTGAAGTGAATCACTAAGAATTTCGTTAGATACCTCTACGTTCGGCAACTCTGAAAGTTTTTTCTCTATCTCTTGCGATGATCCTGCTATTTTAATGCTCGCAATCATCGCCACATAAAACTTGATATTAGTAATCGTTTTTCTTTCTAATTGAGTCTCACAATTTTCTGGCTTGAGATATGTTTCGGTTGCTTTCAGTATTTGAATAGCTTTCAGGTATATATCAATTGGTTTGTCTAAGCTAAATATTTTCTTGTATTCCACATCTGAATTTATCAGTGTCGAAGGACGAGCCCTTGCGCTATCAGGCTTCAACATCATGATAGCCATCATCGCCTGTGCCATATAAGAAATGCTAATTATCTTAGAAACAGGCATTCCTTGATTTTTATAAAAGTTCTTCTTTCTATCATAGTAATAGCCATTTGACTTAAGAAAGTCTTCAATATTTCTATGGATATCATCAGAGCTTCTTAATGATGCAGGTGGGATGGATGTTTGACTGTTAGTTGCTCGTATAATCCTGTCTCTCGCTTCTTCATCTTCTTCACAGATCACCCTTACAAGCACTGCTCTTTCATCGCCCTCGTGACTTTCGAGCTGCGAGAAGTACTGGTATATTTCATGTGATGTCTGAAGCCCATTAACAATTTGAGGGTCTTCAATTGTAAGCTGTTTACCAGCCATTACTGCTTTGGGTGTTATGATAGTCACACCATTATTTAGATACCAAAAATTCTCTGAATCCTTATTTTCAAGCGTCTTTCGTATGCCAGTATTGACGACAACACTACCTTGATAATCTCTGACATTTGATTCGAAAATGCTTCGCGCCAACGATCCAGAATCAGATATAAACTCGTAGTATTTTGACAAGCTCACTAAACATAGATAACTACCAGCGGTCGTACCAATTGGTGATTCAGCCACTTCCAGGACTCTTGAAGTAGAAGGAACATTTCTCGTCATCTCAAGAAGTTCTGATGCACCAATAAATTCGAAAGAAAACTCAGCACCTCCAAACATCTTGACAATGTCTTCCTGCAATTTCGGCACTTTACCAGAGACATTTGGATGAACATCGTCACCTTGAGTCGCGTAAAAATATCGTATTTCTATTTTTGGAAATGTCTTAGCTAGTTTTGAATAGGAGTCTCTAAAAAGCTTTACCTTGTCAATCAGGTCTGCGTTATAGCGCTCGGCATAATCGTCCGGATTGTTCGCTAGATTAAACAAGTCCTGGGCTGATTCCCTGAATTTGATTACGGCATCTTCTTTAAAGGACGCCGAAGTTTTTGACTGAATTATAATCAATTCAATATGATTTTTTTTCTGATTGGTATTTACTGATGTATCTTCTTTTAATGGCTCGCCATTAATAAATGTATAGATTGAATCAATACCACCATCTCCTCCATCACCTACTATCCCGTATGAAATGTCGTCGTAGGTAAGATCATAATTCTTAAGTATTTCAGAGGCCGAATAGATTTCAAAATACTCTGATACAGTCAGTTCATCACCAGATTCGGCGCATCGCTCCTTGATGATTTGCTCAAGAATTATTTGATCATTTGTTTTTTGAGCCATCTTTATTCCTTATTAACTTGATGGTGGTACGCCCTCAAAGGAGCTAACGCCCGCAACACCGGACGGATTTGAGATGGCTGCGTTTTTGCGGCCCTTTTGCAAAAACGAAGACAGCTTAAATACGGTCCGAGTGTTTGCGTTTGTTAAGGCATTAGCCATCGGGCCTTACTTTAAAGCTAGAGCTATGCCCCACACCAAAATTAACTCCGGGATACTTTTTTGAAAAAGCCACAATGTCTGTATATATTTTCAACACATCGCTATCAAAGGATTTGCACTTATGAAGCGACGTTGCCTGCTGTCTTTTATTCCCTTCATAGTATGAATACATGGGATAAACACCATTCTCAGAGGGTTCTACTGAGAATTCATAGCCTCCCATTTTTAAAATCATTACCCCATTTTTATCAATACTGTATTTATCGAACATCAAGGAAAAACTATCTTCTCTTTTAGAAAAGTTCCGATACCTACCTTCGTCAGATCTAAGTTCAATAAAATCAGATGAACACTCACCGCCGGACGTACTATAAAATCCATCCTCGAACCCCATAGAAAATGGGCTTAACGAAAGTAAAATTGTAAGAAAGAATAGATGCTTCATGATTGAGCCTTAACGCCGCATTCAGCGGCTTGTCCGCTGGAATGCTTTGTTAAGCATCTGGTTCAACTTCAGGATCAACGTCTTCTGTCGTTGGATCTGTTACTTTCTCAAGAAAAAAACGTATCGGCTTTGTCAGCATCTTTTTCAATTTTAGGGCTCTAGCTGTGAAAGAATCTAATTTATCAATGAGCTCTCCTAGCCGCTTCAAAACATCTGGATTATCTTTAGAAGAATCCTTTAAGTCTTGCTGATTTGCAACGACGGCGCCAATTGTTCCTTGAAGTGCTTCTTTTAACCCTTTTGCACCCTTGATTCTGTACATGCTTATAGAATTTCTTAAGCGCTCTACCTCTTCCAAAAGAGATAATCGCAATGCATCAGGAAGACTAGACGCATATACTGCGCTAAAAAGTTCTTCTGTCTTCTCGATTATCTCTTTTAGATCTTCATCGGAAAGAGTGTCTTCTGTGTAAAACGTGGATAGTTCTTCTGCGCAAAACTGCAGCCGTGTAAGAGACTCTTCAGTTAAGTGCCCTTTGACAGGCTTCCAGTCCGCTCCAAGATTCAGAGGGAAGAAGGCATTATTTATTCTGTTAAATGACTTCAGGTATAAATCATGGTTTAGATTATTATTCATCTTTATCAATGACTGAATTTCGTTTGAAAGTGTATACAACTCCACCACAGCCTTTGTAACTATTACATCGTTTTCCTCTACATCTAAAACAGTCGCCCAGACCTTACGTACCTTCTCTTGATCTGGACGGTTTTTGGCCTGTGTTAGTATTTTATGAAGTCTTCCTGCTGGATTACTTTCGTCGATCAATTATGTATCTCCATTGATTGCTTAACGCCTCAAGAACCGGAGGCAGCTTTACCGCCGTCCGTGTTACTTGTCTTGTTAAGTGTTGGATTTTGAATATTTATAGGAGGTTTTGATGAGTCCTGTGCTTGTAGTGGTTTTTGTAGGATTTCTTGTTGGGTGTGTTGTGTCAATCCTTGTTCCACTCTTAACAGATAAAAAGTGATTGCGAGGGAAAATATTGCAGTCAGTATTACACCAGAAATAGCTATATAGAAAGGTTTAGTGTTGTACCAAGGGGTTTTATCCTCTATCAATTGATGTAGATAGATTGAGGTTTTACTTACCTCAGAGATTAAATCTTTATAAATTGGATTAATATTGCCAATTTTTGATAACTGGTCTCTGCATTGTTTAAGTTCAGGTAGTGTTAATGTACCACCCGTGGCTCGTACATTTAAACAGAACGCTGAAACTTCGTCGCGTTTTTCGAGATTGTAAGTTTTCACGGTGTTACCTTTATGGAGGACACTTAACAGCTTAATAGTGTACTGGCACACTTTGCCGGTTTTGACAAAGTTCCGATTTTACCGTAACTCATTGTTTTAAAAGGGGCATATTCCATTACACTAATAATCCATTCTGTGAAAGTGTGCGCGCACACTATTTCGGTTTTGTATGGCACACTAACTTGTAAACCAAGTTTGTAACTTACTGATTTAAGTGGAGTTTAAGCTATCACCCACTGGCAAAGCGTGCAACCCGATTTGTAAAGTGTGCCACAGTTTCTTGCCTTTGTAAAAATATACTGTATATATGAACAGTATATATTTACAATTGGAGGTCACGGATGGCCAAGAGCAAATTCCTCACTGATATACGTCAGTTTATGCGCTTTAATGGGTACAGCCTTCGCGCATAAGATGCGCTCCTACAGGCACGGCTTAACTTTGCTCAACGTTTGGTTTTGCTAATTGCATTTCACCCACAAAAAAACCGGCCGAAGCCGGTTTTTTATTAAACAAATACTGTTGCGTTTAGTGACCAGCAATAAACAAATCAACACCGCGAATAGATACGTCGTCTAAGGTAATACCGCCGATTAAACCATTACCGACATATACGGTTGGCATTACAAGATCGAAAACGTTTTGGCCAGCAGCGCCGCCTTTAAAATCTATTCCTACACCTTCATCAAAAGCGGCAATTGCATAATGGAAGCTGGCTAAGCTTGAACCTGGCGTGTCGTCGATATAGTCACCACCGAGTAAGACGGCATCATATATCTGCACACCCAACATAGAGCTTAAATCGAGATCAAGATCATCAATACCAAAGCTAAGGTCACCTGTGATGGTTGTGCGATTAACCGGAAGGCCGTTGAACTGCCATTCTTGTTCTGAAATCACGGTTCTGAACTGTCCAAGCGCACCGTAGATATTCATGCTATCAACTAGCACTGCACCTACTTGGTTAGATGCGTTTTTCAACGCTACTTGGTCAACATGAATGTTGAAATCAACAAACTGTTCGCCATTGGCGCCGTTAGAGCCGCCATCAATAACTAGAGCACCCGTGCTGTCGACATCAATCGCGAAGGTGAGGTTATCAATACGAGAGGTATTGGTAACGGCTTCGCCAAATAGGGTTGTACGGCCTGCACCACCACCTAAGGTAACGCCAGAAACAGATAACGAGCCGCCATCGAATACGTCGTCATCGGTATATTTAATTTCACCAATGGTTAGATCGAAATCGAGAGTTAGATCCACACCAGCCTGACCAGTGGCATTGGACAACTCAAAGTCAGACGCAGGAACTAGTTCAGCAAAGGCAGAAACAGGTGTTAAAAGTACGAGACAGGATAATAGAGGTAATTTCACTGGCCTTCCTTGATAGTTATTATGGGCTTAGTTTACGGTTGTTAACTATTGTAATCTAGGGTCAGAATGCGCCAGAAACCAAGTTTTTGTATCAAAGCCTTCGCGCATAAGATGCGCTCTTACCTGTACGGCCCAGCTTTGCTAAAAGTTTGGTATTGCTCAACCATATTTCACCCATAAAAAAACCGGCACAAGGCCGGTTTTTTTTATTCGTCTGACGTCAGAATTACATGCGTTCCCAAACGGTCGCAATACCCTGACCCAAACCAATACACATAGTGCTCACACCATACTTACCATTGTTCTGTTCTAGAACGTTGATCAGTGTGGTTGAAATACGAGCGCCTGAACAACCCAGTGGGTGACCCAGTGCGATCGCACCACCATGAATGTTAATGCGGTCTTCAGCGATTTCTTTCAGCTTAAGATCTTTAACACATGGTAGAGATTGAGCAGCAAATGCTTCGTTCAATTCCCAGTAGTCGATGTCGGTAGTTTCTAAGCCAGCACGCTTAAGTGCTTTCTTAGTCGCTGGTACTGGGCCGTAGCCCATGATTGCAGCGTCAACACCGGCAACTGCCATAGCTACGATACGAGCACGTGGCTTAAGACCAAGTTCCATCGCTTTTTCGTAGCTCATCAGCAACATAGCTGACGCACCATCAGTGATCTGTGAAGAAGTACCCGCAGTAACGGTACCGCTCTTAGGATCGAATGCTGGGCGTAGCTTGCCTAGGCTTTCTGCAGTGGTTTCAGGACGGATAGTTTCGTCTTGAGTCACTAGGATTTCTTTACCGTCTGCATCGTGGCCGAACATAGGAACGATCTCGTTCTTGAACTTGCCTTCGTCAGTCGCTTTTTGCGCTAGACGATGCGAACGTGCTGCGAACTCATCTTGTTGTTGACGAGTAATGCCGTGCATTTTGCCCAACATTTCAGCTGTTAAACCCATCATGTTCGATGCTTTCGCAGAGAACTTAGAGGCTTCTGGGTTGTGGTCGAAACCATGTTGCATGTTTACGTGACCCATGTGCTCAACACCGCCAACAACGAACACATCGCCGTTACCAGTTTGAATTGCTTGAGCAGCAGTATGGATTGCTGACATGGCTGAACCGCACAAACGGTTAACAGTTTGTGCACCCGCTTCTTTAGGTACAACAGTCATCAGACCGATCTGACGTGCAACGTTAAAGCCTTGTTCTAGAGTCTGGTTTACACAGCCCCAGATGATGTCTTCAACGAGCGCCGGGCTTACGCCTGGGTTACGTTCGAACAGTGCGTTGATTACGTTAGCAGAGATAGTTTCCGCGCGAACATTGCGGAATACGCCACCTTTGGAACGACCCATTGGTGAGCGCACTGCATCTACTACTACAACGTCTTTTGGATTGTAAGACATGTGATATTTCTCCTAGTGCGCCTATTAACCGAAGTAGCTTTCGCCGTTCGCAGCCATTTCACGCATACGATCGGTTGGTTTGTACAGATTACCCAGTTCAGCGTACTTGTCGCATGAAGCAACGAAGTTAGCCATACCTAGAGAATCCATGTAACGGCACGCACCACCACGGAATGGAGGGAAGCCGATACCGAAGATCAAGCCCATATCTGCTTCGGCTGGTGTATCAACGATACCCTCTTCCAAGCAGCGAGCGATTTCGATGCACATTGGGATCATCATGCGCTCGATCAGTTCTTCGTTAGTGAATTCACGGCTTTCTGCAACCACTGGCTTGAGTAGGTCGTAAACGCCAGCGTCAACAGTCTTCTTAGGCTTACCTTTGGCATCAGTTTCATAAACGTAGAAACCTTTACCGTTTTTCTGGCCAAGACGGTTTTCTTCGTACATCACATCCATTGCCGACTTGAAGTCAGCCTTCATGCGATCTGGGAAACCTTCTGCCATCACTTCGTTTGCATGGTGACCAGTGTCGATACCAACAACGTCTAGCAAGTAAGCTGGACCCATTGGGAAACCGAACTTCTCCATCACTTTATCAACAGTTTGGAAGTCAGCACCGTGACGAACCAAGCCTGCGAAACCAGCGAAGTAAGGGAACAATACGCGGTTAACTAAGAAACCAGGGCAATCGTTAACAACGATTGGTGTTTTGCCCATTTTCTTAGCGTATGAAACCACAGTAGCAACGGCTTCTGGAGACGTCTTCGCACCGCGAATAATTTCTACCAATGGCATCATGTTTACTGGGTTAAAGAAGTGCATACCCAAGAAGTTTTCAGGACGCTTAAGATCAGCAGCCAACAAATCGATAGAAATCGTTGATGTGTTAGATGTGATGATGGTGTCGGGACGAACGTTATCTTCTAGTTCAGCCAATACCATTTTCTTAACTTTCGGGTTTTCAACAACCGCTTCTACTACGGTGTCTACGTTACCGAAATCGCCGTAAGTCAAAGTAGGACGAATGCGGTTTAACGCTTCACCCATTTGAGCTGGCTTCATTTTCTTACGTTCTACACGCTTAGAAAGCAGTTTGTTGGCTTCGTTCAAGCCCAACTCGATACCTGCTTCAGCGATATCTTTCATTAAGATAGGCGTGCCTTTCAAGGCTGACTGGTAAGCAATACCGCCACCCATGATGCCTGCGCCTAATACAGCTGCCATGTTAGTAGGCTTAGCCGCTTTGTCGTAATCTTTGGCTTTTTTCTTCAACAACTGATCGTTCATGAACAAACCGATCAATGCATTGCTTTCAGATGTTTTAGCCAGTTGTGCGAAACCTTTAGCTTCTACTTCTAGCGCTTTGTCACGACCAAAGTTTGCAGCTTTCTGCATAGACTTGATTGCAACGATTGGCGCTGGGTAGTGACCTTTGGTTTGGCCAGCAACGAAACCTTTAGCGGTTTCGAAAACCATCATTTGCTCTAGCGTGTCGAGTTTCAACTTAGATGTTTTCTCTTCACGACGAGCTTGCCAGTTGATTTCGCCTGCAATCGCAGATTGCAACATAGCAATAGATACTTCTTTCAGCTTGTCGGCAGTAACAACAGAATCAACAGCACCGTCTTTCAGTGCTTTTTCTGGCTTGTTCTCTGCGCCCATGCAGATCCATTCGATGGCATTGTCTGCGCCGATAACGCGTGGCAGACGAACAGTACCGCCGAAGCCTGGCATTAAGCCTAACTTAACTTCTGGCAGACCCACCTTTGCTTTGTCAGACATAACACGTAGGTCAGTCGACAAACACATTTCAAAACCGCCACCCAATGCGATGCCATTGATAGCAGTCAGGGTTGGAACTGGCAGATCTTCGATAGCGCTGAAGATTTTGTTAGCTTCTAAGCCCCAAGCTGCGATTTCTTCTTCGCTTTGCTTGAACGCTTCACCGAATTCGGTGATGTCCGCGCCTACGATGAAAACGTCTTTGCCAGAAGTAACAAGAACGCCTTTAACGTCGCTGTTACCTTGGATTGCTTCTACAGATGCCTTAAGGTCTTCCAGGGTTACACGGTTAAACTTGTTAACAGAGTCGCCTTGTAGATCGAATTTCAATTCGGCGATGCCGCCTTCGATCATAGTTACCGTGATGGCTTTACCTTCGTAAATCATCAACTGATCTCCACATGGTGGTTAGCTATTGGTTGGCCTGCTTATGCGAGCCAACAGTTTGCCGGTTGGTGAAACAACGGCTTTTGGTGTTCAGAAATCGAACAATTCATACAAGCGTTTGAATCCGAACGCACACCTTCTTAGAAAGCGGCCTGAAAGTCAAGACGCGCTCAATAAATAGCCACCTTAGCCAACTCCGTCACAAATGCTGTCATGAGTGGTGTAGTAAGGGCTTGATACGCAGCAATGACAGCATTTTTCGTCTATTTTGTTACGTATTGTAATGTCCTATATGGAGAAGGCATTAGATTTCATACACTCAGGTTGTGAGAAGAGCTGATACTTTCAAAAATAATAAGTAGATACCTATGAATAAATTAGTAACAAGTCTGTTTTTTACCTTAGCCATTCTACTATTCAGCCCGCTATTGCGAGCTGATCCGCAAACGATTCTGGTTGAAATGCAAACCATGCGTTTAGCTGCAACCAACGCGGTAACTAGCTTTTATATGTTTTCTGGGCTCGATGCCGATAGTAAATACGCTCAACGCATCGACACCAACTTTGAACGCTTTGAGGCATCACTTGAGCAAGTTAGCCTGCAAGCTCAAGCCATCGGCTTGGTAGATGAAGTCGCGACCATCGAACACGACTGGGCAGAATTCAAACAGCTAACAAATAACAATCGCGCAGATATGCTCAATGTTGGCTATCCCAATGTACGGTTAGTAGATGATATGGGCAGAAAATCACTCGCGTTGGTTAACCTGATATCCAGCTCGTATGCAAAATTAGCCTCTACTAGCGGTATGGCACCACCTGCCATCGTGCAGCAAGCCCGTAACATGGCACTGCTAATGGAAGAAATCACGTCGCAATACGCAGCTCGGGGAACGAGTGTTCTGGGGCAAGTATTTCTTGGTGTCCAAAAACAAACACTCACCGAAATGGCGGATAAATTTCAGCTGGATTATTTAGCGCTAAAGGAGATGGCGAAAGATAAAAGAAGTCAGGTAATTCTCGACAGTATTGGTAGCAAGTGGAGCTTTATGGAACGCTCTATTCGTAATTACAACGAGAACAGCGTGCCCTTTTTAGTGGTGAGCTACAACGATCGCATCGTCGGACATTTGCAAGAACTGGATGATTTATACCACAAATAATGGTGATGCCTAGCCCAACAAAAAGCCCTCGAAATGAGGGCTTTTTGTTATCTAGCTCAACCAAATAAAAAACCGTTACTCGGGGAGGAAGGCTTTTAAAAACTGCTCGTAGGATTCAGCGGTTGCAGCTTTATGTTCGGCCGTCATTATGGTGGCGCGATTTTCAAATACTTCCATCATGATTATTTCATCATTTAAAGTACCGATTTTCTCGCACAGCAAAGCCGCCTCCGCAGGCGTTCCTTTATCATGCCACGCCAGCCCCTCGGGTAAACCTTCACTATCCCAAGCCGCTTGCCCGACCACGCGAAAACGCAATTCGCCCCCCTGTTGTCGACCAGGTCTTACGTAGGTGAAGCTTGTACCCCAAACCTCATCGCGTACGCCGTTTTTTGCCGACTCCGGTTTAAACTTAAATTGGCGTACATGCAGCCCTCGCTTAATCGCATCGAGACGCAGCGCGGCAAGGCGGGTATCTCGAGGGCTTGGTTTCATCCAATAAACAGAACCAAATACGACAAGCACTACGAGAATAACAACAGGCCAAATCATTCGGTCATTGCCTCAAGCTCTAACCAACGCTCTTCAAGAGCTTCTATTGCGGCTTCAGCATCAACTAACGCTGCTAAGGTTTTTTGAATGGTTTCAGGGTCACCGTTATAGAAATCCGCCGCGCTCGATTGAGCCGCTAGCTCATCGCGCTTTGCTTCTGCTTTGGCTATATCCTGCGGCAGATTGTCGAGTTCGCGTTGCAATTTATACGATAGTTTTTTGCGCTCAGTTGCCGCTTGAGGCGCGCTAACCGACTCAGTTTTCTTTGGATCAGGCTTGGCCGAAGCTGCATGTTTAGCGGCTTTATTTTGCTCTTCTGCGGGCTGAGTTTTTAACCAGTTCTGCCAGTCAGAATAACCACCAACGTGCTCTTCGATTTGACCATTTTCACCAAAGACCCAAAGATGGGTTACTACGCTATCAAGGAAGGCACGGTCATGGCTTACCAAAAGCAAGGTGCCTTGGTATTCCAACAACCGTTCTTCAAGCAATTCTAAGGTTTCAACATCAAGGTCGTTGGTTGGCTCATCCATAACCAATAAATTGCACGGTTTAAGAAATAACTTAGCCAGCAATACGCGGTTACGTTCACCACCCGACAGCGCTTTAACAGGAGTACGTGCGCGTGCGCCTGAGAACAGGAAGTCACCTAAATAACCAATAATGTGACGGCTCTGACCATTCACTTCCACTTGATCACGACCATCGGATACGTTATCTGCAATCGAGCGATCACCATCCAATTGATGACGCGACTGATCGAAGTAAGAAACTTCCAGTTTCGTTCCTAAACGAATACTACCGCTCTGAGGTTGCAAGTTACCCAGCAACAGCTTTAACAACGTACTCTTACCCACCCCGTTCGGACCAACCAAACCAATACGATCACCGCGTATAACTTTGGAAGAGAAGTGATTCACTTGCTGGATGTCTTTCCATGCATAGCTGATGTCATCAATTTCGAATACTTGCTTACCAGACGACTCGGCCGCACTCATGCTGATGTTAGCGGTGCCGACTTGATTGCGTCGTGCAGAACGTTCATTACGCATTTCTTTAAGACGTAACACTCGTCCTTCATTACGAGTACGGCGAGCTTTTACGCCTTGGCGAATCCATTTTTCTTCTTCGGCTAAACGCTTGTCGAATAACGCGTTTTGCGTTTCTTCTTCTTCAAGACGTTTTTCGCGGTATTCAATAAAGCTGCGGTAATCGCCATCCCAGCTATAAATATGGCCGCGATCAAGATCAATAATGCGAGTGGCGAGTGCTTGTACGAAGGCTCTATCGTGACTGATAAATACCAAAGCACCATTGAACTGTTTAAGCTGTTCTTCTAGCCATTCAATCGTCGGCACGTCCATATGGTTGGTCGGCTCGTCGAGAATTAACACATCAGGCTCTGTAACCAAAGCACGAGCTAACATGACTCGTCGCTGCCAACCACCAGACAGTTCGTTAAACCGAGCTTCTTCCGGTAGGTTTAGCTTTTGAATGATAGCGTCCACTCTTTGCTGCAGTCGCCAGCCATCATTGGCTTCAATCTCGGTTTGCAATCGCTCAAGGCGATTCATATTGGTATCCATACCTTTGGCGATTTCTTCGTGATATTCGGCAATGACTTTACCGACATCACCTAAACCTTGAGCCACCACATCATAAACAGCGATGTCTTCTGCTTTTGGTAGCTCTTGCTGCAGTGTTGCTGTACGCAACATGTCGCGGTGCTGAACGCGCCCGTCATCAGGGCTGATTTCCCGAGTAAGCACTTTTAATAACGTCGACTTACCCTCACCGTTGCGACCAACGATACACACTCGTTCGCCAGAATGGATATCCAAATCAACCTTGTTTAGCAGGACGTGGTCGCCAAACGCTAACTCGACCTGCAACAGACGCACTAACACCATGAAAATATTCGCTTCGCGTGAAAAAACGCCATGGTAACAGCACTGAGCCATAAGAAGGAGGTGTTCCGGAAGCCAGTCACCAATTTGTCGTAAAATTCACCGATTTAGCCTCTATGATCGAGCCTAAACAGCCGGTAGTATCCGGTAACGATTTTTTTAGGCAACGACTAGCCTCGCCTAGCGCCAAATATCTATCTGGAATAACAATAATGCCAATACAAATTAACCGCTCTCATGTCATTGCTATTCTCATTGCACTTTTACTAGTGGTTTGGGTTGTATCAGGCGATGCCGCTGAACCCGATGTCGCCGATCGCCCTCTTAACAATCAAGAGACCTCGTTTAAAGTAGGCTACGAAGTTTTCGTTCCGACTCAAAAAGCCAGCAACGTAAGAATTTCAGCTCATATTAGTGCAAATCGAAGCGTCGATGTAGTGGCCGAGATTAACGGCAAAGTAACCGCACTGCCGTTGAAGCGCGGCGCGTTGGTTAATCAGGGCGATACAATTCTCGAAATTGATCAGCGTGACCTTCCGGCTAAATTGAAACAAGCAAAAGCGCGTCTAGAACAACGCCAGCTAGAAACCGCTAGCGTGCGCAACTTATATGAGCGCGGCCTCACCAATCAATCAGCCATCGCCTCTGCGGAAGCCGAACTGGCCGAAGCGGAAGCCATTGTTACCCGTGCGCGCCTCGACTTAGAAGCCACCCGTGTCAAAGCACCATTTTCTGGGGTATATGACCAGCGCTTTGTTGAATTGGGCGAATATGCTTCTGTAGGTCAAACCCTTGTGCGAGTCGTCGACAACGCCACCATGTTGATCAAAGGTTCTGTGTCTGAAAACAATATCAATCAAATACGCAAAGGGACTGAGGCATACGCGATTCTTCCCGACGACACCCGCCTCACTGGCACTATTCGTTTTATCGCAAGCTCAGCCGATGCCAAAACTCGCACCTACCCGATAGAGATGGAAGTTAACGATGCGCCGGCACCATTATTCGACGGACAAACGGCAACGCTATTTGTCCCCCAAGGTAAAGTCGATGCTTATTTTGTCTCTCCGTCTTTGCTAATCATCACGGATAACGGCGGCCTAGGACTCAAGGTAATCACTGCCGAAGATACCGTCGCCGTTGTGCCTGTTAGTATTTTATCGGCCGAAACTAATGGTATTTGGATTCAAGGTCCAACCGGTGAACAACGCATTATTACGGTTGGCCAAGGCTTCGTAACCGTCGGTGAGCATGTGAATGCCGTTTTGTTGAATAACGAGGCAAGCCAATCATGATGGCATTGATCCGCGCAGCCGTTGATCGTCATCGCACGGTCATCATGCTCTTCGTATTAACGTTAATTGCTGGGGCTACAACTCTCTATCAAATACCCAAAGAAAGCGCGCCCGACGTTACCATTCCACAGGTATATGTATCGGTGGTACACGACGGTATATCGCCAGATGATGCCGATAGTTTGTTGTACGAGCCACTAGAGACTCAACTGCAAGGGCTGGAGGGACTGAAAGAAATGACCTCTACCGCGAGTTTTGGTCATCTTTCTATTCAGCTCGATTTTTACAGTAATGTGGATATCGACAAAGCGCTAGAAGACGTTCGTAATAAAGTAAATGATGCCGTTGGCGAGCTTCCCGTCGACAGCAAAGAGCCTGTTATTCGCGAAATTAACGTCGCCCTATTTCCGGTGATGGTGGTCACTCTATCTGGCGCGGTCGATGAGAATGTTCTTTATGGCGCGGCCGATGCACTCAAAGATAAAATTGAAGCCTTACCAGGTGTACTCGAAGTTAATATTCAAGGTAAGCGTGAACAAATCGCCGAACTCATTGTTGACCCTGCGCGCATGGATAACTATGGGTTATCGCTATCAGAAGTTGGCCAACTATTAAGCAACAATAGTTTGCTCGTTGCCTCGGAGGATCTCGACAGCGAAGCCGGTCGCTTTGGGATAAAAATTCCGGGACGCATAGATGACATCGAAGGATTAATGCGCTTACCCGTTAAGGTAACCGACGATCACGTCGTGTTATTTCAAGACATTGCCGTTGGCCGTTTATCGTTTAAAGATAAAACCTCGGCTGCACGGGTTAATGGTGTTCAGGCGGTAACACTCGACATTAAAAAACGCATTGGTGCCAACATCATTGAAACCTTAGATGAAGTTCGCGAAATCACAGCCCAAGCGCAAGAAATACTGCCAGAAGGTATGACCATCGGCATTATTCAAGATGAATCAAAGCAAATTCGAACCATGCTTAACGATCTTTTTAATAGCGTATTGGTCGCAACCTTGCTGGTATTTATTTTAATTCTTGGCAGTTTAGGTGTTCGCAGCTCATTACTGGTTGGCTTGGCAATTCCCGGTGCATTTCTAATGGGGATTATGGCACTTGCGGCCATGGGGCACACATTGAATATGGTGGTGCTTTTCGCCTTAATTTTATCCGTCGGCATGTTAGTCGACAGCGCCATCGTCGTGGTCGAATATGCCGATCGCCGACTTGCCGAAGGCGCTAGCGCAAAAGATGCCTTTACCGAGGCCGCCAGTCGTATGGCGTGGCCAATCATCGCCTCGACAGCAACCACTCTTGCGGTTTTTTTACCGCTATTATTCTGGCCCGGCATTATGGGCGGCTTTATGAAGTTCTTGCCGCTAACCTTGTTATTCACTTTAACCGGCTCGCTCATCATGGCTTTGATCGTCATGCCCGCCATCGGTAAAACACTGGGCCAAGCAAAGCACCATGACAACGATTCTTTAGATAGTATTATTGCGGCGGAACAAGGCGATTTTGGCAAATTAAAAGGCTTTTCTGGTGGCTACGTACGCGTACTATCCAAAGCTTTAAAAGCGCCCGCCATGACCACCCTGATTGTTCTTGCCTCTGTATTTGGTTCATTTTTCGTCTACAGCGTTTTAGGCCATGGCTCCGAATTTTTCCCGGATGTGGATGCCGATGTCGCCATGGTGGATGTTCGTGCCCGAGGCAACCTATCAATTGCCGAACGTGAAACACTGGTGCGCGATGTCGAAAATCAAATTTTTGATATGGCTGAAATTGATGCCATCTACACCTCGGTATTTGCCCACGCACCCAGAGGAGGAATGGAAAGTTCTCCGCCGGATCTTATTGGTCGGATTCAACTTGAATTAATTGACTGGGAATCGCGCCGTCCAGCCGTAGAAATACTAAAAGAAATTGAACAACGAACAGCCCATATTCCCGGTTTGATTATCGAAACACGAAAAAAAGAAGGTGGCCCTGCCGGTGGAGCGCCAATTCAGCTGCAATTAAGCAGCAATACGGAAGCGAACCTTCTACCTATGGTGGAAAAAGTACGTGCCATGTTAGAAGCCGACCCAGACCTTAAAGACGTGCGTGACGACCGCCCACTGCAAGGTGTGGAATGGCGAATAGATATTGATCGCGAAGAAGCGGTACGCTACGGCGCTAGCGTGGCAGAAATTGGGTCGTTAATACGCATGGTGACCGGTGGCCAGCTTATTACTAAGTTTCAGCCAGACTATGCCGATGAAGAACTGGATATTCTTCTGCGCTATCCCGGCTCGAAGCGCACCATCGACTTATTCACCGACCTCAATATTCATACCGATAAGGGTCTAGTGCCAATCAGTCAGTTTGTTAAACGTACCCCCATCGAGCGTACCGGCGATATCGTGCGAGCGGATGGCAAACGACGTTATCTCATCACTGCTAATGTTAAAGACGGCGTTAACGCTAACGCCAAGATTGCCGAACTTGGTGAACAAGCGAAAGAAATCGACTGGCAAGCAGCAGGTGTAGAACCTAAGTTTCGCGGCGACTCTGAAGAACAAGCCGAAACCGGCATATTTCTCGTGAGTGCTTTTGCCATCGCCATTTTTATGATGGTGACGATTCTAGTCACACAATTTAATAGCTTCTATCAAGCTGGCCTCATTATGAGTGCCATTGTGCTGTCGATTGCCGGCGTACTGATGGGCTTATTAATTCGGGGCGAGCCATTTGGCATTGTGATGAGTGGCGTTGGTGTTATCGCTTTGGCCGGAATTGTGGTGAATAACAATATCATTCTTATTGATACCTATAACCAGTTCAAAAAGACGGGGCTTACTGCGTTTGACGCTGCCTTGCGTACCGGTGCGATTCGTTTACGTCCGGTATTACTGACAGCGGTTACCACCATCGTTGGCTTAATGCCTATGGTGCTGCAATGGAACATCGATCTAATTCATCGAGAATTCAGCATTGGTGCACCCTCATCACAGTGGTGGACACAATTATCAACCGCGATTGCTGGGGGTTTAACCTTTGCGACGGTACTGACACTGATATTGACGCCAGCGCTGCTCGTATGGCGAGACAGAGAGTAGCCAGAATCTATTCAGAACGGGGCATTCCTTTTTGTTCACACGAAGAAGAATGCCGTGGTCAAAATTCACGCAACCTACTGAAAAAAGTAAGAAAAGTTAGAAATAGCATTTGACATAGAATCCGACGCGAGTAGAATGCCCACTCGCTTTAGGACGAGGGTGATTAGCTCAGCTGGGAGAGCATCTGCCTTACAAGCAGAGGGTCGGCGGTTCGATCCCGTCATCACCCACCAAAAGCGAATTTTGAAGTGTAATAAGTAACGGACTGGTAGTTCAGTTGGTTAGAATACCGGCCTGTCACGCCGGGGGTCGCGGGTTCGAGTCCCGTCCAGTCCGCCATTACTTATACGACGACAAATAAGGGTGATTAGCTCAGCTGGGAGAGCATCTGCCTTACAAGCAGAGGGTCGGCGGTTCGATCCCGTCATCACCCACCAAACCTTTAGATGCAGGTTAAGCATCAGACAATGTGGACTGGTAGTTCAGTTGGTTAGAATACCGGCCTGTCACGCCGGGGGTCGCGGGTTCGAGTCCCGTCCAGTCCGCCATTATTGTCTAAAAATGTAGTGATTAGTATTGCAGGCTAAACCGGATTAGCACGGTTTGATGTTCGAAATTAGTACAAGGCGCACCGCAGCGAGTACCCAAGGCATACCACATGGTAGTCGCAGGGACGAGCGAGGAACAACGCAGTAATAAATCGAACAGCGAAGCGATATTAAAGATTGGGTGATTAGCTCAGCTGGGAGAGCATCTGCCTTACAAGCAGAGGGTCGGCGGTTCGATCCCGTCATCACCCACCAAACCTTTTGATGCAGGTAAAGCATCGACAATGCGGACTGGTAGTTCAGTTGGTTAGAATACCGGCCTGTCACGCCGGGGGTCGCGGGTTCGAGTCCCGTCCAGTCCGCCATCTATTTATAGATCCCCTTTTAAAGCCTTTGTTTTTGATGATCACAGCGAGTCCCACGGGATGCCGCCCAGTCGTCCGCCATCTTTTTATAGATCCCCTTTTATACCCTTTGTTTTTGATGATCACAGCGAGTCCCACGGGATGCCGCCCAGTCGTCCGCCATCTTTTTATAGATCCCCTTTTAAAGCCCCGCAACGCCATCAATAATTCGTATTCTTGTCATATAACTGTCACACCAAGATTCTATTCTCTCTACCGTCTTAGAGCATATGTATAGAAACTCTTAGACTAAAATCTTGTCTTACACCCGTTAGCGTCTATGCTTATTGAAGCTGGCACGACTAATGCTAGCCAAGAAATGTAGGTCAACTAAAACTAAAACAATAAGGAGGCAGTTATGTCTGACTATATTGAAGAGCTGCTAGATATCACCATCGACGATTATGAAGACGATGTTGATGACGCAGTAGAAATGTAACTCCGGCGTTTTTCTTCACGGAACCGACCTGGCGCTTCGCCAGTCCACCGTTTAAACGCTCTCTGAAAAGCAGTCGCTGATCCAAATCCAAGCAGAAATGCTATCTCACCTAGGGTCAGCGTAGTATCCCTTACGTAACTTACCGCCAAATCTCGGCGGGTCGTATTCAATACTTCTTGAAAGCTATGCCCTTCTGCACTTAATCGACGCCTTAACGTCCACGGTGCCGTATTTAAACGATGCGCCACTTGCTCTAAGGTTGGTGTATTGCCATCCAATAGTGGACCAATAGCACGAGCGACCGTCTCGCGGTAACTTAACCCTAATCGAACATGCTCTAATTCTCGCTCAGCACTGCGCCGAAGGGCTTCATACGTTGATGCACAAGCATGAAGCGAAGGTATTTCCAATGCCCACTCGTGAAGCACGACAGCGTTGCGTGTTGCCTCAAAATGCACCGGACATTGAAAGTAACCTTGATATTCATCGACATAGCTCGGCGCTGAGAACTCAAACTCTATCCGCTTCACCAAATCAGTGCGACCAGTGACCCACTGAAGAAAGTGATACCAGCCACACAAGACAGAATCTACGACGAATAAGTTGTAGGCATTGTAGGGGCTAACCGAATAGAAACTGGCGACGCCGCAGCCTTGCTCCAATTTAAATTGAGAGCGACCACGCGCGTTAAAACTAGACAATAATTCATATGTCGCCAACGCCTGACAAGAAATGCGCACATTCGGCGCACTCATCGCAAGTAAGCCGGCTAACCCAAGATGCGGCGCTTTAGTCTGACGCCCCATTTCCAAGCCAAGCCAAGGCTTGTCACTCACCTCTATACAGGCATGCCCGAGACGCATGAAGCGCGGAATGCTGATGCGTGCGTCCGGTGACGCGAGCTTGAGATCGTCTAACTGGAATTGCTGTAGCATAGGTGTCGCATCGTGACCCAAGCGACTCATGGCCAAGCGCATGAGCTCAACGAAAGCGACTGAAACATCTCCAAGCTTCACGATATGAATCTCAAATTAAGCGTCAAAACGACCTGACTCGCCTTCTTTTTCAGCTGGCTGCTCAAGCTCTTCACTAAGCACTTCTGGAGCTAGTGATTCAGGCTCGTAAAAATCGATTAAAAATTGATAGCTCAGCGACAAAATAGTTACGGATATCAAGCTACCAACATACACAACCAGCAACGCAAAATACGTCGCTAAGTGAGATTCAAGCCAGTACAAAATTGCTGCAGGAATAATCATGGCGATTGGAATTAACAATACAACGATTACCATACGCGTACCATTTCCTTCACTTAACGCCCAAGCACGCTTCAAATCCCCCTGCTTACCAATCGCCACTTCAGGCAAAGTAATCGACAGGCGACCAAATAAATACATAGCGATTAGCCCACCAATTGTGCCTCCAATGGCCATTCCTTCTTGCGAGCCTGTCGCTGCGCCAATAAAAAATGGTACTAAAGCCGCTATGCCTGCAATAAATCCAATAACAACAGCGCGCCCTAGATAGCGCCATTCATTTTTACCCCAGCCATGTAAACCATTTGTGTACCACTGATCACGAGGCAATAAAGTAAAACGATGAGCCGCTGTCGCCATTAAAATACTAAAGAGCATAGCGATAAGACTCATGCCCAATTGCTTCATCGACTGTCCCGCTTCGACCATAGGGTCTGCTTCGACCACCTGAGCATCATCCGTAACAACGGGAGAGAAATAGACTTCGCTAATAAAGTCGACGGTCGCCAAAACAAAAATTACTGGCAAAAACATAGGGATCACAATATTGCGTTTTGCCCAAAGCAAGACGATAGCTTCTTTGAGTAAATCGAATACCGGAAGCTTAGCTTCAAGACCTAATGAACTTTTCATTCACACTCCTAATGGTGTTGGATAGAGCACTATTTAATGGCAGCAATAAAAAAGCCCCAGCGTGGCTGGGGCTTTAGTGTAACGGAGGCTATCGCCGACGTCATTAACCCGCTGGCGGAGTATCGCCGTGACGAGCTTTGTGACGTGCTTTCATACGTTCAGGACGTAAGATAAAGCTTGCCAAAGCTGGTAGCAGAATCAAAGAACCTAACATGTTCCACAAGAACATAAAGGTCAACAAAATACCCATATCGGCTTGGAACTTAATCGGCGATGCAATCCAAGTAGCAACACCAATCGCCAAGGTAATCCCCGTGAATGACACGGCTTTACCGGTTGAGCGTAATGTTTCGAAGAAGGCTTCCTGCATGGTTTTACCAGCAACAATCATTACTTCTAGACGGTTATAGATATAAATCCCGTAATCCACGCCAATACCAACCCCGAGTGCAATCACGGGCAAGGTCGCTACTTTCACGCCGATATCCAAATACGTCATCAGTGCTTGACTTAAAATCGACGTCAAAGCCAATGGAATTAGAATACAAGCAACAGCGGTAAATGAACGGAACGTCATAAAGCAGAGTACAAATACAACCACGTAAACGAAGATCAACATGGTATTTTGTGCATCAGCAATGACTTGGTTTGTCGCGGCTTCAATACCCGCGTTACCCGACGCTAATTGGAAACGCACAGGTGCTGAATCAATTTCACCATTGGCGATAGCTTCATCCATTTCAGCCATACCGTAACCAAAATATTTTTCATCAACGTGGTCGTCAAATTGCTCTTTAAACTTTTCTACCGCAGCAACCGCGGTTTCCAAAGTTTCTGCCTTATGATCGTTAAGATACACAATCACAGGAGCCATCGAACAATCAGGATTCAATAATCCTGCTGGTGCACGCTGGATTGAGGTATTCAAAATGGTTTGGTTGCGAGATAACGCCGACCAATTGAGGTTGCCCTCGTTCATCGCCTTCGTAACTAGCTTTGACACTGTTACTAACGATGTTGTCGATTGAACCCCCTCAACGTTATCCATGTACCACATAAAGCGATCAACAGCGTCCATGACTTTGAAGCTATTGCAGTGTTCCCGAGCGGTTTCAACCATCACCACAAACACATCTGCACTAGTGGAATAATTGGATACCATAAAGGCGTTATCTAGGTTGTAGCGCGAATCTGCACGCAACTCAGGAGCACCTTTATCCAAGTCGCCAATTTTTAATCCCTGACTGTAATAATAACCAGAAACAGCCATCACGATTGCGATCACAATTGGTATTGGTGCCACTTTGCGATTCGCAAACATTGAAAGTCCGCGCCAGATAGCGGCGGGATTAGCATCCGACTTACGCGCATGCTCAACACCGGAACGACTAATACCGATATAAGACATAACAATCGGCAACAAGACCAAGTTAGTCACAATAATCATGGCAACGCCGACACTCGCTGCAATCGCTAGCTCTTGAATAACACCGATATCAATAAACAGGAGTGTTAAGAAACCAATCGCATCACTCAATAGTGCCAACATACCCGGTACATAAAGACCGCGAAACGCTTGGCGAGCCGCTTGAACTGGTGAAGCTCCTTTACCCGACTCAATGGCGATACCGTTAATAATCTGTACACCATGGCTAATACCAATCGCAAAGACTAAGAAAGGCACCAATACCGAATATAAATCGACCGTAAAGCCTGCCAACGCCAACGATCCTAATTGCCATACCACGGCGATTAGCGAAGCAACGATCGGTACAACGGTGCCTTTCGGGCAACGTGAGTACAGGTACAACAGAATCGCGGTCATGATCATAGCCATTAGGAAGAACCCACCAATGGACTTAGCGCCATCGAGTAAGTCACCTAATTTTTTAGGCATGCCGGTAATGTAAATTTTGTATTGATCATCACTAAACTGAGAACGAATTTTTTCTTCTAAGTCGTGTGAAAACTGACCATAACTTAGCTTTTCACCCGTTTCTGGATCGTATTCAATTAGTGGTACATCGATAATTGACGAACGGAAGTCGTTGGAAACTAAACGACCGACTTGTCCAGATTTCAGTACGTTCTGACGCACAACTTCGAGGCTTTCTTTACTGCCATCGTAAGTGCTTGGAATAACAGGACCGCCTTGGAAGCCTTCTTCTGTTACTTCCATCCAGCGTACGTTTGGTGTCCATAGCGACTGCATGCCCGAGCGATCAACGCCTTTGATGAAAAATATTTCATCACTGATCTTGCTCAGTTTTTCCATGTATTCGGCGGTAAATACGTCACCGTTTGTCACTTCAACGGCAATTTTTACGTTAGCAACACCACTCTTCATCTCGTCTTTATGGACTAGATAATTTTGAATATAACTATGATTCAGCGGAATGTATTTTTCGATGCTGGCATCAAGCGTTACTTTGCTCAAACCATAAGCAAACACCATGGTAATAATGGCTAATAGCAGCATAACTATGCCGCGATTATTAAAAATAAAACGCTCTAACCAAGGTTCTGACTCAGGCGATAAAATATAATGCTCTGGAACCGTTGAGTAATGACTCTTTTTTTCCTTCA
This sequence comes from Thalassolituus oleivorans MIL-1, assembly GCF_000355675.1. NCBI lineage: Bacteria > Pseudomonadati > Pseudomonadota > Gammaproteobacteria > Oceanospirillales > Oceanospirillaceae > Thalassolituus > Thalassolituus oleivorans. Next base: position 1,219,437 of record NC_020888.1, on the reverse strand, counting down.
TGATCACTCTTCTCCGGTTGCCATGCTGATATTGAGATCCATCAGTTCTCCCGACGCATCTAAGATCTTCACACCGGCCTCCCCAACAATAATAAAGTGGCCATCATTAGTTTCGACCACTGAAGATGATGCCTTACGGCCACCAAGAATAATTGAGCGCGGTGCCATTAGTTTTTCATTAAACACCACAACTGAACCAGCGTTACCCACCAGCAATGCTTCACCATTGCCAACAACGCCGCCTAATAATGTTTGTTCACTGCCTGTCGTTAATTCGACCCAAGTAATGCCGTCGTCTTTTGAACGAAAAACATGACCGCGTAAACCGAACAAGAGTTGCAAATCACCGCTATCCACCATGCCAAACAGTGAACCATCGTAAGGCGAATCTTGAGTTACCCAAGTTTGCCCTAAGTCATCCGAACGCAATAGAAGACCCATTTCGCCGACAATTGCCAAAGAAGTCGGACCGACATTGGTGATAGCATTTAGGTGTAGACGATCAGGATTGGGTAATCGTGAAGAAACATCTTCCCAATTTTTACCACCGTCTAAAGTTTGAAAGAACATGCCATAGGCACCAACGGCAAAACCGCGATTGGCATCGTAAAACCAAACATCAAGAAATGGCTTAGTAGACCCTGTGTTCTGGTCATACTCAGCATCTTGAACTGCAAAACTGGCTGCTTCTTCGGCCATTTCTGCGTTTTCAATTCGTAGATCATTACCAGAATCGGAGGCCGCAACAAGCGCATCTTCTGCTTTCGCTAAATTCGCTTTTGCTGCGCGGACGATGGCATCATTTGCTGCAAAACCATCAAATTGTTTTTCCCAACTACGACCAGCATCACTGCTGTGTAATATCACACCATCATGTCCCACGGCCCAACCATAGCGGTCACCCGAAAAGTGCACGGCCGTCAGCGTGACCGATACAGGCACATCGCTTTGACGCCAGCTCATCCCATTATCGTCCGAAAAAACAATATGTCCGTATGAACCTACGCTAACGATACGATTGCCCGCACGAGTAACATCTAATAACAATGACTCATGTGCACGCATAGTTTGTAAAGCAGGCGAATCGAGCGGATCTATCCACTCTGCTTGTGTTAGATCAGCGGCAAGCACCATAGTAAGTAGTGCTATAACGCGGGATAAACCATTCAGGCGCGCATCCCCATTTGCACATCCTTTAGGCTTAACCAAATTAAAAAACATATCAGACCCCGTTTTTATAGTAATGTCGGCTGAGGCTAGTCTATCGAACTGGCCTGATCTTGACTAACGTCCCGTTGTTACAGAATGTAAGGCAAATTTCTGTAACGCTACGACCAGCACTACTTTTCATGAATTTCGGGATCAATAATGAAAGCTGGTGTAGTTATAAGGATAGACGCAATCCTAAAAAGCAAAACGGACGAAGTTCACACTGCGTCCGTTTTACAACTTTAATCTTAGCGTCTTCCACGCCGCCTTAATTCAGCTGGCGTGAAATAGCGTTCACCTGGCGGTGGACTACTGTAATCTATCTCGCCCATTTCTTCGTTTGACAGTCCTTGAACATGGTATCGGCGAGCTTTCAGATCATGGAACACATCAAGCGTCGTCCACGTCACTGGCAATTCATAGTAAGTTTTCATATAGGCCGTGGATACACGCCAGAGATCGCCTTGGTTATCGTACTGATCTGCTAGCACGATTCCCCAAGTATCTTCATCTATATAGAAGCGACGTTTACTATAAACGTGGCGAACACCTGCTTTCTGTGTAGCTTCTAATACCCAAACACGATGTTTTTCATAACGCGTGTACTCAGGGTTGATGTGTCCAGGACGTAAGATATCGTTGTAGCTCAGTTCATTCGAGCTAAGACGATAGTTGTTGTAGGGAATAAATAATTCTTTTTTACCCAACAACTTCCAATCAAAACGATCCGGTGAACCGTTGAACATGTCGGTATCATCGGCGTAGCGTAAACCATCCGCTGCTGCAATGGGCGTATCGTATGCTAGGTTTGGTGCGCGACGTACGCGACGCTGACCCGCGTTATAACCCCAAGCTTGGCGAGGTTCATCCGCTTGGTTTAACGATTCATGAACTAATACCGCACCACCCGCTAAACGCGCAGGCGCTTTCGTTACAGATAGGTAATAGAACAAGATGTTATTCAGATCTTCGATGGTACGATCTTGACGATAGTAGTTAAATTCAACTTCTTGCTGCACGGTCGTAGGTGAAAAATTACCATCAACTTGTACCGCAACTTCAGAAGCTCGAAGCTGCAAGTATGTACCGCGCCAGCGAGTAATGTGATTCCAAATGGCTTTTAAGCCAGCTTCTTTATCATCGAGATCAATGACCGGAAACGGAATACCACCGTATGCGTACAACAGCGATGAGCCATTATTCGCTAACTCACTGCGTACCGCATTTTTATAAGTGTTTTCGTATACCCATTCAGGCGCTGCAGCAGTTCTACGCGTCTTATATACCGGTATTTTGAAAGTGTCAGGGTAAACATCGAACATAGCCATTTGGCCATCACTCAAATACGCGCGATATTGAGAGGCGTTCTTTGCATTAATCGTAAATAACGGTTTATCACCAGGAAACGGGTCAATATGATGTTGACCAGCCTTGGTATAGCCCAAAGGAGGCAAGGATAACCCTCCGCGCCATGGTGGAATATCCTTACCATTCCCAGCACGCTCTCCGCCAACGGGAGTCAGATCTTCCTTCAGGCGCTCCGCCTGCTGCACAGAGACAGCTGCAAAAACACTCGATGTGGAAAACATCAAAGCCAGCGCACCCGCTGCTATCCATTTTTTCTTATTCATTTACAACCTCTAAACCCGAGAGAATCATCATGCTTCTCTGCTAGGGAACCACTGAACTACCCATAAATGGTTGTGCTTTTTCTTGCTGTATTCACATTAAGACGTACCGAGGCTCTTACTTACAACTTCGTATACGTCTTTAGATAGATTGCCCTGATGCATAATGCGTTGCAATTCGGCTTTCATCAACTGTGAAAGAGTTGGCACAAGTCGCTGCCATTTTGTTAACGGGGTCAACAAACGTGAGGCGATTTGTGGGTTGCTGCTATTTAAACGTATAACAGCATCGGCTAACAACGCATAGCCAGCTCCATCTTCTCGATGGAAGTTAACTAATGATTGATTGGCAAAAATGCTGATCACAGACCGTACTTTATTAGGATTACGCCAATCAAATGCTGGGTGTGCTAATAAATACTTAACATGTTCAACCGTACCCATTGCCGATGACCCAGCTTGAGCACTTAACCATTGATTCACCACCAATGGGTCTGTTTGCCATTGTTGATAGAAGGAGGTCAATGCCGGAGCCGCTACCGCCTCGTTACCACTATTCACCATAACGATAAGCGCAGCCATTTGATCCGTCATATTATCGGCCGAAGCAAATTGTTGCTGCGCTTGCTCTAAACCTTCATCTGTCACGCGCGCCCAGTAACTTAACGCTAAATTCTTCAATGCGCGAGCGGTCATTTGAGCCGGAATGGGGGCATATTCGTCAGAACTGCACAATCTCAAGTAACAGTCTTTAAATTCTGCACTCAAATCGACTGCAATTGCTTGGCACACGGCTTCACGCGACGTATGAATACGCAGGGGATCAACCACATCACTGAATTCAGAAATATAGGCTTCTGACGGCAAGGTCAGTAAGTACGCCACCATTGCTGCATCTAACTCGGTATCGGCCAACAATGAGGCCAATGCTTCGCGTTCTGTTGGCGCGAGTGAAAATTCAGACGTTGCCGCGGCTTGCTCAATCCAATGCAACATTAAACGCTGACCAGCATCCCAACGATTAAAACCGTCACTATCGTGCTTTAGTAGGAACAAAAGATCGGTCGGAGTTTGATCGAATTGCACTTTTACAGGGGCTGAAAAATCGCGAAATAACGAAACTACCGGCTCAGTGGTTACGCCACTAAATACAAACGTTTGTTCAGCTTCTTTAAAATGCAGTACTTGGCTTTCAGGTGTCCAAGCCGCTGCGGGTTCAACTTGAATCGCCATATCATTGCCGTTCGCATCAAGTAAACCAAGCTGCACTGGAATCCAAACCGGTAATTTATTCGTTTGCTTTGGCGTATCAGGCGTGTGCTGGCGCAGAGTTAAACTTAAGGTTTTCGCCTCAGCATCGTACTTCGTCGTCGCACTCACAATCGGTGTTCCCGCTTGTTTGTACCAACGTTTGAATAAGGTTAAGTCAATACCACTCGCGTCTTGCATCGCACTAACGAATTCATTGATAGTGACGGCCTGACCGTCATGGCGAGCAAAATACAAATCTGAGCCTTTACGGAATTTCTCTGCACCTAAAATTTTGTGCAGCATCCCCACGACTTCACAGCCTTTTTCGTAAATCGTAACCGTATAAAAATTGGAGATTTCGATATACGCATCAGGCTGCACTGGATGCGCCATAGGGCCGCCATCTTCAGCGAATTGCACCGTACGCATAATTTTCGCGTCTTCTACCCGTTTTACAGTGGCAGAATTCATATCGGCAGAGAAACCGGCATCACGGAAAACAGTAAAACCTTCTTTCAAACTTAATTGAAACCAATCACGACAGGTCACGCGGTTGCCCGACCAATTGTGAAAGTATTCATGCGCAACAATGGACTCTATACGTTGATAAGCCGCATCGGTAGCCGTTGCAGGATTGGCCAATACGCACGACGAGTTAAAGACATTAAGCCCTTTATTTTCCATCGCGCCCATATTGAAATCATCAACAGCAACGATCATAAAAATATCAAGATCGTATTCACGCCCGTAAACCTCTTCATCCCAACGCATAGAGCGCTGCAATGCATCAATGGCGTAATCGGTTTTATCAATATTCTGTGGTTCAACAAAAATCTTGAGCACCACGTCACGACCACTCATGGTGGTAAAGCGATCTTCTTTTACTTTCAAATCACCGGCCACCAGCGCAAATAAATACGCCGGTTTTTTGTGAGGATCTAACCATACTGCATGACGTTTGCCATCACTGACGGTTTCACTCACAGGATTCCCATTCGATAGTAAAACGGGAAATTGCTCAGCATCAGCAATAATTTCAGTAGTAAATACCGACATCACATCTGGACGATCTGGGTAATAAGTTATGCGACGAAAACCTTCGGCCTCGCACTGGGTGCAGTACATTCCGCCAGAACGATACAAACCTTCGAGCGCGGTATTTTTAGCTGGATATATGCGAGTCACGATAGCCAAGGTATGACGCTCACCCAAGCCATGAATCTCCATTGACTCTTCACCCAACACATAACGTTCTGCCGTCAAAGGCTGGCCATCTAATTCAATTGAAATGAGTTCCAACTCTTGACCATCAAGGTGCAAAGAGGTCGCATCAGCTTGATGGCGCACAAGCTCTAACTTACTGTGCACTATGGTGTAATCATTAAATAACTCGAAACGCAGATGAGTCGTCTCGACTTGATAATTCGGAGCACGATAATCACTCAGTTGAATCGCTTTTGGCTGTGCGTCTCGCATATCGACCTCGATGCTTATCTTACGCGCTGAAAGTAACGGCGTAAGAGGTATATTTGCGTAAATTAATCACACCAGTATCTAACATTAAATACTGACCTTTTATTCCCAGTAACACCCCGGAAACAACGGGTGTTTTATCTAGATTATGGCTAACAACCTTAGTTGGATACTGCAGTACTGGGTAGTTAAATTGTCTTACCGTTTCACTGCCTAACCAACTCACAGAGCCTGGCCCTGCGTCTAATTCAATAGCCGCAAGCTCCGCAGAGAACTGTTCACGTAGCGCATCTCTGGTAGCTTCAAGATCCACAGCCGGCGCTTCAGTTTTCAACATAGCTTGCCAGCTAGTTTTATCAGCCACTTGCTTGCGCAAGGTATCTTCAATCAATCCAGATAAACGTCTGTTCGCTACCCTAGCAATAGGCAAAGCCTGAGAGGCTCCCTGATCTAACCAGCGCGATGGCATATTTTTCATACGCGTAATGCCAACTTTAATGCCGCTAGAATTAGCAAGGTAAACAATATGATCGTTAAAACATATTTTTTCAGCCCATTGCGGCTCTCGACAAGTTCCCATATGAAAATGACATTTTTCAGGGCTCATCATGCAGGAATCGCATTGCGCTAATTTAGTAAAGCACGGATAGCAATAACCCTGATTGAAACTCTTGTTGGTACTGCGCCCACAATGGCAACATTTAATAGCACCTGTCCAAGTAATAGTAATCGCTTTGCCTAAGTATTGATTAAGATCGACTAGATGTTCATCTAAAACCATTTGATAGGTTAGCGGCTCTCCCGGCTGCACCCGCATTTTGTCTAGGTGCCCTGTAATTTCCATCGTGTTTTACCTTAATGCGCTGTCATCATTGCAGAGTCAATGTTTGCGTATCATCATCTTTTGAGGATTTGCACTGGCTTTCCATATAACCAACACGCAGCTCTTCCGGCACATTGTGAGTCACTTCATAGTGCATAATGGCTTCCATACATAACTCACGCTGGCCTTCAACTAACAGCCTGCCATCCGGCCACTTACCCGTTGCCACAGCATTTTTCAGATTTTCATACACCTCAGGAGTCAGTGCTTTAATTAATTGTTCAAGCGTCATGTTTACCTCGTTTTTTGACCGGCCAAAGCCAACCCAACATTAAACCCGCTAATAAACCGCCTAAATGGCCACCATTGGCTATTCCAGTTAAACCCGGTTCAATTGTTTCTGCAGCTATGGTTACTGCCATGATCACCACCATCACGGTCATCAGTGCCGGAGGAATTCCGTAAGCTATTTGATAGCGGCGCTGACGTAAACCGACCCAGCCGACTAGGCCGTAAACCACGCCAGAAATTCCGCCAAATGCCGGTCCTTGGTACCACCACTGCAAAATATTACCCGCCAATCCGCAAACAGCAATTAACGCTATCAAGGCAATCCATTCACCTCGCCTTTCTAATGCGCGACCTAAGACCCAGCACCAAAAAGTATTGTTAAGTAGATGCAACAAACTGAAATGCAACAAAGTCGGACGCCACAACGACCATAGCCCCATATCGACATAACTCGCTAGCGCATAACGTTGCTCTGGCCAAAGGGTTTGCCCAGCAGACACCCACTCATGCCAAAAAGGCGAAAACTGCATCGCCAAGTACACTAGTGGTAATAATATGACTAAGGCCAATGTTACAGGGGTTTGCAGCGCCGACATTACACCGGCAAAGATGCCAACGCTAACCGATTCTTTTGGCTCTTCGACGCGTACGCCATTGTGCCAATCATCGATAAAACCTTTTACCAATGGAAATTGCCGTGGATCAGCAATAAATAAACATTGCTCCCCTTCAATTTCAATCACTCGGTGTACGATTTTCTCGGCCCACAATCGCTGCGTCACTGGACTTAAATCAAGTCCTAGAGGCGCTTTCAGTATCAACAATGGTTCCATTAGCGCTCGCTTTTTTCCACTCGAACCCAAGTGAACTTGCTCTTTTGCAGCGCATGCTCAGTATCCATTCTATAAGCAACTAAACGCCCATATTTCACTGCACTGTAATCAATACAGGCGATATTGGGCACAATTGGAGCTGGCAAACCCGCCATCCAATAGTGACCAATAAACAACGGCTTTTCTTCTGGGCCGTAATACAACAATTGCTTTTTCTCATCTTCGCTAAGCAGCGCATGCTGCAAATCTTCCGGAATCGGATCTGGCTGAAAAACAACTTCGTTATAGCGTTCGGGTTGATCGGCCCAAAACTTGGTGCGGAAAAACTGCCGTTTCATGCCGTCTTTTGCCGTCATAGTGCGCCCATCTGGCAATTTCAATGAGGTGCCACGTAGCATTCGATCGAGAAAACGATAGATAAAGGAATCGGTGTTAATTGATTCTGGCAGCATGTCACGTGCCAGCTGATTACCACCATACCGCGCTATGTATTCATCAATCATAGCTTGGTCCCAACAGGCATGAACCACGCGAAAATGGTCAAACTCTAAAAACAAAGGCAGATCAATAAACCAGTCTAAAAACTCGTTAAATTCTTGCGGGTAATTAGCAAATTGTTCGAGCGTTTGCTCCACCATAAAATCATTGCGCTTGGTGTGTTCGCGCAAGAACGGTTGGCGCATACCTGGAGGTGCCTCGGTGCAATAGGTCACGACGTTGTATTCGTGATTGCCCATAACAATGTGGGCGTGCCCATTGTCCACCATGTCACGCACAACGTGACAGGCGAGCCGAATGTTCGGACCGCGATCGACGATATCCCCCACAAAAACAACTTTGCGTTTTGGATGTTGATACGCCCCGTTGCGCTTGGTGTAACCCATTTGTTCCAATAACTCGATCAGCGTATGTCCACAGCCATGGATATCACCAATCAAATCGTAGCCTTGGTGCATACTCAATCTCCGAGATTACTACTCCAGCCCAACTTGGTTCGGCAGATTTCGTAGAAATTATGCCCTTTGGGATGAATCAATTTCAGTTTGTGCGACTTTTTCCGAATGGTAATGCTATCACCCGGAGCACATGGAATATGACTTTGGCCGTCGCAACTGACGGTTGGATAAAGACCTTGGCTGGCATCCACAACAATTTTAATTTCACTCTTACCGTCAACCACAATAGGACGACTGGATAAGGTGTGTGGAAACATCGGGACTAAGACCAGAGCATCTAAACGCGGATGCATGATAGGGCCGCCACCAGAAAGTGAGTATGCCGTTGATCCTGTTGGCGTAGATACGATTAAGCCATCGGAGCGTAAGTTGTAAACAAATTGCCCTTCGATGTACAAATCGAAGGCGATCATACGTGCTGATTTACCGGGGTGCAGAACGACATCATTCAATGCCGCAGCAGAACCGATGGGATTACCATCGCGCTTAATCTCGGCATCAAGCAAAAAGCGACGCTCTTCGATGTATTCGCCATCCAGCACGGCTTGCACCGCGTCACACATACCGTCATCAGGACTGATATCAGTTAAGAAGCCTAAGCGACCACGGTTAATACCCAACACTGGTGTATTGAAGCGCGCTAGCGCACGCGCTGCACCAAGCAAACTGCCATCACCGCCAACGACGATCACCAGATCACATATTTCACCCAGTAGATTGACGTTGGACACTTGCATACCGTGACCAGGCATCACTTCGGCAATACGGTCGTCCAATATGACGTGATAGCCTTCATCGACCATATAACGCGACAAACGGCGAATCGTTTCAATTACTTTATTGCTATTTAATCGACCGATAATGCCGATATTGCGAAATTCTTCCATTACGAAACCTGATCACCTCAATTTTGGCGCAGCTATGATAATGTGCGCACTATATTTGTTAGGCACTGCTGCAAGAATACGGCAAAGCATTGCCATAAAAACGTTAGTCGCTTTATACCATACAGGAGTGAAAAACACTTGTTGACCTCCCCGCTTAATCCAGAGCATCCATTTTTTGCGATCGAGTGTAAAGCTCAGCGCGATATGGTGTGGAGCGTACTTGGACCGTCCATGCTCGATTGCTCATGGGCTCCGCAACACCCTAGCTGGTTGCAAGCCGACTGGCAGCTACTCAGCCATGCAGAAGCAGAGTTTACCCCAGAGTTTTCCAGTACTCGCCTTGGTCTGATGTTCGAACAACTGTGGCAACGCGCCTTATCACTCACAGGTTCAGATTGGCTAGCCAATTTGCAAATTAGTGGCCCAGAACGAACGCTAGGCGAGCTAGATTTACTCCTCAGACAAGCAGACAAAGAGTGGCACCTCGAACTCGCGCTCAAGTTTTACTTAGGGCATCGCAACGAATGGATCGGGCCGAATCGTCGTGATCGATTAACCGACAAGCTGGCCCATACCCATTCCCATCAACTGGCATTGTCGCAGCAGCCCGAGGGAAAGAAAGCACTAGAACTTGCGGGCTGGCACGCCCCTGAACCGCAAGCGCTGATGCGCGGCTGCTTATTTCATCCCGCCAAACCAGAATTTAACGGCAGTCTTCCCGAAGAAGTATCTGCAAGCCACTGGCGCGGTCGCTGGTGTCACTACCAAGATGCTGCAGAGCTATTACCCGAAGGTCCTTGGTACGTAATATCCAAACCGGATTGGATAAGCCCTGTACGTTGCCCACTAACAGTGGAGCGCGCAGAACTCATACGATATTTAACAGCCCACTTTGAATATTTAACAGTTGCCGTTTGTGCTGTTGTGGCAGTTGAAGGCCAGCAAGGCTGGGTAGAACAACAACGTTGGTTAATCATGCCGGACAACTGGCCGCAGGGATTAGACTAAGGTTCACGCCTCGCCGCCCTTGTAAACCACCGGTATGAATCACTAAACGGCGCACATTCGATAATCTCCCCGCCGACTGTTCTTGCTCTAAGGCCCAGATCACCTTGGCCGTGTAAACCGGATCAAGCGGCAACTCAAGCGCATCGTAGCGCTGAATTACATGTTTTACCGCATCAGGGTAGCGACCAAAACCACCACCGTGATACTCATCTAGCACTTGCCAGTCTTTGCCAGAGCCAAGCTCTCGTTGCCAGCGTTCTTGTTGCTCGCCTTGATCCGCTACGCAATTCACACCAACCAGTTTGGTGTGCGCTGCTAACTTGGTGGCTATTCCAAGCGCCGTAGTGCCAGTTCCTAGCGCCAACCACACTTCGTCATAGCCTGACGACCGTTCGGCGATTAAAGCACACCCCTGACGCCCCTCAGGCCCATCTCCTCCCTCAGGGATAACCCATGCATCCCATTGCTGAGCTAGGTTTTGTCGGTAAGCTTCGTCATAGCGCAACGCATACTCTCGTCGATTACAGAACTGCAGCTGCGCTCCCCAAGCTTGGCAATCAACTAGCGTTGGTGTTAGCGGCAATTCAGCAAAGCCTCTTACCATTAGCGTCAACGGCACATTAGCCTGAGCACACACGGCAGCTAACGCATGGAGATGATTCGAATAGGCACCGCCAAAACTCAACAATCCACTGCGACCGGAGGCCTGCCATGCTTGCAGATGCCCCATTAATTTAAAAATTTTATTGCCACTCACGAAAGCATCTAGCTTATCTAAGCGCAAGACATCACAGCTTCCTGCGCCCTGCCAATCGGGCAAGGGATGAATCGGCGCGGTTCGCGAAATAACAGATGATACGATGTCATTTGGTGACATAGGGATCAGGGCACACGGCCCACCTTATTTAGAATTTCTTTTTAGCCTGCGCTGACGGATCCGTTGGAATTCCAAACTGGCCGCTGGCCTCTGCGGCTTCCTCTTTCGACAATGCCCGCGACAACGCATCGTTTGGATTAACATTGTCTTTGCTATTGTACAAAGCGGCTGTGCGCTGAGCTAATTCACGGATACGCTCTGTTTTCTCCGGATACTGCAAATCAAACTCTATTAATAATTTTTTTGCGGCCTTGTAGTAATTCGAAGCCGTAAGGACGTCTCCGCGCTGCCCAGCAACATCGCCTTGAGCTGTGTAAGTGTCAACCTCACGTTCCAACATAGTCATGCGCAAGTAGCGACGATATTCCAACATTGCCGTTTCAGATATCACCCTACCCTTCGCTAACGGCCCTAACGTTTTTAATATGCGCGTTAACTGTCGACGACCATAACGTAACTCTCGATCACTTTTGAACACCTTACGTAAATTTTGGTTTTGGCTGATTTTCTGACGATATTCATCAACATCAAATGCCTGCGCAGCCGGTGCATCTTTGTCAGCTTTAGGCATCGCACTATTCGCACGTTCATACAATTGCACGACTCGATCCAGAACAACCTGCTGAATTTCTTGATGATTGTCGACCAATATCAGAAATTCGAGCGCTTCCAACAAGTCATCAGCCTTTTGTTTTACTAGACGCGCTTGCTCTCGCTTGGCATTACTCGCTTGCTGCTTGCGCCCCCAAATAACGAAGGCAAACAAGACTAAACTGATGGGTACCGCGATCGCGATTACCAATCCAATTGCCGACATAGACTAAGCCTCTCCGTGAATAATGTGCTATTCCTAGCAAGTCAGCGATAAAAAAATGTAGCCGATCAATACCAAAATCGGGCATATATATGTCGCTATTGAGTGAAAGTTTAGCAACTTTTCCGCACACTGCCGGTCAAGTTGCAACATCGGAAATATACATCCGGACTTGACCGCACCCTGGGGTGTGCCTTTAAAGTGTCGCCTCTTAGGCTCGCTGAATCATCAGAACAAGGGTTAATCAAAGGACTATGGGCAAATCTCTGGTCATCGTGGAATCGCCAGCAAAGGCTAAAACGATTAATAAGTACCTGGGCAATGATTTCATTGTGAAGTCCAGTGTCGGTCACGTGCGCGACCTGCCAACATCAGGCTCTGCTAGCAAGAGCGATCCGAAGGAGCGTGCTCGTCAAGCAGCGCTTACTCGTAAAATGTCGCCTGATGAAAAAGAAATTTACAAAAAGAAAAAGGCACAAGACCAGCTTATTAACCGCATGGGCATCGATCCAGAGCACGGTTGGAAAGCGTCTTATGAAATTCTTCCCGGCAAAGAAAAAGTCGTGGAAGAACTAAAACGCCTCGCAAAAGATGCCGATCAAATCTATCTCGCAACGGATTTGGACCGCGAAGGGGAAGCCATCGCTTGGCACCTGCGGGAAATTATTGGCGAAAAAGACAAGCAATACCGTCGCGTGGTATTCAACGAAATCACCAAAAAAGCGATTCAAGCAGCGTTTGAAAAACCATCAGAGCTGAACATGAATCGTGTTAATGCCCAGCAAGCACGTCGATTCCTCGATCGTGTCGTGGGTTTTATGGTGTCGCCGCTGCTATGGGCAAAGGTCGCCCGTGGCCTGTCTGCCGGTCGCGTGCAATCCGTTGCCGTACGTTTGATCGTTGAACGTGAACGAGAAATTCGGGCCTTCGTACCAGAAGAATACTGGGAAGCGTTCGCCGATTTAAATACCAATTCCGGCGAAATTTTGCGAACTCAAGTGGCGCGTCGTGCTAACGGTGAATTTCGTCCAAGTAATGAAACAGATACGCTTAGTGCTTTAGAGCTTATCCGTAAAGGTCCATTTGTCGTTAGCAAACGCGAAGATAAGCCGACCAGCTCAAAACCAGCAGCACCATTTATTACCTCTACCCTGCAGCAGGCCGCTAGTACGCGCTTAGGCTTCAGCGTTAAGAAAACTATGACGTTGGCTCAACGTTTGTACGAAGCCGGTTTTATTACCTACATGCGTACTGACTCTACCAATTTGAGCCAAGATGCCGTTGCCAGTGCACGTGATTATATTCAGCAGCACTTCGGTGATGAATACCTGCCAGAGCAGCCGCGTATTTATAGCAGCAAAGAAGGTGCTCAAGAGGCTCACGAAGCCATACGACCTTCTGATGTGACGGCAAAAGCCAGTGTTTTGGCCTCGATGGAGCCTGATGCCCAGCGCCTATACGATTTAATTTGGCGTCGTTTTGTTGCCTGTCAAACGGCAGATGCACGCTTTACCAGCACCAGCGTTACCGTGACTTCTGGCGAGTTTGAATTAAAAACTCGCGGTCGCATTATTCGTTTTGACGGCCATCTAAAAGCGATGCCATCACAAGGTGGTAAAGGTGAAGAAGATATATTGCTTCCGGACGTATCCGAAGGTGATGTTCTGCACTTAGACAAGCTAGAACCTAAGCAACATTTCACTAAACCATCTCCGCGTTTCTCAGAAGCGGCATTGGTTAAAGAGCTAGAAAAACGCGGTATTGGTCGCCCTTCGACCTACGCCTCTATTATTTCAACCATTCAAGAACGCGGCTATGTCAGCCTAAAAGCACGTCGTTTTTATGCTGAGAAAATGGGCGATATCGTTACCAGTCGGCTAGTTGAAAATTTTGATGGCCTAATGGATTTTGGTTTTACCGCCAACATGGAAGAAAAACTGGATGATATCGCTGATGGCGATGTGAACTGGACTTCTGTACTCGATGAGTTTTATCAAGGTTTCCGGACACAGCTTGATACCGCTAGTGGCGAAAATGGGATGCGCCTAAACGCCCCCGTTGATACCGATATCGACTGCCCTAATTGCGGCCGACATATGCAAATTCGCACCGGTAGCACCGGCGTGTTTTTAGGCTGTTCCGGCTATGGTTTACCGCCGAAAGAACGCTGTACTCAAACGCTTAATCTTATTCCAGGTGAAGAAGCAATCACCGCTGAAGAAGATGAAGAAGCCGAAAGCCGTCGTTTAATGAACAAGCGTCGTTGCAAAATTTGCGACACGGCGATGGACAGCTATTTATTGGATGAAAACCGTAAAGTACATATTTGCGGTAATAACCCCGACTGTAACGGTTTTGAAGTCGAAAACGGTCAGTTCAAGATTAAAGGCTATGATGGTCCGCGCCTTGAATGTGATCGTTGCGGATCTGAAATGCAGTTAAAGTCTGGTCGTTTTGGTAAGTATTTTGGCTGCACCAACAACGAATGCAATAACACGCGTAAGTTATTAAAAAATGGTGAAGCTGCACCACCAAAAATGGATCCAATTCCAATGCCAGAGCTACGCTGTCTGAAAGTTGATGATAGTTATGTTCTGCGTGATGGTGCTGCAGGCCTATTTTTGGCGGCTAGCCAGTTCCCAAAAAATCGTGAAACGCGCGCTCCTTTGGTCACTGAATTGATTCCATACCAAGCGCAAATACCAGAAAAATATCACTATTTACTCGATGCTCCGCGTACTGATAGCGACGGTAACCCTGCAATTATCCGCTACAGTCGTAAAACCAAAGAGCAGTACGTAATGACTGAAGTCGAAGGTAAGGCAACTGGTTGGAGCGCTTATTTCGATAAAGGTCGCTGGGATATTACTGAGAAAAAAGCAGCAGCAAAACCAAAAGCAGCTGCGAAGAAAGCACCAGCTAAAAAGAAGACTTGAACCACAACAAAGTGATTTGAGTCTGATAATCAAATCATAAAAAAGTGTTAAAAAAAGCCGGCATTGCCGGCTTTTTTTTCACTCTAACGTCCGATGTTCAAAACGTAATTAAGGTTTTAGGGTTATATCTCAACCCAATGACATATGGAGCATGTTATGCAAAATCACTTCAAATTAGCCTGCAAAACCTTTTTCCTCAGCTGCTTAATGGCGATTGCTATTCCTACGCTTGCGGGAGAACCAAGCCAGAGTTTAATTAATATTAACAACGCCAGCGTTGAACAATTGAGCGAACTAAAAGGCATAGGTAAGGCGAAAGCTGAAGCCATTGTCGCTTATCGCGAAGCACACGGAAAATTCTCTTCTTTCGAAGAGTTATCGGCCGTAAAAGGAATTGGCGCAGCCACAATAGAAAAGAATAAAGCTCTGTTAGCAATCGAATAGCAGATATAAAAAAACCGCTCACAACACATTGTGAGCGGTTTTTTTAACAATTATTTATTGTAAAACTAAGCAATTGCCCCACTCACAGCGCATCAATAAATGATTCGCACCAGGACATGAGACATCATAAATTTCATAAGGCCATTCGCCTTTCAACAATTGCACTTCGGCATTTGGGCAACCCTCACGCTTCGATAACTTTTCAACCACGTATAAAGAACGACCATATTGACGCTGAGTCTTTAACTCCACCATGCCGCGACGCAAATCCAGTATTTCGGCATCATTGACTGAACGACGTTGTAACGTTACTAATTCATTGTAGGTTTCGTCAGAACCGTGTAGATCCCACTTACCTTGATTGTATTGGCCAAGAATCTTAATACACAATTCTTCGCGTCCTTCTTCATCACCCGCTTTGTCCATCAACTTAGTGACGGTTTCTTCAGCACGCTCGGTGACCTCCCATGTCATCGCCATGGCTAAACGAGCACCTGTATCCGCTCGAGTATCGGTCACGGTGACAATATTGTACGCCAAGCCAAAATCAGCTCCCTCAACAAATGGACCATTGCGCTCCCACCAGTTATTACGAGCCGTTAACCCAGCTTGACGTGCACGAGGGCTGACGTCGCGACATTGAGAAACCCAAGTACGCAGCATAGTATCGGCTTGCAATGCGTAGAAGACAGCCTCACCTTTTGGCGATAACGGTGTCTGTGCACAACCTTGAATAATGAGCGCGGCCATTACAGCCAGAATGAAACGTAATTTCACGGGTCAGTTCCTCTTGTTATTGTTGAGCAAAAATTCACGAGCCTGTTCTGCAGAGAACGGCCAGTTTAATTCTTGTTCGGTGAGTTCGTTCAAAATGACGGGGATTCTTGTGCCGTAGCGCTCAACAAGAAGGTCTGACTCGGCAATATCTTCCTGATAGATAGTTACTTCTATACCTTCTGCGGCAACGACCACCAATTGAGCAGCAATATCACACAGATGGCATCCATCAGTACCGAATAATACAAATGTCATTAAACCCCTCCACAACTGGTACGAGTATACCGCTGCGCAAAGGGGCTGACTATTAGGTAAAGCTTAATCAGAGTAGGCGATTTAGGCCTTCATTAAAGCTTTGCAATATATGGTAATCCGGTTTTTCCGGTAACCATTGCTGCATCATGTCTTGCAGTGTTGTGCGTGGCTCTGCCAGAGGGCTCGCTTTATCTAACGCTTTGATATACTCGTCGACATATTGCGCTAACGGCGATTGCAGCGAATCCAATTTCGGCGTTGGTAATGAAGGAGCTCCAGCCGCATAAGCACGACTGACTGACGAAAATGAGCGCTGACGTAGATCTAAGCTCATCGACGCAAGCTCATTGCCATCGAAGCCTAAATTCATCGCCTCTCCTAATGCTGCGCCGAGGTCGCCACCAAAAAACTTATCACTTAGCGATTTAACATCATCAAACAAGGCAGAAAGCGCATCTAATTCACCTTGATCTAACGAGCCTTCGACTTCTAATTCGAAGTTTTGTGAAAACGTAGAGCCGGACAAACTATTCGAGCCATTGCTTACACTAAATTGGCCTTGCTGATGTTTGAAATTAACCGTGACTTTATCGCCATCTCGCGTAACAACCTGCATCGACAAGGTATTTGAACTACCTCTTACACTGCGTTCAGATGTAACTGCCTGATTAGTAAGAACAGAATCGGTCTCAGTAGTGGCGGCGACATCTGCAGGTGCCGATTGGTCTGGATTCGCCAAGGCATCAAGACCGTCATCGACCAGTTTACGACTCGCGGTAATTTGCGCTTTCATCTCGTCATCGAGCAACCCCATGCTATCAAGCATATCCTCGGCATCAGCATAGCCTTTGGATATTCCAGATCGGGCCGCATCAATACGCTGTTGAATACGCTCTTCGCCAGCCCCTTGGTCACGTAATGACTCAATACCTGCCGTGACGTGAGCCAAAATATTAGCAGCGGTATCTTGCGCACTCTGTTTTGGACCTTGCACAACGGTTGGAGCCGCTTTCGCAGTCGCTTGTGTAGCTTCTGTCGAATCAGTGCTCGTTTCTGTTGTAGATTTACGCGCAGCGCCATCCGCAGAATGCCCGGAATACTTATGGCCTGACGTTAGAGAATGATAGGAATTTAGTGAATTATTAAACTGTATGCTCATGGGTATCTCCCGGGCCTTGCATTGTGGTTAGTCTATCGACCAGAAAATGCAAAACTTGAGCAAAAATTATTCAAAAAGGCCACTTGATGTAAATTCAGTGGCCTATGCAACTTCAACTAGTAACAAATTGCGCCTTGTTGATACTCATGGGGCAATTCGACCGACCAAGTAATCGCTTGCTCGTCAATAGCATCTAACAATTGCTGCGAATTGAATTGACGGTAGCGCATGACCAACAAGGTTCGGTATGCGGCGGTCAACGCTTGCTCCGTTAGCTGAAGTGTCGCTTCTAGGGTCATGATCTCCTCTTCAACTAACGACTTGCGCCATTGCGTGTAGTCTCGTAACGCGAGTTCATGATCAACTAAAGGATTAATGAGCGAGTTCTGATTTGAGCTATTCATAACGTCAACCTGCGAATTTTCCATTGGGTAGGTCACCACAATGAACTCAGACACTACGAACTACCAGTTCATTTTTTGAACACTTCAGTGAATAAAATTCAATAATAAGGCAGAGCTAGACGACATAAGCCAATTAAAGGCAATAACCGCCAACCCGATCAGCGGCGGCTATTGCGATATTCGACAGGAGTTTGATTGGTCCAGCGCTTAAACGCCCGATAAAATGTGCTGGGTTCCGAAAAGCCCGTGAGATAAACGATTTCGTCGATACTCTCATCCGTTCCCGACAACAGTTTCTTTGCCAAGTTACAACGATAGTCAGCCAACAATTGGTTGAAGTTAGTGCCAGCTTCAGCCAAGCGAGTGCGTAGCGTTCGCGATTTAATATTCAACCTTGATGCTACGTCTTCTAAATTTACTTGGCCGGTTTCTAATACCTCACCAAATACTTTGTACACCCGAGTGACCACATCTTGCCGCTCGAGCTTGGCCACATGTTCACTGGCAAGCTTTTCATGCAGCTGCAATAACTCTGGTTCAGCATGCAATGACGGTAAATCGAGTAATTGAATGTCAAAGTGGATGCGTGTTTCTGGCTCTGAAAAACGTACAGGGCAACCAAATATACGTTCGTATTCGCTAGTATCAGTAGGCGCAGAATGGGAAAAATCGATCGCCGAAGGACGAAATGCACCATCCGTCACATAACGGAAGAATCCTATCAAACCAAGCACCATACACTCGTTCAAGTGACGTAATGAACCCAACAATTCGCTCACACTGTCGACAACGATACATGCCAAACCGTCGTGAACTTCCACACTGGCTTGCGAGGCGTCACTCAGTAGACGTTGATAATTGAATGCACGAGCAAGCCCGTCGCCAAACGTAGGGCTAGAAAGAAACAGATACTGCAACACCTGACCTTTATAAACCGGCATATTTTCACCGAGATGCAAACCAATGTTTGGATCTTGGCTAACCTCCTCCATAACGCTCCAGAACAAGCCCTGAGCTTCATGCGGGGTACGCAAATTGCGGTCAGTCAGCAACTCTGGAGTTATCCCCAGTCGTTTACACACTTCAGAAACATCTAAGCCCATCTTCAGCATCGCTTGGTGAGCTAACTGAATCATAATGCCTGAGTCTCTTAATTCTGCCATTCCGCCAGACATAAGTTATTGATATTCCTTGCGAGTATTGGTGGAATTCTGCCACATAGCGCAAAGGCTGCAAGCCTTATTGACCAAAGTGACGCAAACGACATAGGCTAAGCGCCAATGAGGCCAGAGACAAGTTCATTGTAAACTGTTTGCCTTGTTATAACTTGGCCTGTATCGCCCCAAGGACTGTTCACTATGAATCAAGCTACGCACATGCAATTTAATGCGACTCCTGGCAACCTGAGTCAGTACGCTCGTTGTGTTATCCAGAAAGTGACCAAGAATGGCAAAGCCGATTTACCCAAAGTCGAAGCTGTGCAAAACAATGTTCGCACCAACCAAGCCCGCGTTTCTGCCTATGCCCGCGTTTGTGGTTTCGACGATAACTCCAATTTATTGCCTATCACCTACGCACATACCCTCGCGTTCCCGTTGCATATGGAAATGATGCTACATGAATCTTTTCCGGTTACACCAATGGGCATGGTTCACATCCGCAACAGTATTACTCAGCACCGTGCAATTCATGTTGATGAGAAGATGGATATTCGTTGCTTTTTTGCTGAGGGTGAGCGTACTAGCAAGGGCTTGGAATTCGACATTCAAACAGAAGTCCGCATTGGTGGAGAATTAGTTTGGGAAGGCACAAGCACCAACTTAGCTCGAGTTACAGGACCTGGCGCTCCTAAGAAAGCAAAAAATAATACTCCCCGTCCAGCCTTGCCTGATTTCCAAATGAAAGAACGTTGGATTTTAGCTACTGACTTAGGTCGTCGTTATGCCCGCGTATCAGGCGATACCAATCCTATTCATTTGCATTCTATTCCAGCAAAACTATTTGGTTTCAAAGGTCATATTGCTCATGGCATGTGGAGCAAAGCTCGCGCAGCAGCAGCTTTATACAAAAAAGTAAATTCTGAAGCCTGCACCATTAGTGTTGAATTTAAGTTACCGGTATTTTTACCGTCTAAGGTGGAATTTAACTACACCGAAAGCGACGCTGGCATCAACTTTGATCTACGCGATGACAAAGGCCAAAAAGTACATATGAAAGGGCAAATCATTAAGCTATAAGCCGAACTTGGAAGTGCTCAAGCCACAGGCCTAATTACTCAGGCTTGTGGTTTTATCGACGATTTAACGCCCCCCAAAACCCATTCCTTAGCCTCTCCTACTTCATCAAACAATGCCACTGGATAACCAGGCGCGTGATAAGACAGAAACATCGAGGTTAAATGACGCAACATAAAAGAAGTCCCTACAATAGCAACTGCTTCTGTTGATTCTAAGATCTGAGGATGAGACGCAAATAACTGGACTTCAAAATCCACCGTTAGAATGTGTTGCGCTAACATCACAACAGGACGCCTTGCCTTTCCCGTCAAACGCAAACGCTGTCCATAAAGAAAGCGCATTAAATCAACACTTAAATGGCTTAGATCCGTCAGATCGTGGTACACAATACCGTCATCACCAAGACGCGTTATCGGCTTAGGTAATTGATCGGTGTCTCGAATTGACATATTACCTTCAGTTATAAGAACACGTGGTTTTGCACGCTATCTAATTTTTTTTATAAAAGAAACAGTGATTCAACGTATAAAGGTCAATTGGAGACAATATGACACAATATAACCGACACATTGGCCTACTAGGAGTGCCACGAATTTTGCAAACTCTTCAATAGAAAAGCCTCACCTAGCAATAGGAAGATCTCATCCTAAAGCCAATTGCCGACATAATGAAAAGATTGGCTTTATCTTGGCTAGCCTGCTGGTATTATGACCACTGAAATAATAGTCAGTATACTAGACGGTAGTTTGTAGCAGCCAATAAATGACTGTGTCGCGTTCTCTATGAAACGATCATAAAGCTACCAACTGACTGACATTAACAATAACAAAAATGGATTCTCTCATGCGCTTAACCGCTACCCTTGGAGCCCTTGCTGCTCTCATGATCCCATCGCTAGTTTTGGCAGGCGAAGGCTTTGTCGGCGTTACCGCTGGTATTACTGATTCGCAGGACATGGATCAATTCAGCGAAAACTTCCGCATCGTTATTGGTCCGAACATCACTGAAAACCTATCGATGGAACTTGCGTTGCTCGATATGGGTGAAGCTGGTTTCGATGATCCCGTAGCAGATTTCAGCGCAGCAGGAGATGGCGTTGCGCCACGCTTTAATAACATTCAATCAGGAAGTGTTGATCGAGCAGGAGCAACAGATGATATCCAGGCGTCAGCAACCTACACAGGATTGAGTACGGTTCATCCTCGTAGTTTTCTAATCACTATGCGCTACCGTTTTGGCCTTACTGACACCATCGACTTTTTTATCAAAGGTGGAGCAAACGCTTGGGTCGCTAAGTACGATGAAGTAGAAATCGTGGCCTATGAAGACGGCAGCAGCACTCGACGTATCTCAAAATCGAGTGAAACCTCAGCGGTCGATTTAATTACTGGTGGTGGTTTTTTATGGAATGCTTATAAAAGCATGACAATTCGCGCCGAGTTGGAGACTACGGCGCTAGATAGTCAGATTTTTCCAAGAGCTCGCTTCCAGCTTCTGACTCTCGGATTGCAATACGAGTTCTAAAAGCAATACATAATCATTAGAAATACCAAGGCCCAACGCAAGAAAACACCTTATTTCAGCTTGCTTGGGCACTTTCGTGCCACTTATCCCTCTTTTTTTTCAATTGAAAACTTCTGTCAGCAATTGGTGTCATACTTTCTCACAATTGGGTCAAAGCTGTGCTACATTTGGTAACAGGTGACAAAAATGGGCACCTAGGGTTACCATAAAGCCTGATTTATGCCGCCTAATTTGCTGGACTGGTTTTTGCTAACGGAATAGTTAGAAAAATAACAACAAACTCACTGATCAGACATTGCCACTATGAACATGGAAAAAGGTTACGTATCAACTGCACTGATCCGGCCTCTGCTGGAAAATGCCGGAGCACGCTCTTTTGAAGAGATGCCGGATGCCTCGGAAGGAATCCAGCGTGTTTTGAAACAGCTGAAAGATCCGGACAGTCGCATTAGTATTGAAGACGCAGATGAACTCATTGGTCAGTTGATCCAAACAACAGGCAATGAAGCTTTGTGTGTTCAACCGCCGCATAAGTTCAATACGCACAGTAGTTGCCAATTGCAGCATTTATTCCTGTGCAGCAACACATTGCGTGAAGCACTCTACTACATGGAGAAGTTCTCGCCCTTGCTGAGCGACCTCCTTGAAGTAAACGTCACCCGCACCCGCGACAACATCATTAAGATCAAACTCCCTGTTCACGATAATGCTTTTCTTGCGAGTCAGCGTCATCGTACTGAAATCATTATCAGTATTATGCTGAACTGGATGCGTCAGTTGTGTGGAGCAGAGTTAGAAGTTGTCGGCATCAATGTGCCGTTCCCTGCAACACAGTACCAGCAACAGCACAGTCAGCAGTGGCGGACAACAGTGCAATACAATGCCGACGAGTGCAGCATTCAGCTACACAGCAAGTGGCTAGACGAAGGGTTACACAAAACAAACCCTCACATCCTCAGCATGATGAAGCGTGAAGTTGAAGAACAATATCGCAAACTCGCACGTTCGGGGTCTTTGGCAGAAAGAATTCGTAAAGCGCTCATGCAGGACAAAATCCGCTTAAATGCGAATCAGCAAGAAGTTGCTAACTACTTCCATATCAGTGCACGCACTCTCAATCGTCATTTGCATCGCGAAAATACGTCGCTTAAGCAAATCGTTACGCAAGTGCGATTAGAAACAGCTAAGCAGATGCTCATTGCTTCTGAAGACAGTATCGAACAGATCGCTCTGCAAATTGGTTTATCGGGTCGTCGTACTCTAGACCGAATATTTATTAAAGAAGTGAATCAAAGTCCGGCTCAATTTCGCCAGAACAATCGTCACCATGCGATGGCGGTCGGTCACTGACCAATATAGCGGTGCTCGATAGTGATATTTCTCATAATGTCACTATCGAGTGAGCTAATTAAGCCATTCCTAATAGCCGTATACGCTGAATCGCGAGCACGGACAGTGCATCGGTAATTCGACCATCCATCACCATCGCAAAGACCTCATCAAACGGTAGGCGTCGGATTGTTAGCACTTCCGTTTCTTCCATTTCCGTCTCGCCTTGCTCTAAGCCGCGCGCCACAAATACAAACCCTTCTTCATTGGTGATGCAATTACTCATATGTGCATGACCGCACGGCATCAATTCACTCGCAATCAGGCCTGTTTCTTCCTTTAGTTCCCGTAATGCACAAGCTGCTGGATCTTCGTCTAATGGGCAGCCACCCATCGGTATTTCCCAGTGATACTGACTCAAGGGGAAACGGTACTGACCAACTAACCAGGTATCGCCATTCTCGGCCAGAGGAACAACCCCCACGGCTCGATTTTTAAAGGACACAGTGCCATAAATACCTGGATTGCCGGCAGGATTAATCACCTGATATTCGTCAATCTTAATCCATGGGTTTTGATAGTAGGTTTTTGACGATATTATCTGCCAAGGACTGATGTCATCTTGCTTCTGAGTCATGCTCTTTCCTTACCGCTTGCTGGATACCCGCGACGACAATCCAAAGTATCCCCGCTAGAACCCCAAATAAATGCGCCCTAGTCTCAACGCGCCCTCCCAACCACGACGCCATAGCCAAGTCATCATACATAGGCGACTGCTCCCACAACACCTTGCCAATCACAATCGCAACAGTCACCCACACCACGCGACGACTGTAGAACGGCGAATACCAGATGGCGATCAATAAAGCGCCGTGCAAAGCTCCTGAAAGCCCTACGTATATAAGCAAATCGGGAGCAAACCAGTACAAGCTCAAGCCATCGGCTAATAATAGCCAAAACATGGCGATCAACGTCAATAGTGGATAGCGATGATCCGCGATGTAGGCAACTAAAGCCAAACCGCAAAGATTGAGCAGAAGATGATATAGCGAGAGATGAACCAGATGGCCGGAAATAATTCGCCACCACTGCCCAGCACCAATGGCCGCGCGGTCAAATTGCAATCCACCAGCAAAGCTTGCACTAGAGAATTGAATTAAAAGGCAAACAAGGGCTAACCCTATAAAGATGAACACTGATCTCAAAACCGAGATCCTACGCTGAGACTATACGCGGCAGTATAACCTTTGCCGTGGCAAAAAGACGATCAACAACAACCAAACCCAAGCGCCGCCACCAGAAGAACTCGACGAAGAACTACTAGCATCAATTACAGGTAGATTTGGAGCCATCGCATCAGCACCGAGATCACTGACACTAACCAAGACACGAACGCTGACATCAAACGGCGCAACCGTAAATGGACTGGAAGAGTTACTGCGCACATAGGTTAAGCCACTTGCCATACCCTGAGTGTCAGCAAGTATCGGGGCGTGAGAGCCATTAGTAACGCTATCAACTTGTAGGTAGAGAGTTCCTGCACTGACTTTTTTTGCACTTGAGAACAATAACCGGTTCCAACCTGCCTTTACGCTGTAATTCTGACGAACAACTTCACCATCCGGCGACCATACATCGAAATTCCGATATAAGCCCACGGTAACCTCACCAGGCCCATGCGCAAACCAGTCGATACCATCGACAGAGGTAACGCTAGAAGATAAGGCTATCGGCATTGCCATTGAGCCTGAACCGCCATATGAGCCCCACAAACCGTTTGGTGGTAACTCGTCATAACCAATATTATCGCCGTGAATATCAATACTACTGGTCACCGAGACCGATGCACTTGTATTGGTCGACAAACTGGCAAGCGTTACAGCTCCGCGACTGTCGCTATAAAGCTGATAGCCCGAAGCAGATTTCATCACCTGTTTTGAACTTCCCAAAACAAGACTGTCACTTTGCTCAAACGTCGGTAATAACACTAACTGATCAGCGACATCAGTTGTTAATGACGCAAGTGGGCCGAAGCCGAAGTTATCATCAATCTGCGAAATCAATAACCCTTCATCAGGAACACTCACATCAAAGCCAGTTTGATAACGATGCTCAAGCAATAACCGCTTACCATGACGATAGGCATCTAACGGGATTTCAATAATATCTGGCGATATCGCTAGCGCATCGAGTATGCCACCACCGGTAGTCACGACCGTTTCTTCGGCAAAGCCCGCTAATAGTTTATTCCACGCCATCATGTGAGATGGAAAATCGCCCGCGTCACCGCCACCGCTATTCCAACCGCCGTAGCTCATTAACCCCCACCGGCCAATACCATCACCAATGCCAAGATAGTCGTACAGGTCTGGCAGATCGAAGAGTAAATGACCTAACTCGTGAGAAATCAATCCGGTTGTCGCCATATGACGTTCATGCTGCTCGCCAAACATGGCGTATTCACTCAGCCACACCCCACCCGAATTAACTGCCGTAACCGAAGATTTGTGCGCCCATATGCGTGGATGTGAGGATGCAGTACCCGCATAAGCCTGCTCAAAGCCTGATACCAAGAGCACAACCGCGACTTCATTAGGATCGATCCAAGTATCGCCGTTCAAATCGTAGGCCGTTAAATTCACTACGCTTGCGACATAGGACAAGGCGGTTGCGACTAACGCCTGACTGCTCGATCCATATTGATTGCCGAAATCGGGGTGATCCGTGGTGAGCGTCATCGTAATAATGCCGTCATCGCGCGTACCCGATTGCTCTGCGACCGGTTCGATATCAAATTGACCGTAGGAATTTTCTAAAAAGTAATCGCGAACGCTGTTAGTGTTGCTTCCAAATACTCGCTCGGCGAATTCTGCATCACTGTAAGTCCAACTCTGATTAGCGAAGTTTACGCGGACAATCACTAACGGCTGCTTATGTGTGCCACCAGCATAACGATACGGTTGATGTTGAGGAGCTGCCGCACTGATAGTGGCATTGGCTTTGGGAGTGACGGAAATTTGCGGACCGTTGGAAGCCTCAGGAGCGGACGCAAGGCGGCCAAACTCGGTTGGTAGTGCCACAACCTTACCGCTGCGATCTAACTTAGCTAAAAAGAGCGTGCTATTCACTTCGACCAACAAACGGCCATCATCGAGTCGCAAATAGGGGTCATCTCTGCTTCCCATAAGCGACACCGAATACACGTCGCCCGAAGCCAACTCAATAGTGGTTTGCTGCAAAGCTGTGGGCATGCTGGCCCAAGCCGACATACTGCAAAACATTAAGATAACGAGGCGTAATATCGGCATGAGAATAAGAATCTGGTAGACGTCTACCTAAACTCTAGCTAAAAGTCTGCGAAGGGATAAGGCCGAGTAACAAGTCCCTACAATTCTTCTAAATACTGGCACTATTTAGCCGTAACAGTGCCAAATTCCCAACGGGTTAAACGCTTTCTTCTGCTAATCGAACAGGGGTTGGAAGGTGACCTCCCTGCTCTCGAATAAAAGCCATCGCTCGTCCTTCCATCCAGTAAACACGGTCAGGATTGCGCTGAATAAAACCAACGTGTCCGCCACTGGTCGGTTCTTCAAAGTAAAAATTGGCATGGCTGCGAGCAATAGCACGCGGGTAGCATTGCTCAGGAAGAAAGGGATCATTTTGCGCATTAACCATAAGAGCCGGAATACGAATGTCGGCTAAATAGCTAAGACAACTGCTCTTATTCCAGTAATCCACTGCACTACGAAAACCGTGTATGGGCGCGGTATAACGCTCGTCGTATTCTGCAAATGTGCGAATTTTAGCGAAGCCATTGAGATCAACGTGGGTCGGATATTGCGATGCCTTGGCTTTTAGATTTTCACCCAATTCCTTTAAAAACCGCGACATGAAAATTCGATTGGATGGCTTTGCCAATTCATATGCACACGCTTCTAAATCACAAGGAACAGAAAACGCACTCACCGACTCTATCTCGCTTGGTAGCGAATTCGCTGAACGACCCGCATACAAAAGACTGAGATTTCCGCCCATAGAAAATCCCACGAGATGAATACGAGTATAACCTTGAGCCAATGCGTGCTGGACAACAACATCGAGGTCATCCGTTGCGCCACTATGATACAAACGCAACTGAGTATTCACTTCGCCGCTACAGCCGCGATAATTCCAAGCAAGTGCATCCCATCCATGACGATTAGCTTCAAGCACTGTGCCGAGCACATAATGGCCACGCGAACTGCCGGTCAAGCCATGACTAACAATAACAAGTGTCTCGGAACCCATTCGGCTCCAGTCTAAATCGAGAAAGTCTTGATCCGGCGTAGGTATGCGTTCACGAACGAAAAAATCATCACGTAGACGGCGAAATAAATTAGGGAATATGGTTTGAACAAAACCATTAGAGAAGCCAAAAGGCGGGCTATAGCTCGAATCTATCAGGGGCATGGCATATCCAAAAAGTGGCTTTCGTTACATCGCATGTAAAAACAAACAAGATGATAGTAACGTAAGACGCTCAACCCTGCCCGGGGTTCAAGAATGATCGATCAGATCAATAAATCTATTGCGAGGAAAAACGCTGCTGCAAATACTTCAAAATAGTATCTGGATTATATAGCCAGTCATTGCATTCGTTGCCATCTATGCGTAGACAAGGCACACGTGGTTCACCGCCACCATTGAGCAACTCGTTACGGTATGCGTTAACACGCTCGACGTCTTTTTCAACAACCCGTAAACCCAGACGTTCGCAGTAGCGTTTTACTGCAATAGAAGACGGACAGCTACGACAAAAATAGAGATGCATACGGCGGGATTCGCGATCAAGCACACATTGCTCATCGGCAGAGCGCACGATAGGTTTGACCGGTAAAAAGCGGTCAACAAGATCCAGTGTTTTGCCTTTTAGTTGTCTCGTAAGATTCATACTTAAGCATGCCGTTGGCTTTGGATGATCGGCATTGTATTCGCCTAATTACAAATATCCAGTAGCAAATTGAACTATTTGTAATATTTTGCGCCAGAGGCGCGTTTTGACAGTTTTTCTGGAAAAATAAAGAAGTGAACAGGTCATGCACCTAGGTTCAGGAACATTACCGACATCATGACGACCAGAATAGTCGCCACCATTAACCAACGGCTGCGTTGGCAAAACGTACAAGGTGCCTTTTGTTTTGGCTTTGTTACTGAATCAACCATGGCAAAGGCACCTATTTAAGTATTACTGAATAATGTGATTACGCCCGAACGAAGGCAAATCTGACCAACCTTCCCAGTGCATCCAAACCGCCACTGCCTTGCCCACAATATTCTTCTCAGGAACAAATCCCCACATGCGGCTATCACCGCTATTGCCGCGGTTATCGCCCATCATAAAGTAATGCCCTTCAGGTACGTCCCACTCGCCTTCAGGACCCGCCCAAACAATAGGCTGTTGAGTGCGCGTATCTCGGGCAAGAATCCACTGTACTGTGGCCGTCGATGAAGGGTGTACCTCTTCCCCTAAATACTTAGTCGGTCGATAAGACGGCTCACCACCCAGCTCAGTGGTCGGTACGCTTTCGCCATTAATCGTTAAGCGACGATTTTTATACTCAATATGATCCCCAGGCTTGCCAATCACCCGCTTGATAAAATAGCGTGGATCATTAGGTGGAAAAAACACCATCACATCACCGCGCTCAGGTTCACCAATAGGCACTAAGGTATTACCAAATACTGGCATCCGCAGCCCATAATGAAACTTACTCACTAGAATAAAGTCTCCAGTAATTAGCCCAGGCTCCATCGAGCCAGACGGTATCTGGAAAGGTTCAGCAACAAAGGAACGTAGAACGAAGACGATGACTAACACTGGGAAGAAGGACTTTGACTGTTCAACAACGAAGGATTCTTCCTTTGCGCTGTCAATATCATCGACATTAGCCCCCTCTTGCTGCAACCGCTCTGCCTTTGCTTCACGCTGCTTCCGCAACCAAAGCCAATCAACTAAAGCAACAGCACCGGTAGTCGCAGTTGCTATCATCAAAATCAGGGGAAAATCGATATCCATAAATCGTCACTTATTCCAGACATTCTATAATGAACTGCATTCTAACCGCCGACAGACTGCAACGCGAGCGTAGCACTGTATATGAGAGTCAAGAAATGAGCCGAATACTAACCGATGATGGCATTGAACTGGCCTACGAAAGCATTGGCAGCGACGATGATCCCTGCATTATTTTGATTATGGGGCTAGGAGCTCAAATGCGCGTTTGGCCTGATTCTCTTTGTCATGCCCTAGTCAAAAAAGGTTTTCGTGTTATCCGCTTTGATAATCGTGACACCGGAGATTCAACGGCACTAGATCACCATGGCACACCAAGCTTAGTAAAAACGTGGCTAACGACCCAGTTCAAGCGTAAAGCACAAGTACCGTATACCTTAAAAGACATGAGCCGCGATGTAATCGCTTTGATGGATACCTTAGAAATTGATAGCGCTCATCTCGTCGGAGCTTCGATGGGGGGAATGATTGCTCAGATTCTTGCGGCAAAGCAAAAGAAGCGCGTGCGCAGTCTGACTTCGATTATGTCGTCGGCCACCAGCCCTAGCTTACCAGGGCCAAAATTACAGGTATTGCTGCAACTAGCAAGACGCCCAACTCCCTTCAATAGAGAAGCATCTATCCGCTATACCATGCGCATGAACCGCTTAATCGGCAGCCCAGCCTACCCGATGGACGAACTAGAATTACGGCAACTGGCAGAAACTAGCTTTGAGCGCACCTCTACACCCAGCGGATTTAAGCGCCAGTTAGTCGCCATTACTGCCGCCGGTGATCGCAGTCATTTATTGCGTAAAATTAAAGTGCCAACGCTGGTAATTCATGGTTCCGATGATCCACTCATCCCTGTGCGTATGGGGTTAGCGACGGCAGCGGGCATTCGTAAATCGAAAATGCGAGTTATTCACGGCATGGGACATGATTTGCCCAGCGGTTTAGTACCGCAGTTGAGTAAATTGCTCAGCAAGCATGTTAAAAAAGCAGAGAAACGTTGGCAACGTAAGATCGAGAAGAAACGCTTGAAGTTACTAGAACACGATGACCATCATGTTCTGGCATTACCGGCTCCTAATGACAGCTCAGAAACAAAAAACTTATTGAATGTCGTCAATATCCGAGCGTAATCACAACTCTAAAACAAGGCTTTGAATTCACTAAGCCTTGTAGATTGCTCTAGGATTTACTTCCTGATTCGCTTTGTTTGACGAGATCCAAACGAGTTACTAACAGCTGATCTACTCGCAAATTATCAATATCGACTGCTTCAAATTTAATTCCCATAAAGACAATAAAATCAGCGCGTTTTGGAATACGTTTAAGATGATAAATCAAAAAACCAGCAACGGTTTCGTATTGGTTATTATCGAAAAAAACATCAGTATCAAGTTCTAGCGCACGGGCAAGATCAACAACTGGTGTACTGCCATCCACTAACCAAGAATTTGAATCTCGCTGAATGATTTGATCCTCGCCGGATGGCACAACTAAATTACCCATAAAACTGTTCATCAAATCTTTTACCGTTAGGATACCAACCACTAACGCATATTCATTAAGCACGACAGCAAACGGTTTCGCCGTTGTTTTAAACGCGTTTAATCCTTCTGCAAGCGTTAGCGTATCAGGCAAGAACAGCAAATCACGCTCAATAAAATCGTTGCTGATCGAGGCTG
This sequence comes from Thalassolituus oleivorans MIL-1, assembly GCF_000355675.1. Classification (NCBI taxonomy): domain Bacteria; kingdom Pseudomonadati; phylum Pseudomonadota; class Gammaproteobacteria; order Oceanospirillales; family Oceanospirillaceae; genus Thalassolituus; species Thalassolituus oleivorans. The sequence continues at coordinate 1,188,597 of NC_020888.1, read as the reverse complement.
CCTCACCTTTTAATACCTGACGCAGAATTTCCTTCGACTCAATGGCACCGACAACTCTATCCAACGAGCCATCGCATACTAAAAACCAATTGTGTGGATGCTCTACAATTTTAGCGCTGATTTCTGCGCTACTATCGCTAATGTCAAAATAAACTAGATGCTCGCGGGTGGTCATCGCCGTTGGCACAGTGCGGCCTTCAAGCTCAAACACGTTGCCTAAAAGATGGTATTCCTGTTCTTGCAAACTACCGTGCTCAGCGCCCGCATCCATCATCGCCACGATGTCATCAGTGGTAACGGTATCCTCACGTTGCAACGGCAGTTTAAGTAATTTCAGAACAATATTGGTCAAGCCATTAAAAAATGCCACTAAGGGTTTTAATAGCAACATCATAAAACGCATAGGACGAATAACACGGATAGCCACCGTCTCAGGAATCGTCATACCAACACGCTTAGGCAGCAAATCAGCAAACAGAATAAAAAGTGACGTTACCGCCGTAAACGACAGAATGAATCCTAATTGGTCGAGTAAAGGGCCACTGTAGAAGATACCAACAAACTGCACCATATAAGGGGTAAGTGTCGCCTCACCGACGATGCCACCCAGAATCGCGATCGCGTTCAAGGCGATTTGAATCATGGCGAAAAAAGCACCCGGCTGCTCTTGTAACGCCAGCACCTCTCCGGCACGTACATTGCCCTCTTCGACCATTACACGCAGCTTGATTTTACGCGCTGCCGCCAGCGATATCTCTGAGATAGCAAAGACACCACTCAGTAGAATTAGAACAAAAATAATAAATGCGTCACTCACGAACCTAGCTCCAAAAATTGTCGACTCTCGGGAAACTAACCCATCGAAATTTATCCGCGGAGTATCTGCCTAAGCTCAAGATTCAGCAAGACAGCGCACGTTAAATAATATGACTAACACTTAGTTGCGATTAGGTGGCTGATATCCTGAAAACTGGCGGGCAATCTCTGCCGCGTAGTTGTCGGTCATACCAGCAATAAAATCCAATGCGCGCATGTAAGCTTGGTATAGAGTCCAGTCCGACTTTGGCGCCGAACGTCCCATTAACTCTAGTACACGTTTATTGCGAAAGGTAGCTTGCCCATCCAGCACGCATTCACGTACCGCGCGTAAAAACGCATCCAACAGAATCGATAAGGTGGCATAAGAACCAACCTCAACCGCAAGCTTGCGACTGTCATTAAAAATACGTTCACGTGCAAGTTTTTTAGCACCATGCACCACTTGCTGCACATTGGCTGGGCAATAATCAATAATATCGCCCTTCAGCTCTCCGGCCAGTAAATTGTCGTGCTGATGCACAAACGCCGAACTCACGGCACTGACCATGGCCTCCATTGCTTGCCCGCGTAACATTTGCAAGCGACGGCGAGTGTTGTCAGCTTTATCTAATTCTTGCAAGGCTTCATGCCACTGTTCCGCTAACAAAGGCTGCAGTAAATCTTCGACCTCTTGATAATTTAACAGGCCCATTTCTATTCCATCTTCAAGGTCAATCAAGCCGTAACAAATATCATCAGCGGCTTCGAGCAAATACACGAGAGGATGGCGGCACCACGCATTTTCACCGGTTTGGATAAGACCAAGGGCGTTTGCTACTTCGCGCATTAGTGGTAATTCGGTTTGATAACAACCAAATTTCTTCCGCTCACCACGAACAACATAATCCACTGTCCACGGGTACTTTAAGAATGCCCCCAAGGTTCCGTAAGTTAGGCGCATGCCGCCGTCAAAACGATGCGACTCCACCTGGGTTACGATGCGTAGACCTTGAGCATTGCCCTCGAAGGTCTGCAAATCCGCTTGCTCTAATTCACTCAGTCCTTCAAGAAAATGGGCATTGTCTCGATCAAGAAACCAATGGCGGATAGCGTCCTCGCCAGTGTGGCCGTAGGGTGGATTGCCAATATCGTGAGCCAAGCAAGCTGCCTGCACTAATGCGCCAATGTCGCTGGCATCAACAAAATCAGGTAAAACTTTCCCCAACGCTTGCCCAACTCGCGTCCCCAGAGAGCGACCAACGCAAGCGACTTCTAAACTGTGGGTTAGACGGCTGTGTACGTGATCATTTTCAGAAAGCGGATGTACTTGGGTCTTTCGATCAAGGCGACGAAAAGCAGACGAAAAAATAATACGATCATAATCTTTGTGAAACGGCGTACGACCAAGATCCATGGCCAACGTACCTTGCTGTTCACCGAAGCGCGCTGATGAGAGTAACTTGTCCCAACGCATCGTTTTCGTCGTCATAAAACCACCTTATTTATAGATGCTCAGAGTATAGCGGTGTAGATCCTGCGCGCCTACCACGGTGATGTCATCAAATTACGGCACCCAACGAGCCAACAGCCTCGCCGAATCGGACCTTGCGAATACTAAGAAGTCGCATAGCATAGTCCGACGTTTTGATGTGAGTTACACGCAATGAGAGAGCGTTTTTTAAATTGGGTTATTGCCCATCCTTGGCTAGTCATCGTTGCCATTGCCATCGTGATATTGAGCAGTCTGGCTGGCATTCCACGTTTAGGATTCACCAGTGACTTTCGTATGTACTTCGGTCCTGAAAATCCGCAGTTAAAAGCCTTTGAAGAAATGGAGCAGCGCTTCTCACGCCAAGACAACGTATTCTTTTTAGTCTCGACTCCAAGCAGCCAAGCGGATCAGACGTTGTTTCAGCAAGACGCATTAGCGCTGATCGAAGCATTAACCACAGCGGGCTGGAAACTCCCCTACTCCCAGCGTGTTGACTCACTGCAAAATTTTCAATACACCCAAGTCGATGGCGACGACCTCTTAATTGCAGAATTTTATACCCTAGATGAATTACCGCTGGATCTTTCAGTACTCGCTCAACGCGCGATGAATGACCCCGATATTGTACCGAAAATATTATCCAAAGATGGACGGACAACCGGTATAAACGTGCAACTATTTTTACCCGAAAATAACAGTGCCGCGGCATCGTTAGAAACCGTTAAAGCAGCTCGCGCATTAGCCAATTCGTTGCGACAGCAATATCCAGATTTTTCTATTGAAGTGGCAGGGTCAGTTACCTCCAACGTGACAATGGGCGAAGCAATTAAACAAGATATTGAATCACTACTAGTTATTTCCTACGTCATCATGCTCGCCATCATGTTGTTATTACTGCGCACAGTGACCGGCATGCTACTCGTGACGGCGGTTATCGGCATGTCGGTAATCGTAACTATGGGGATATTTGGTTGGTTAAGCTATACGCTCACCCCGCCGACGGGCTTTGTGCCAACCGCGATTATGACGATCGCAGTGGCTGATACGATTCATATTTTAGTGTCGTATTACTATTACTTACGTCAGGGGAACGACAAAAAATCTGCGTTAATGACCAGTTTAAGTATTAATTTTTCACCGGTATTTATTACCAGTATTACGACCATGATTGGTGTTTTATGTTTAAACACTAGCGACTCTCCGCCGTATCGGGACATGGGTAATATGATTGCCGTAGGTGTCTTAGTAGCCTGGCTCCTGACCATTACCTTTTTACCCGCCGTGTTAGCTTTATTACCGACACCAAAAGGTCGCTCAAGTCAGCAACAATCAGCACTAATGGATCGCCTAGCCGATACCATTATTCGCCACCATAAAGCACTATTCATCACTATGGTTGCTCTCGTAGCAGCGAGCGCGACATTTGCTGGTCGCAATACCATTACCGAGCGCTGGCATGAATTTTTCGATACCAGTTTTGAAGTACGCCGCACCATTGATCACATAGAAAAATCATTAGGCGGTTTGCATGTTTTGTATTTCGTTACCGATAGCGAACGTGACAACGGTATTAATGATGTTGAATTTCTGCAGCAGTTGGATGATTTGGTACAGTGGTTACATCAACAAACGGGCGTCGTGCAAGTCACCAGCATTAGCGATACGCTTAAGCGGTTAAATCAAAATTTACATGGTGATGATCCTGCCTGGTATCGCACCCCAGAGAGCAACGAAGCAGCAGCGCAATATTTACTATTGTATGAACTATCGTTACCACTCGGGTTAGGATTAGATAACACATTAACAAGTGATCGTTCGGCCACTCGTATTCAAGTTAGTTTAGAGCGATCTGATTCACGCCATATTTTGGCAATGGAAAAAGACATTGTCGCTTGGTCAGAAGCACATGCACCTCTACTTCATATTCGCGAAGCAACGGGGTTAGATATTGTCTTTGCCAATCTTACCTTTCGCAACGTAACCGCTATGTTAGAGGGCACAGGGTTCGCACTTATTATCATATCTTTGTTGATGATTGCGGCATTGCGCTCTTGGCGATTGGGCTTAATTAGCATGGTGCCAAACATATTTCCGGCGATATTAGCGTATGGCTTATGGGGATTGTTATACGGCAAAGTCGATACAGCCACATCTGTCGTTGCCTGCGTGAGTTTGGGGATCGTGGTCGATGATACTGTGCACTTTTTAAGTAAATACAATTACGCACGATTGCAGTTAAAGCACTCTCCTGCCGATGCCATTCGCTATGCGTTTCATACCGTTGGTGTTGCGCTATTGATTACGTCAGCGATTTTGATCGGTGGCTTTATGGTCATGGAATTTTCACACTTTAATCCAAGCCGAGCCATGGGCACTTTACTCGCAATTACCATTGCAGTTGCGTTACTGATCGATTTTTTACTACTACCGCCATTGCTGTTGCTCACCGATAAACGGCAAATAGTAAAGACCCACAAACCGGAGTCACCGTTAGTGGTTTAATAAACCACTTTCGGCGATACCATCAAACATAAACTGCACAGCCAAAGCACACAGCAATACGCCCATCACGCGCGTAATGACCTGAACACCGGTTAGACCCAATATTCGGTGTAATTGCGTTGCCGCTAATAAGCATCCAAGCGTAATTAACATAATCACGAGTATGCAGCTCACCACAACGATTTGCTCTGACACATCCCCCTTGGCATGAGCCATCATCAAGATAATCGCGCCCATGCTGCCGGGGCCGGCAATTAACGGCAGTGCCATTGGAAATACCGATACATCTCGCCGCTCTAATGCTTCTGCATCTTCAGTTTCGGTCGTGCTATTTGCTCCTGAACTACGAGCAAACACCATATCAATGCCGATTAAGAGCAAAATAATACCGCCACCCGTACGCAAGGCTGCCATTGAAATTCCCAAAGCGGTCAACAAACTATCGCCAACTAAAGCAAAGGTCAGCAAAACAACGGTGGCAATCGCAACCGCCCGACGAGCAATACGGCGACGCTCTTTCGCTGTTTCTTCTGCCGTTAAGGCGGCAAAAATAGCTGAAATATCGATTGGGCTTACCGTCGCAAAGAGTGTCGCTAAGGTAACCGCTGCAATCTCCCCCATGAAATCGTCCCTTCTAGTTAATTTATGGTTATCGCAAAAAATGGCGCAAGAAGTCTTGAATTGATTAGGGTCATTTAGGCCATGACTTCTGTAGTCAGGCGATTGACCCCTGTTGCCAAGCATAACGAAGTAAATGTCTATGAAGTGTAGTCTGCCAGCCTAATCGAACACTGGCCAATGAAAACCCATAATTAAAATAATGATAACGGACGATAACTCATGAAGCATTCAACCAGTATTCTGGCACTGCCACTGCTACTCAGTGGTTGTGTTTTAGACTTGCCCGGGGAGTTTCCCGAGCAAGATGAGATATGTGAATTTGATCAAGCACGCGAAGATGAACGCGCTGCCTCCGCCGCGAACTTCCCAACCCCGCAAATTCAACGCTTGCTCGTCAACGGTAACGAGCGCTGGAGCAATGGCCAATCAGTAGCCCCACAATTGGTACCGGGCGACGAGATCACACTGATTGGTAGCGGCTTTGGTGCGGGCACAGACATTGATTTCTCCAAAATCATGATTGGTAATACACGTATTCTCGAAACCGACCTTGTTATGTACAAACAAGAGTTGGCCCTGAGCGCTCAGGTCAATTTTGAAACCACCGAAGTCGTCGATGAGTGGCCAAAAAACGTCTTAGGCTGGACCGATACCGAAATTCGCTTTCGCGTACCCGAGCACACATTAAGCGGCGATTTAATTGTACAAATTCAAAAACGCACCGGGTTTAATCAATCGTTAACTCATGCCGGCGACGCACACTTAGTGATTGATGCGCAAACGTCGCGCATTATCGATGACAACTTCATACACAATTGCGATGTGGTATCTGATGTTAGTGCGGTGAAATCCACCTCTCCGATCAGCGTTACGGTCGACAACGCTGGCTTTGATGCACTGGCACAAGCTGGAAGTGAAGCCTTCTGGTCTTGGGATTACAACGTCGGTCTTGCGCACAATGTTCGCAATCTAGACTGGACTGCCATTATGCAAGGCAAAGCCACCGACCCTATTTCTGGCGGTTTAGCCGACCCTAAATTACTGTTTGGTGCCGTGCCAGAAGTTCGTGGTGAAGTCCCAGATGAAGCCATTGATGACGTGTACTTTACTGAATACCCAATGCCGACGCCGATTCCCGGCTTCCTCGCCGGAAGTGAAGGCAAAAAAGAAGGGAACACCAGTAGTTCTGGCTATGTTGGTTATCGTTATGCTGAAGCCACGAACCCCTACACAGGTAATGGTGAATGGATTGGATTTAACTGTGCTTCCTGTCATGGCTACCGCGTCAGCTATGAAAAGGCACCGGGCAACCATGTTAATAAGGTCATTCCTGGGTTACCTAATCCGCAGTGGTCGATGAAGTGGTCGGTATTACAAACCAGCACTAAGACCTTTGATGCGATTTACGACAAAGAAGAAGGCCCAAGCTGGGCGCCGGGCAATGAGGATGTCGCCAAAGACATGCTTCTTTATTACATGCCCTCAGGAGCCGGTGAGCACAACATCATCCGTAAGGTAGGCGAAGGAAGCCATACCGATAACGACTACCAGTTCTCGCCGATTGCCATTCCGAACGTGACTCATTATATGTCGATCCGTCGCTCGCTCTCGCATACCGAATCCTACGTCGGTTTTGAAGGCTCATATATTCACGCCGAAGAGCCTGATGGCGCCCAAGGCAATATGAGTAAAGATTGGTTAGAAGCGTTAACTGCTTATATGACCACGCTAGATGAAAACGATGACGACCTACGCAATGTGGGCATGTATCGTTGGCTCGCCTATAACAATTTACTCGGCGAACAAGCCAGCACCGAAGTTTCAGAGGGCACATTCGTCAGTGCCGGCTGGCAGTCGTATCCAAAGGTGGCCGAAGCTGTCGCTCGTGGACAAGAGACCTACACACGCGATTGTGGCAGCTGCCATACCGACGCGTTAGAAAGCCACACAACCGAGCAAATGATACCGCTCGATCAAGTGGGTCGTTTCTTTGCACCGACTATCTATCAGAAAGAAACTCAGTCGATCCGTGTTGCCTACCTACGTGATCTCTACTGGACCGAACATCGTGGCTTATTATCAGACGGTCATGTTCGCAACCTAGAAGACTTGGTAAACCCTGAACGTTGCACCACAGGTTCGACACTCTACAACCAGTACTACACCTTGCATGAACCCGTGCGCCCTGAACTAGGTGGTCCAGATCATCAAGTAACGTATCCAGATCTCAACCGTAAAGGCGATGTATTTCGGGTGCCTAAGTCGAAGGAAAGCTGGCTCAAGCCAATTGGTAAGCAGCGTAACCGCTTCATCAAACGCCACAAATACTTCGTAGAAGTACCCTGGGACAAAGACAACTACTACTGGGATTATCAAGGCATGCGCGCGGCATACGGCCCAGGTGAACTGGGTAGTGACGATGCTATCGGTATGCCGGATGCTCCCCATCCTTGGTGTGCAAGTAGTACCAATGAAGTACAAGACCTCGTGCAATATCTGTTAACTCTATAAGTAGTTTATAAGTTAACCCCGCTGTACCAAGCGCTCTCGTGGTCGTTCTGCGAGAGCGCTTTCTCATCTTCTATTGCAACTAAAGTCAGTGCATTTATCCCTCATTTTCGTAAAAACCTGCCTGAAATCAGTGTGGTACTACCAAGGTCTAGCTGTCGCCAGCCCCCAACCTACTGCTAGTTTGGATAGGTATTAAATAAAAAGAGGATTGGGTTATGGCTTTCAGGTCTGACGACGATAAAAAAGCTTACTGGCGCAGAAACTTGAACTTAATGTTCTCGTTACTGGCTATCTGGGCATTGGTTTCTTACGGGTTTGGCATAGTTTTGCGTCCATTAATGGACATGATTCCCGTCGGCGGTGTGGGACTTGGTTTTTGGTTTGCCCAACAAGGTTCCATTTATGTGTTTCTCGCTATTGTAGTGATTTACGCCAAAAAAATGCGCGAACTCGATCGTGAGTTTGGCGTTGACGACGACGAATAAGAGGAGCTGACTATGGATCTGCAAACGTTAACCTATATCGTAGTGGGCCTAACTTTCGCCCTCTACTTTGGTATTGCCATTTGGGCTCGTGCCGGAACAACCGGTGAATACTATGCCGCAGGTCGCGGTGTACACCCAGTCGCCAACGGTATGGCAACCGCCGCCGATTGGATGTCAGCTGCATCCTTTATCTCTATGGCAGGTTTAATCGCCTTCCAAGGCTATGATGCTTCAATCTTCCTAATGGGCTGGACAGGTGGCTACGTGCTATTGGCACTCTGCTTAGCTCCTTACTTGCGTAAGTTTGGTAAATTCACCGTGCCTGATTTCATCGGTGATCGCTACTACTCACGTACCGCACGTATCGTGGCCGTTATCTGTTTAATCGTTGCATCGCTGACCTACGTAATTGGTCAGATGAAAGGGATTGGCGTGGCTTTCTCCCGCTTCCTCGATGTTGATTACGCAACAGGCCTCTACGCAGGTATGGGGATAGTATTCTTCTACGCCGTACTCGGCGGTATGAAAGGCGTAACCTACACTCAGATCGCTCAATACTGTGTGCTCATCTTTGCTTACACCGTACCCGCCATCTTTATCTCTCTTAATCTGACCAACAACCCAATTCCACAGTTAGGCTTCCTCAGCGATACCGCCGACGGCACGCCTCTACTAGTAAAGCTGGATCAAACTTTGGTCGACTTAGGTTTTGCTGAATATACCGCGCAAAAAGGCGGCACACTCAACATGATGATGTACACACTGTCTCTCATGATGGGTACTGCTGGCTTACCGCACGTTATTATCCGCTTCTTCACCGTACCAAAAGTATCAGACGCACGTTCTTCTGCGGGTTGGGCATTATTCTTCATCGCGATTCTATATACCACTGCGCCTGCAGTAGGTTCTATGGCTCGCCTGAACTTAACCAACACCATTCAAATGGGTGAAGTCGGCAGTGTCGACGGTAACTTGGAATACGCAGCACGTCCTGACTGGTTTAAAAACTGGGAAAATACTGGCTTGCTAGCGTTTGAAGATAAAAATGGTGACGGTCGTATCCAATATTACGACGACAAGAACCCAGAGTTTGCCGCTAAAGCTGAATCGTATGGCTGGAAAGGTAACGAAATGGTGAAGGTTGACCGTGACATTATGGTACTGGCGAACCCAGAGATTGCGAACCTACCGAATTGGGTAATCGCTCTGGTCGCGGCAGGTGGCTTAGCAGCGGCACTATCGACAGCAGCAGGTTTATTGCTGGCGATGTCGACTGCGATTTCTCACGACTTATTGAAGCGCACGTTTATGCCTGATATCAGTGAGAAAAATGAGTTGATGTCTGCACGTATTGCGATGGCTGGTGCGATTTTAGTGGCAGGTTACCTAGGCTTGAATCCTCCAGGCTTCGCAGCTCAGGTAGTGGCACTTGCCTTCGGTTTGGCGGCGTCCTCCATCTTCCCTGCGTTAATGATGGGTATCTTTAGTACTCGCATTAACAACCATGGTGCGGTGGCAGGTATGTTGGTCGGCTTAGTAAGTACCTTGGTTTATATCTTTGCATACAAAGGCTGGTTCTTTGTTGCCGGTACCGAGATGTTTGCTAACACGCCAGACAACTGGTTCTTGGGTATCTCACCAGAAGCCTTCGGTGCTCTAGGTGCATTACTCAACGTCGTGACTGCATTCGTAGTGTCTAGTATGACAGCACCAGTGCCTGATGATATTCGTCAGATAGTTGAAGATATCCGCGTACCGAAAGGTGCAGGATCTGCTCAAGATCACTAATTCAGTGTGATGAGTAATAAAAAACCCAGCCTCGGCTGGGTTTTTTATTGTCAGAAAAATCCGTTAAAACAACTTTAATTGCGCTCAATTTCCTTGATAAAGGTATTTATCGGCTCGATAGTACTGCCCTTAAAAAACAGCACTGGTGAAAACGCTCCAATTAAACTGGTATGGCCTGTTCCTTTAACCGTTACCAAGGTATGTGGCTTATTTAATTTATCTAAAGCCTTGGAAAATGAGTAACTATGGCGCTCAGTACTAATAAGTTCATCGTTCTCTGGCGCTAAAATTAACGCTGGTAAATCAGACGATTCAACAAACTCGATGGGATTCGAATTAGGTGGATAATTTGGATAAAAGAACACAGGCTTCACATCTTCTAGCACAATCGGATATAAGTCATAAGGCCCTGCCAACCCGACCCAACCGCGCAGACTGTCCATGCGGTCTAGACCTTCTGCACTCAGCCAACGATCATCCATAGCCAACATAGCGGCATTGTATGCCCCTGCGCTATGCCCCATTAAAATCAATTTTTGTTCAGGGTTAAGAGCGCGGTATTTAGCACTTTGTAACTCGTCATGGATCACGTTCACTGCAGCGGCACAATCAACCAAAAAATCCGGATACGTTACTTCGGGATAAAGCCGATAATTGGGTACCGCAACAATATAACCCTGTGCGGTTAAACGCCGAGCGACAAATTCATAACCCGACTTCTCGCCACTATTCCAACTACCGCCATAGAAGAACACGATAACTGGTGTGGGTGAATCTGATTCGTTTCCTGAAGGCAGATATAAATCGTATTTCTGCCGTTCAAGTTGGCCATAAGGTAAATCGCGGACCACATCAGCGGAGTAAACTTTAGAGATACCATTCACTATCCCTTGCGGTGAGCAAGCAGTAAGAACAGTTAGCACGGGAATAACGATAAGTTGTTTAAAGCGCATAAGTGAAACAGCCCAAACCAAGAAAAACTGTAGCTAAATTAAGCTATTTTTTCGAAATAGCAAAAAAACAGCGCCGAAGCGCTGTTTTCAAAGCCATATTGTCACTGACGCTTAAAGCACGGCAAGTGCCGCACTGTAGTTTGGCTCATCAGCAGTTTCTGCCACTTGCTCAGTATGCAGAACCTTACCGTCAGTATCCAAGACCACAACCGAACGAGACAACAACTTGGTCAACGGACCTGTCGCGAAATTCACACCATAATCGTCGCCGAAACTTGAACGGAAGGTAGAGCCAACCTTAACGTTATCAATACCCTCAGCACCGCAAAAGCGTCCTAATGCGAACGGCAAATCCGCAGAAACGCACACCACGGCGACGTTATCTAAGGATGCCGCTTGCTCGTTAAATTTGCGCACCGAAGTCGCACAGGTTGGTGTATCAATCGATGGGAAAATATTCAACACAACACGCTTACCCGCTAAGCTCGCCGACGTTAAATCTGACAGATCGCCAGCACTGAGAGTAAACCCAGGAGCAACAGATCCAACCGCTGGTAATGTGCCGACGGTTTCGAATGGATTGCCTTTCAAAGTAACTGTAGCCATGACTAACTCCTAGTAAAGAAACATAAACAGATGAGCACTACTATGAAACGATATGCCGCTAAGGGCAAGATACCTGAGTAAAACAGTATGGATTTTTGTCGGAACAATCTAATGGATATCGCTCATACTCGCCTGCCTGCCAATAATCTATGAAAAGCCGTTGCGACCATGCAACGGCTCAATATAAGTAGAATCGGTGAGCAATATTAGGGGTTAGCGATGAATAATCGCTGGGCGCATCGGCGCTAGACGCTGAATCAAACGATTTTGATCGGCATACGATACACCTTGGCTGGTCATCGCATTTTGCAAGAGTTCAACTACGCGGTTGAACTGGCTCTTATCAATCTGCATGCCAGCATGGACTGCTTCCATGGTATCGCCGGTGTATTCACACGGCCCATTACTCACCATACAAAACTGCTCTTGAAGTTTAGTCCGCAACCGCTCGATATCCGTATTCTTAAAGAAGGGATAGATATTTTTGTCGAATGAAATTTCCGTAATGTAGTCGTCGACGATATTAGCAACTCCCTGCTGACCACCTAAATCATCATACAAGGTATCAGCTTGGGCAAAAGAGACCATCGCACTCAAGGCGGCAACGGCAAGCATCTGTTTTATGATTATTGTCATAATGAACTCCTTAAACAGAAAGGCTCTAGCCTTATTTAAAATAACCAGTAATAGAAGCATACAGTCCGCTTTGATCTTCTGACCCTGCTATGCTGCCTAAATCCGCCCAAGCAACCGTGAGATTAAGATTTTTATTGGGAAAATAAGCAACGAATACATCGGCGAATCGATCTTCTTTAAATGCCGATAAATTATCAGGTTTATATCGATACTCAGCTCCAACGGCTAAGCCTTCGTCCAGTAATACCAGAGCCGACAATTCTGGGACTAACTTATAACTATTATTGTCGTCACCACCATAGCCCAGCAGCCCCATTTGATTGGCTTTAGTAGCTCTTAAAGTAGCGTTCCAGAGCAGGTGGTAGCCCCCTAATGCTGCTAAATGCACTTTAGTGGCCGAAACATAAAAATCGGTACCCGTGTCACTGTCTTTGGCGCCGACAGCATCGGCAATTTCGCCGTCAATGAGGCGCTTGTACTGAATACCGGCCGCTAGCTGTGGCATGCTGGTGTAGATAGCATCACCCGAAATTTTGTACTTAGCACCGTAAATCTCTTGCCTAATATCGACCGCAGTACCTTTTAGTTCAAAACGTTGCTGAGCTGCGGTTAGCTCAAAACGGTTACCATAGCTGAAGCCTATACCGTCTACAGTCATGCGAAAATCTTGTACATCCGTTAGCGTATGAAACGCACTCACACTGGTTTGATTCTCTTCACTGTAACCGGTAATCAACGCCCACGGCACCAATCCGCCGCCCGCACTACCTTCAACTTGGGTTACTCCCGAGGTTGCAATCAAACGTCCATCTGCATGTGTAGATAGCGCCATCATTAACCCTGCAGCAACACTAGTCATCGTGCGAACACTGGTTAGATATGATGAATTTTTCATAATTTACTCCGCTTTCTCTGCAGTCTTAAACTCGTCTAACCACTTAACCAAAGCATCACATGCCATCGGGCGAGCTAGATAATAACCTTGAATATAATCGCAGCCTGCTTCCCTCAGCCAGTCTTTCGATTCTAGGTCTTCAACCCCTTCGGCAATGACCGAAAGGCCCAGTTCATGCGCCATTGTAATGGTGTTACGCACGATAATTTGATCGTCTTTTTGCGTTGCTAATTTCAAAATAAAACACTTATCTATTTTTAGTTCATTGAGCGGCATTTGTGCAAGTTTCGACAAAGCTGAATAGCCAATACCATAGTCATCCATGGATATCTGAAAGCCGCGTTCGCGAAAATAGTTAAGCAGTGCAAGTGATTTATCAACGTCAGTCATCATGTCTCGCTCAGTAATTTCTAAGCAAACATCATGTGCTTCAAGATTATTTTGTTGTAACTTTTGTTCAATTAAAAACTTCAGACCATCGTCGCTCAGATCTTGTGCAGAAATATTAATAGATACCTGCATGGCTATACCATCGCGTTTGAGACGAGCCTGATCGTCAAGTACGCGACTGATAACCCAAGCAGTTACCAAACCAATCAAGCCCGTTTGTTCGGCTAATTCAATGAATAAATCAGGGGGAATAAAACCGTCATCTGGATGAAACCAACGTATTAGTGCCTCTGATTTTTCTACCTCTCCAGTACGTAGATTCATCTTTGGCTGATAGTACATTTGCAATTGGCCGTCGTCTTTCTGCAACGCTTCTTTTAAAGACCGCAGAATTTTCAACTTACGCAGATGAACTTTATCCTGCCCTTCTTGGTATACATAGAGACGCTCATTAATCGCAATAGCATGTTCATTCGCTATATTTCCGCGCCTTACTAATAATTTCGCGGTGTCTGCTTGCTCTGGATAGGCAATAGCTCCTGCACGAGCATCAATGCTCAAGCTAATCCCATTAATCTGCATCGGAGCTGACAGGGCATTAAGAATTTGCATACACATCAGACGTGTATCATTCTCTGTTTGATCTTCTCTGGCGGCTAAAATTAAGCAAAATTCATCGGCTGATAGCCGGGCCGATACACCATCCAAGGCAGTGGCTTTTATACGCTGAGCGATATTCACTAGACAGGTATCACCAACCTCAATGCCTAATGAATCATTAATTGATTTAAAGCCGCGAAGATTAATCCCCATTAGCACGAAGGGTTTGTTTTTTTCAACAAAGCGCTCAATAGAGGCCAACATACTGTCGCGATTTAATAGGCCCGTTAAGCTATCGTGGGTCGCCTGATAAACAATTTTTTTCTCACGTTCGGCGAGATCGACGTTCATGGTACGGAAGGCTGATATCAAGGTTTGAATTTCATAACTGCCGCGCTTCGGTGGCGCCACTAATTGATAATCGCCTTTTGCAATAGATTGCGCTGCAATCACTAAGGCTTTAAGAGGCTCAGTTAACCCATTAGCAATCAGTGTGCTTCCAAGAATTGCCAATATCACGATAACAACCGCAATCTGCAGGATGCGGCTAGTGAGTTCCTCATATTCTTCATAAAAGTGAGTTAAATCTTCTGTCAGTACAACTTGTACCGCTGACTCTTGATTGGACGATATATCCAGCATTCGACTAGCGTAACGTTGACTCGTCTCAAAAGGTAAACGGATAAAGCTTTGCACCGATTCTGGTGCACGTAATGCAGCACCTACCGCTTCCAGTGACGGTAGTGTGGTGGCATATGCCCAAGACTGATTACTATTGGATTCGGTATCCGTTTTTTCTATAAAAGTAACATCAACTCCCGAACCATTACCCAGTACTCGGGCTAAATCCTCATTCATTTCAAAGCCGACACCCGCAATGGCGACGACTCTTGGTGCTTTAACAGGGATCAGCAATAGTTGATAAATATGTTCACCTAGAACATAAAAATCCGCCCGCATTTCTCCTTGAAGAGCATCCATAAAAGGCGCTTTGTAAGCAAATTTGGAGCCTTCGAGAATATCGCTATTAGTGCTAGCGATAATACGCCCGTCAAGATCACTGAGAAACATCAGGTCGGAGTTAATACGCGCGCCATGATTTTCAAGCATGCTTCCAACGGTGCCAGAATCACTGCTAGCAACCGCTTGTTTAAAACCGAAATCGGAGACTAAAATTTGCGCTGCGCCTAGCAATTGATCTCTACGTGCATCAATAGTGCCTTGAAACGCTTCCACGGCCATGTCAATGTCTTCGTTAACACTTAGCTTAGTCGCGTTGCCAGTATTCACTAACACAACCAGCAATATCGCGCTTAGCGTTAACGAGGTTAAACCCGCGGCAAATGCGAGAATCTGACTTCGCAGACTATTGAAAAATATTGGCACTCTGTTACCTGCGCAACGAATTACCAAAGCCTTTGGCGGCAGGCGCCTCTAACTCTGGGGCAGGAACAGCAAGCGGCAGAACTAGGGTGTAGTGTGAATCGTCACTTTTAGCGGCTTGCAATTCATCATTACCCAATATCATTCTGGCGGACTCATCAAATGAATAACGTTGATGCCATAAGGAAATTTGTTTGAATTTAGCAGGAAGATCGAAAGTCACAGTGCCCTGATTATCGGTCATACGGGCATATGCACTGTCAGCCACGTAAATATAACCAAGCATGTTGTCGTGAATATTACAGCCAAGAACGACGACACCAGCGTTGTTGAATAAAACCGGCTCATCGGGTTTATTTGCATACAGTTTGATTTCAAATGGCTTTGGTTTTGAAAACGAGTACACATGATGGCGAATATTGTCGCTGTTGGGAAAGCTCACATTTTGCCCTTGCTGTACCAGCAAGACACGCGGTTTGAACTGCCGATCGACTTGGTCCATGATCGCGCTGTTAGCCTGAGGTCTTGGCGCAGAATCAGGCAAACCAAGTACAGACACCACGGCCCCCTCCACCGCCTTTCCACTTTCATCAACCACGGTAAACGTAATAGGTTGAGCTAGGACAACACAGGTAGCCGCAGCACACGCCAAGCTAACAAGGAAGTGGATTGAATACTGCGCGCTTTTAAGTAAGGTCACACCCGATCCCTAAAAAGTTACAACTAGTCCAATAACTCTAGTAAGAGATCAGGGTTTTAGCAAAGTGAGACGGAACTAAATCAAGCGTACTAAGGATCACGTTTGGTGTTAAATTTGGTCAACTTTATCCACATTAACGCCGTAGATATAACGTCACCCAGCGCCGTATGACGGTCGATAACAGGCACATTTAAGTCTTTCGCAAGTCCTTCAAAGGTGAGATCTAACGCCAGCTCAGGAATATAGCGCCGTTTCTGACGAACATAGAGTTCCGATACCTCGATAAATCGATTGGGTAGTTGAAAATGATATAGCTCCCGAATATATCGGTTAAGTATTGCCCTATCGTATTCGATATAAAAACCGCAAATTGGACGATTCCCAATAAAATCCAATAACTTCTCAATAGCTTCTGCTGCCGCGACACCATTCAGTCGATCCTCGCGGCGCAGATAATGAACTTTGACAGCATTAGGGTCGGTAATCGCATTGGAGTTAATCGTTAGATCTAAGGCATCCGACAACTGAATATGCTGACCCTTAACGACCACGGCAGCAACACTTAGCAACTCGCCCTTCTTGCGATCGAACATACTGGTCTCGCAGTCGAGCACGACTATTTCGTCGCCCTTGTACGGCTCCTCCATGATCGACCAACGCGCAGGTGGTGGCGAATACCAAGGCATTCTGCGCCGCAGCCAATGTGGGATCATCCGAAGTTTTCCAAGTGATAATGACTCACTAATAGCTGTTTGAATTTTTTCACTCGATGCAAACCATGACGCAATAAACTGCGGTCGACACTGCGTAGTGTCGCAAGCTGCAACTTCTGGGTGAGGCCCGGATTCTCGACCTCTCGTTCAAGCTGCTGACGTAGACGAATACGTAAAAATAAGATCAGTGCATCTTTAAGCCCTTGGGCGACTTCAGCATCCAATACATTTAAAGCTAAAAGCCGATCAATACGATCCAATGTACCGGTATCCGAAATTCCGTATTCAAAAGCTAGCGCTCGCACACCATGTACGAGAGGAAAAATCCCCCCTTTTTTAATATCAATCGTGCCGTGATCTTCGCGAATTTTACCCAGCAAGGTTAGTGGTGTTTCAAACTGCAATGCGGGACGAGCGAACCAAGCGGATGTGACGCTCGAACGCAATGCCGGCGTTTGCCAATGCGACTTAAGCCCGCGAAATAGATCAGGGTTGCCGCACACTACTTCTGCATCAATAAAAATAGCCATATTCATCATCGGCTCAGGTGTAGATGCTTGCAGCCATCGTCCTACTCGCTGCTGCCAACCTTCAACGGTATGGATCCATGCGTCGTTAATAAACATAACGCCGCCAGGACAAGGTGGATAACCAAAATCCAACAATATTTGATGAAGTTTATGCAGTATCGGCATCACAGCTTCGCGATCGTGGTCGTCCTTTAAAATCACAGCATTGTCTTGATCTGTCTTTAAAATTTGCTCGCCACGGCCTTCACTACCCAATACCAGAATACAAAAGCGTGATTGCAATCGCTCCGGCACGACTAATTCAAAAGCACGTTGTATTAACCGCCGATTCAAGGTTGTAATCAACGACATGATAGCGATGATTTTTACCCCCTGCCCCGACAAACTGCGAATCAAAACATCGAGTCGTCCGGCCGCCACAACCAAATCTTGAACGTTCTTTGCTTGCTCTATGCGCATAGCAATCACATGAGAATGGGTCGAAAATGCGCTCAGCATGTCCATCAATTCAAGGGTGCCAACTATCACGTCATCGTGCATCACCACCACACGTTCAATATGGTGCTGCGTCATTTTGATTAAAGCGTTGAACAGAAAATCGCCCTGTTCCACGGTAATTAAACCAAATTGAGCGATATCCCCCACTTTGTCGTTACGATCAGAATCGCCGAGCAGCACTGCGCGCAATAAATCCGTACCGGTGACAATTCCGACCCCCTCAGTCGTTTTGACTAAGACTGCATCGTATTTTTGTTCATCCATCATCGCGGCGACACGAGCAAGACTGGTTTGACCGGTAACATAGACTGGAGCGCGCATAGTATCGCTATCAATACGCGATAAAATAAACTCTGATACATCGCCATCCTGTTGTTCAACCAGTGATTGCTGAGTACCTAAGTCCGTTTTAAAATAAATTGAAAAATCACTAGAAGTATTTAGTAACTGAACGAAATCAGCTGTCTTCAATAAATAACAGAGAGTTTCTTCCACCGCGACATAGCGATGCTTACAGGCAGATTCAAGTATTGCTCGAACATCAAACAAGTCTTCTTTACCGTACTGAGAAAATACTTGTCCGTCGTCATCGGTTTCTTCGACGATACCTTTATATACAATGAATAAACCGGGAGAAGCCTGACCAATATCTAAAATTGCAGCACCTGTTGGGAAAAATACTAAATCCAAACGGCTGATCAACCATTGCAGTTGCTCTTCAGCTAAGAAGCTAAATGGAGGTTGATCTAGATTGATTTGAATACTCATATTTTTCCCTAAGCGATCATTTATGACAGCAATGGTGCTTTGTTAAAGCGATTAATCAAGCTGTGAAAATTCCTGCTGGCGCTCATGAGCACCTAATTCAGAACGGTCACTAAGTGAAAAATACACGATAGCCACAAAGCCAATCGTGACCGATAGCAAGGCAGGGTTCGACCAAGCAAAGATTGGCTCACTAAAACCAAATCCATCGACCCAAATCGCTGGGCCAAAAACAATACACAGTAAAACCAAAGACAAACTTAACCCGCCCCCTATTACAGCGCCTCTTGTCGTCAACCCCTTCCAATACAAGGCTAAGGTTAACAAAGGAAAACTCACACTGGCGGCGATGGCGAAGGCCAAACCGACAATATAAGCAACATTTTGCCCACGCATCAGTATGGCGACTAAAGTGGCGAACAATATCAGACCAACCACAGAGCTACTGTGAATAAATCGCTGTTTATAATAACTTCGACCTGGATTGACCGTTACCGCATACCAGTCGTGTGAAATAGCCGATGCCCCCGAGAGGAGCAATGCGGTCATCACCGATATGAGTACCACAAATAGCACTGCAGCCAAAAGGCCAGTTAAGATCGGACCTCCTACTCCTAACGCCAATTGTAATGCGACTAAATTCCCACCGTTATTCGCCACCGATATGTTCATTTCTGGATGTAAATCCAATAAACGTAAGGCGGCATAACCAACAACAAACGTCAGTAAATAGAATCCACCAATAAATCCGGTAGCATAAAATACCGACATTCTGGCGCGACGAGGATCAGCAACAGAAAAAAACCGCGTTAATACGTGAGGCAGCCCTGCTGTACCAAAAAGCAAAGCGACGCCTAGACTCAGTTGCGATAAAGCGCCTTGTTCTTGCAATGCCGACGTGGCTAAAAGCAAAGGCTGTTGCTTATGATCACTGGCAAATAACGTGGTGATATCTACATCCGCTTGCAGTAACCCCATAACCACCAACAACAGTGTCGTCAATAACATGACAACGGCTTTAACTACTTGAGCGCGAGTGGAAAATAACAAGCCACCAGCGATACCTAATAGCGCAGTTAATATGCCAATAACGACTACGCTGCCAATGTATGGCAACGAAAATAAATACGCAGCCAGATGCCCTGCAGCTACTAATTGAGCAGCTAAATACAACACCACAACCGGCACACTCGCAGCCATTGCGACGCGAGCAACGGCTGAGCGCTGCAATCTCACCGCCAAAATATCGGTAAGAGTGAAACGCCCAAGACGTCTTAAACGTTCAGCGAATAAGACTAAAATCAGAGGCCAACCTGCGAAAAAACCGACGGCATACAGCAAACCATGATAACCACTCAAGGCAATCATTCCGGCAATACCTAAAAACGAAGCAGCCGACAAATAATCGCCGGTAATCGCTAAGCCATTACGAATACCACCGTTATCGCGACCAGAGGCATAAAATTCTGCTGCAGTACGAATTCGGCGACCGCTCCACAACAATAAGACTCCCAACGGGATTAAGAAAAAAACAAAATAGCGAGGATCAGGCGCGGTCAAAATAGCCGCACGACTATCGTCAGCAAAGACCTGTGCGGTTGACGATAAAACTAAAAAACTGAGCAGCCACTTCATGACTTCACCGCGGCAGATTTACTGGCGTTATTAAGGCGCAAACACTCAGAACGCATGCGTTCATGCTCTTCGTCCCCCACCGTATTGGCATGCTTGACGTATATACCGGTAAGCAAGAACTGCAACAATATAAAAAATGCAGCAAAGGGCACTAGCCAAGGGGTAGGGTTACTGACACTCACAGGCGTTAGTAATATACAGGGTAAAAATACGACACTGAGAAGAAATACAGCATAGCTGCCACCCAGTACCGCCGCCATGCGCCGACGATATAGACGTTGCCCCGCAACCCAAGCTGCATAGTCGGGATGTTGGCTAATCAAGCTGCTCGATTCACTTTCCACTGTTTGCATTCCACCACCTCCGTGTCTTCAGTGTATCGAAAGTATTGCCATACCCCAGATCGACCATAGTCGCAGACCTTATAACATCAGCGCTACAGAGCACCATCTACAACTTTCGTCTAATATGAGTTAGGCCTGTACGGACACAACGCGAGCTCGCGTGGTAATCTCAGAGGCATAAGAAAGACAATAAAAAGAACAAGTTAATATGCTGCCGATGCGTCACTCCATCTTATGCATATTCATTAAGGATCGACATGATTCCCGTTAGTCAGCTAATTACAATCTCCATTTGTTATATTGCCGTGCTCTTTGTGATTGCTTGGTACGGCGACCGGCGCGCCCATCAAGGTAAACCCTTACATGGCAGTGGCTTGGTTTATAGCTTATCACTGGCCGTGTATTGCACATCATGGACCTTCTATGGAGCGGTTGGGCAAGCGGCATCCAGCGGTTGGATTTTTTTAGCGATTTACGTCGGGCCCATCGTATTTCTACTGCTTTTTTGGAATCTACTCGAACGCATTGTGCGTATCACCAAAGAAAAACGTCTAACCTCAATTGCCGACTTTATTGCCACGCGCTACGGTCGCGATCACACCCTCGCCGTCATAGTCACACTCGTTGCCGTTATGGGGGTCGTTCCTTATATCGCGCTGCAGCTAAAAGCAATTTCCACGACGTTTGAGTTACTCACCCAGCCTTTAGGGCTGGATTACGGTATTCCTGGCTCTATCTGGCAAGACACTGGTTTCTACATCAGCGTCGTCATGGCTCTATTCGTCATTATATTTGGTACTCGCGATATCGACGCCAGTGAGCAACATCCGGGCATGATTTTAGCGGTGGCATTTGAGTCTCTGGTCAAATTACTGGCCTTTGTTGGGGTTGGCATTTGGGTTATGACCTCGGTATTCGAGAGCCCTGAAGAGATATTGAAATTAACTCGAGAAACGGCCAGCGATCATCCGCTACTACAAAGCAATATGGTCTCAGTGTCCTTTATCTTACAAAGCGTGCTCGCCGGTTTTGCCATTGTGTGTTTACCACGGCAGTTTCAAGTCGCCGTTGTCGAAAACGAAAACACCAACCATATTCAAACGGCGCGTTGGTTATTCCCGCTGTATTTAGCCATCATGATGTTATTTGTTGCCCCGATTGCGTTAACGGGGCATTTATTTATGCAAGATTTAGGCTTTTCACCGGATACCTATGTGCTCAGTTTGCCCGTTTCTATGGGCCAAGATGCACTCGCGATTATTGCCTTTATCGGCGGCGGCAGTGCCGCTACCGGCATGATCATTGTCGCCACGATTGCCGTCAGTACCATGGTATCGAATGAACTGGTATTACCCGCCTTCTTTCGCCATGGGCAACAACAAGAAAATCAGCAACCAGCAGGTGTGCAGCGATTAGTTCTAACCGTGCGTCGTGTTGTTATTATCGGACTAATCGGGGTTTCGTATTTATTTTATCGAATCGCCGGGGAGTTTGAATCTCTCGCCGCAATAGGCTTATTGTCGTTCGCTGCCATCGCACAATTTGCGCCAGCTCTATTTGGCGGCTTGATATGGCAAGGAGCCAATCGTCAAGGCGCAGTCGCGGGCTTACTTGGCGGTACTTTTATTTGGTTCCAAATGTTGCTTTGGCCGGTACTGAGTCAACAGCTATTCGCACCTAGCGGAATCGACTCTATCGTGCCTAACAATATGTTTGGCTTCGACATGGACGACTTCAGTTTTACCGTAATTTTAAGTTTACTAGTCAATTGCACTCTATTTGTCTTTTTCTCGGTGGTCACTAACGCATCCGTTCGCGAACGTATGCTTGCTAGTGATTTCACCAGCGTACGCAGCTCCAATCAACGCAAACATACATCATCGTTTAATTGCAAAGTCGATGATGTACGCGTGGTACTTGAACGCATTTTGGGGTATCAAAAAACCGATGGTTTCTTCACCTTATATCAAGCTCGTCATGGTATTCAGTACGACCATGCCATGGCATCTGATGATCTCTTACACGATGCTGAAGAGCTACTAGCGTCCGTTGTTGGCTCATCATCGGCGCGGGTTATTTTTTCGACCCTACTAGGCGGAGAGCAAATTCAAATTCGCGATTTGGCTTTCTTAGCCAGTGAAGCAAGTCAGGCATTTACACTCAGCCGTGAACAATTACAGGCTGCATTAGAAAACCTCCATCAAGGGGTCAGTGTCATTGACCGTAACCTTAATTTAGTCGCTTGGAATCGCCGCTACTTAGAATTATTTGAATACCCGAAAGGCTTTATTCAAATTGGAAAACCCATCAAAGAAGTCATCGCCTATAACGCCATGCGCGGCTTTTGTGGCGAAGGCGCAGTAACCGATCAAGTTAAGCGACGTATGGATTACTTAAAAACATTATCCGCACATCATTTTGAACGTTCTCTGCCCCACGGCATCGTCGTTTCTATGCAAGGCCACCCCATGCCTGATGGCGGTTTCGTTACCAGTTTTACCGATATAACAGCTCATCGAAAAGCAGAGCAGGCGTTGCGTGAAACCAACATAACCTTAGAAAGACGGGTTGAAAAACGAACGCAAGAATTAGACGATCTGACCTCACAATTAATTGATGCAAACCAAAGCAAAACGCGTTTCTTAGCGGCGACAGGCCACGATTTAATGCAGCCATTAAATGCCGCAAAGCTGTTTGCATCGACGCTGTCGCAGCAACGTTTAACGACCGAACAGCAAGGTCTACTAAAGCATTTAGAGGGTGCTTTACAATCTGCCGAGGACGTTCTGTCATTGCTGGTTGAAATATCAAAGCTCGATTCAGGGGCAATGGAGCCGAACTTAAAGCCGATAAGCTTAGCCGCGGTATTACGGCCATTACGCGATGAGTTCACTGCGCTTGCTGCCGATCAAGGCTTAAAGCTGCATGTGCGCGAATGCAAGCATTGGGTGATTAGTGACGCGCATTGGCTGCGCAGAATCATTCAGAACTTCTTAAGCAATGCTGTGCGCTATACCAACAAGGGTGGCATCTTATTAGGCTGTAGAGTACGTGGAGAGCATCTTTTATTAGAGGTTTGGGATACTGGTCTTGGCATACCACAAGACAAATTAATTGAAATATTCGGCGAATTTAAACGCCTCAATCAAGGACGCCAAGACACTAAAGGTCTGGGGCTAGGACTCGCTATTGTTGATCGTATGTCGCGTAGAATGGAGCATTCAGTCAGCGTGTCATCCCGAGTGGGACGCGGCACCTGTTTCCGCATTGAATTACCTCTAACTCCAGCTCAAGAACAAAAAGTTGATAAAAGCGATATCGTACTGAATAACACCGGCAACTTTAGTGGCATACCAACCTTTTGTATTGATAACGACGAGGCTGTATTAGCGGGTATGACTGCTCTACTCAGCAGCTGGGAATGCGATTTACATGCATGTCAAAACGAAACGGAAGCACAAAATATCCCATTCGAACCACGAATTATGCTGGCAGATTATCAGCTCGACCACGAATCAACAGGGCTAGATGTCATGATGGGCATACGTGCAAAAATGAATAACCCGGACATTCCTGGAATTTTGATTACTGCCGATCCTCGTCCAGAAATAGCCGATCAAGCGAAGGCATTAGGGTTCTATTTTTTAAGCAAGCCCGTTCGCCCAGCGGCATTACGAGCCTTGATGCGACGCTTACTGAGTTAACTCAGCAAGCGTGCTTGGAAAACGACAGAAATCATTGAATAAAGCGAATTAAGCATCAACGTGTGATGACGATGCCGCTATACGTCCTTCTGGTTTTTCGATATCTAAACTTTGTACGGCAATAACTGCTTGCGTACGAGTACGCACACCAAGCTTGCGAAAAATAGCAGTCACATGAGCTTTAATGGTCGCTTCACTAACTTCTAAATCATAAGCAATCTGCTTATTCAGCATACCGTCAGCCATCATAGTTAACACACGGAATTGCTGCGGAGTTAACGTCGCCAAACGCACCGCTAAGTCCATCGCTAATGGATTCGGGTGATGCTGATGACGGCGTGCTTTCTCAGGTAAATAAATATCACCTTGCAATACCAAACCAATTGCCCGAGAAATCTCATCAAGTGACGAAGACTTAGCAATATAACCAGCGGCTTCGTGGTCAATGGCCTGACACATAATCGCTGGATCTTCACAAGCCGAAACGACAATGACAGGTATTTCAGGATAATGGGAACGCATATACACTAGCCCTGAGTAACCGTGGGCACCGGGCATTTGCAAATCCAGCAGCACCAAATCTGCATCTTTATGCAGTTCGATTAAGTGCTGTAACTCGGGTAGCGATTCTGCCTGCTCAATCAACACATCGGGCAACAACTGTTTTACAGCTTGCTGCATAGCGGTGCGAAATAACGGATGGTCATCCGCAATAATAATTTTTTGGGCCAGTTGCATCACTGCCTCCTGTTTGGCTGTTCCATCGCCTTGTTATTGTTGTGTCTTACTGTCTGCTATTACTTTAGTCTAGAAACACTAAAGCCGCCGAGCAAGCTCGACGGCGTTAGTAACCAAACCTTAACGGTTTAGCCGCTCTTCAATCAAAGTTTCAACAACAGCAGGATCTGCCAGCGTTGAAATGTCACCCAGCGCGTCATGTTCGTTGGCTGCAATTTTGCGCAAAATTCGACGCATGATTTTGCCTGAACGCGTTTTCGGTAATCCAGGTGTAATCTGAATTAAATCAGGTGTCGCCACTGGGCCAATTTCAGCACGCACCCAGTTACGCAATTCTTTCACCAATTCATCGCTAGCTTCTTCGCCGGAATTTAATGTGACATACACATAAATGCCTTGGCCTTTGATATCGTGGGGGTAACCCACCACAGCGGCCTCAGCAACCTTAGGATGCGCCACTAACGAACTCTCAACTTCTGCAGTGCCCATGCGGTGGCCAGATACGTTAATCACATCGTCTACGCGACCCGTAATCCAATAGTAGCCATCCGCATCACGGCGGGCTCCGTCACCGGTAAAGTACATACCACGAAAGGTCGAAAAATAGGTCTGAACAAAGCGTTCGTGGTCGCCATAAACACTGCGTGCTTGGCCAGGCCAACTATCAACAATCACTAAGTTACCGTCAGTAGCGCCATCTAGAATCATACCGCCGCTATCCACTAACGCAGGCTGCACACCAAAGAATGGGCGAGTTGCCGAGCCTGGTTTAGCAGCCGTAGCGCCCGGCAGCGGCGTAATCATGATGCCACCGGTTTCGGTTTGCCACCAAGTATCCACCACAGGGCAACGCTCGTCGCCCATTGTGCGGTAATACCATTCCCAAGCTTCTGGATTGATCGGTTCACCAACCGAACCCAACAGACGCAGGCTCTTACGACTAGTGTTCTCGACCGCAGCCGTACCTTCCGCCATCAGTGAACGAATCGCGGTCGGCGCGGTATAGAGAATGTTCACTTGGTGTTTATCAATAATCTGCGAAATTCGATTAATGCTTGGATAATTCGGCACACCTTCCGACATCAAGGTAATACCACCATTCGCCAATGGCCCATAAAGCAGATAAGTGTGGCCGGTTACCCAGCCAACATCCGCGGTACACCAGTAGACATCACCATCATGGTAATCAAATACGTACTGATGGGTAATAGACGCCCAAACCATGTAACCGCCCGTCGTGTGCAATACACCCTTTGGTTTACCGGTGGAGCCTGACGTATACAAAATAAAGAGCGGGTCTTCGGCATTCATTTCTTCTGGCGGACAATTAGGGGATGCCAACGCCATTAAGTCTTCATACCAAACATCGCGCGCAGCATGCCAAGCCACTGGGCCGCCAGTGCGTTTTACCACAATCACTTTTTCTAATGATTTGATCGCTGGATGCGTCAATGCTTCATCGACATTGGCCTTCAGCGCAACTTTTTTACCTGCACGTACGCCTTCATCAGCGGTAATCACAATTTTTGAATTACTGTCTTCAATACGACCCGCTAATGCATCTGGTGAAAAACCACCAAATACCACCGAATGGATAGCCCCAATACGAGTACACGCCAACATTGCAACGGCAGCTTCAGGAATCATCGGCATATAAATACAAACAACATCGCCCTTACGTACGCCCTGCCCGCGTAGCGCGTTGGCAAAGCGCGATACTTGCTCATGCAATTCGCGATAGGTGATGTTTTTACTATCACTCGGGTCGTCACCCTCCCAAATAATGGCGGTTTGATCGGCGCGTGTTTCAAGATGGCGATCTAGACAGTTAGCAGAGGCGTTGAGCGTACCGTCTTCAAACCAACGGATATCGACTTTGTGATCATCGAAAGAAACGTTACGCACTTTGGTGAAAGGTTTAATCCAATCAATACGCTTACTGGCTTCCTCGCGCCAGAAGCCATCAGGATTAATGACCGATTGCTGATACATCTGCAAATACTTGTCGTTGTCGATCCAAGCTGAGTTGGCAAACTCAGGCTTAACCTCATAAATCTTGTCGTCACTCATTATTGTTCTCCCGTCATTCGTATCACGCTCAACCAGCTCGACAGCTGACGTCGTTTAATGTTCTACCTCCATATTGGTCGCACTAGGACCAAGGCTGAATTAGACAATGGTCTATTCAACCCAAATAGAGATCGCGCAGTGAGTTACTAGTCAGAGAATACTACAAAGTCAGGAAAGTACTGTCATTAGGGGCGATTCATCGTCACTTTGGTTCGATTCCAGCAAACTGAACAGGTGTTTCACCTAACCAGAACTAAAGTATTTGCTCAGTCAGGATGAGTGCTTCGACCTTTGGCTAATTTCATTGCACAGAATTTGTGCACCATAGTGGCTCTGCACAATACAAAAATTAGGAGAACAAGCATGCGCAAATTACCTATGGTTTTACTGGCCACTGCGGCACTGCCAATGGCGGTCAACGCTGCCAATACCGAGTTCAGCTTCGGCGGCTTCATTAAAATGGATGCCATGCTAAGCACCTATTCTGATGGTGATATAGCGCCAGCAAACATTGGCCGTGATTTCTATGTTCCATCGACCATCCCAGTGGGCGGTCAAGATGAAGGCGCGGATCTAGATTACAGTGCCAAATCAACTCGCCTGAATATGAAAACAGTCACTACCCTTGAAGACGGCGAAACTGTCACCGGATTTATTGAGATGGACTTTCTCTCCAGCCCAGGTGGCACCGAGGTTGTATCTAACTCATACAATCCACGACTACGTCATGCCTTCTTCAAGTACGATGGCCTGACCGCTGGTCAGACGTGGACGACCTTTATGAATACTGGAGCACTACCAGAAACCGTCGATTTCTTAGGGCCAAGTGAATCCTCCGTATTCGTTCGCCAAACTCAATTCCGCTACACGATGGGCGATTTTGATCTAGCCATTGAGAACCCAGAAACCACCGTTGATGGTGCCGTAAGCGATGATGGCATGCTGCCTGATTTTGTTGCTCGCTATAATATAAAGTCTGGCAATAGCAATTTTGCAGTAGCCGCTTTGGTGCGCCAACTGTCGTACGAAGATGCGGTAAACAATGTTGATAGCACCACAGCAATGGGCTTTGGTATCAATGTTTCTGGTAAAATAATGATCGGCGGCGACGACCTCAAACTCAGCCTCACTAGCGGTACCGGTGTTGGCCGTTATGTTGGCCTAGGCGCGGTTACCGATGCCAATTTGGTGAACGGAGATTTGAAAGCCAGTAAAACCACCGCCGCTTTCATCGCTTATCGCCATCACTGGACCAGCAAACTGCGCTCTACTGCTATGTACTCCATGCTGACGGCCGATTACGATAGCGCTGCCCCAACAACATCAACCACCGACATCTCTAGCGTGCGCGTAAACTTGATGTACAACCCTGTCGAACCTATCACTTACGGCGTTGAGTACAGTATGGCAACGCGTGAAATCGATAATGGTGCCAATGGCGATATGTCTCGTCTGCAAGTATCGGCAAAATATAGCTTCTAAGCAGTAATAGAGGCTACCTTGAAAAAACCGGTTCAATAACCGGTTTTTTTGTATCTACTCTAGTCTGTTAACTGATACCCCACTGATAGCACCCTCTAAACCAAAGCCCTCTGTTGAGACCAAAATGTCACGCTAATCAAAAAAATCATACATTCACATTGCTGCAATCTTTTAAGGGCACCCTGCTCCAGCTAAAAATCATTGCACTATGCGCATCTAACAAGATGTTTACAGCGTATATATAAGGTGACAGACAGTTACTCTTTCACCGCGTTGGAAACCAATCGTTACACATAGGTAGTGAAATGAAGAAAATAGCCAAGATATACCGCCGCTTGCACAAGATTTACATAGTGACAATTTTTGTCACTTTAGGTCCGATATTCCATGTTTTCATGTGACCTATGCCCTCTTTTATCGCTCAAAAACGATCAATAAACAGATATAAAGTAGTTTTATCAATACAAGCGGCGAATATCGAATATTCATCGCTAAATCAAGCGCTTACCACATGATGGAAAACTTTGGCTACATATTGGCTGTAAATTGACGCGAGATGTTACAAACCCTATGATCTCCAGCCATGAACATGGCGCGACTTTTTTTTTCGATAAAAGTTCAGGTTAATTTTTTGAAAACACGGAATTCCAAAATTTTAAACATGCTAAACAACCTGCCTAAAAACGGATTTTGCTCTGGGCTTGTGCTGTTATTGTGCTTTTTAGTCGCACCAATCTCTTACGCCCAAGATATCGTTCTGCGCAAAAGCTTTGCTGGTAATTTATCTTTCGCCTTGACCGGTAACACCATGCGCAGCGGCACCAACGGCTGCGGAGTACTTACCAGCTCAAGTGCAACACTGACGATTCCAACCGGTAGTACCTTAAAAGCGGCTTATCTTTACTGGTCAGGGTCTGGCTCGCCCGATACGAGCGTTAGTTTAAATGGTGCATCCGTTAGTGCAGCCGTTAGTTATACCGAAACGGGTAACAACGAAACCTATTACAGCGCCAAAGCCGACGTCACGGGTCGTATCTCCGCCTCGACATCTACTTATACAGTAACCGGTTTGACCTTTAGCACGGCAGACGCCTATTGCTCGACTGAAGGGGCTTATGGTGGTTGGGCTCTATTAGCGGTATACGAAAATAACTCTGAGCCATTGCGAGTCGTTAATCTATTTGATGGTTTCCGCGTTTACTGGGGCAGTTCAATTACCCTGACACCAAATAACTTCGTGGTAGCCCCAAACCCTGCGTCTCTTGGCGGCAAGCACGCTCACATCACTTGGGAAGGTGATTCTGGCAACTCTGATTCTCGTAACGGTATTAGCGAGTCGTTAGTTTTCAACGGAACCAGTTTAACCAGTACGAACAACCCAAGTGGTAACCAATTTAACTCATACTCTAATGCTGTTGGCGCCACGACTTCTGGGGTTGATCTCGACATCTATAACATTGGCAGTTTTTTAACGGCAGGATCTCGTTCGGTTGCGACGACGTATTCCTCGGGCCAAGACCAAGTTTTCCTTTCGGCTGAAATTATCAGTATTCCCAATGAACCGGTCAGCGATCTTTCACTAACGGTTACCGCCCCAACGACAGCGGTTGCTCGCGGCAGCAATATTAGCTACCAATTTTCAGTGAAGAACGACGGTCCGATTGACGAACCTACTGGTACAACGTTAACGATTCCATTAAATAATGGCGTTACCTTTATCAGTGCCACGGGAACTGATTGGTCATGCACCAACACCAGCAGCCAAGTGCTTTGTACATACAACAAAGCACTTACCGACAACGTAACCGCACCAGCGCTGACTCTTGTTGTTGGCACCAGCAATGCTACGACCAACACCATTTCAGGAACGGCCGTGGCTGCAGGCTCTAACTTCGATAACAATGAGGGTGACAATAGTGTCAGCATGGCCGTAACGCTTGCTGATCCTAATTGATCGACCTCAGTAAAGAGTGTGTTGGACGTCAACGGTGGCACTGTTCAGCCAGGGGATAAGCTGCGCTTTACAATTGATATCAATAATACAAGCGACTTCAATGCTGAAGGCATCCGTTTAACCGACAATATGCCGGCAGCTATCAGTAGTTTCGAGGTTGTTCGTCAACCTGTCGACAGTATTAATAACAGTACTGCAGCACCGACTGGCACCAATAGTGCGGGTGTCGTCATTATTGATAACTTAATGATTGCGGCTCAAGGGACAGAAGAAGTCGTCATTGACGCTATTGTTTCAAGTTCTGCGGCCCAAGGGACCAATATAACTAACAGCGCAATTATTGGTAACAGCACAACCACCTATACGATTACGGCGCCAACCGTGTCTGTGGCTAGCACTGCATCCAACGGGGAAATCGTATTACGTTCAAGCTTGGCTGGAAATTTGTCGTTTAAATTAACCGGCAACTCAATGCGTTCAAGCAGCAACGAATGTAACGCACTCACAAGCTCAAGTGCGAGCTTGACCATTCCGTCTGGTAGCACCATCAAAGCGGCTTATTTGTATTGGTCTGGCTCAGGTTCAACGGATAACTCGGTCAACTTGAATGGCTCCGCAGTTACCGCAGGCTACACCTATAATGAATCGTCAGGTAACCAGACCTTTTATAGTGCACGCGCGGATATTACTAGCCGCATTAGCGCTACTGGCGGCACTTATACAGTTACAGGTCTCACCTTCGATACTAGCAGTACTTATTGTAATAACGCTGTCGTATACGGTGGCTGGTCGATACTCGCTATTTATGAAAACGCGTCAGAGCCTTTGCGCGTTGTGAATTTATATGACGGTTTCAAAAGTTTCACCGGCAGTTCGATTACCCTATCGCCTAATAATTTTGTTATTGCACAGAATGCTGCGACTTTAGGTGGTCAGCATGCTCACATTACTTGGGAAGGTGATGCGGGTAACTCACAAAGCACCGGCGGGTTCAGTGAAGCATTAATATTTGAAGGCAACAGCTTAACCGACGCCAATAACCCAGCTGGTAATCAGTTCAACTCCTACTCTAATACAGTTGCGGCTGCTACCAGTGGCGTTGATATCGACACATACCAAATTGGCAGCTATCTAACTCCCGGCGCAACATCAGTCTCTACTACTTATTCATCTGGTCAAGACAAAGTATTTTTGACCGCTGAGATCATCAGTGTTCCCAACGAATTAGTATCTGATTTGCATCTGCTTACCACGGCGCCAGCGAAAGTATCTCGTGGCGCCAACATTAATTATTCATTTACTGCGCGCAACGATGGTCCATCAACAGCACCTATTGGTAGCGAAATTCGTATTCCCCTCAATGATGGCGCTACATTTATTAGCGCTAGTGGCACGGACTGGACTTGTACTTCCACACTGACTGAAGTGGTTTGTACTTATGCACAAAGTATCAATAACGGTGCTTCCTCTACTCCGCTGGCTATACAAATTGGCACTACAAATACAACTCAAGCAACCACCGTTGGCTCGGCAACGTTAAGCGGCAGCAACTTCGATAACGATAGTAGCGACAACAGCGATGACCTAGCGGTTATTCTGCAAGACGCTAATTTGTCGACAAGTACCAAAACGGTTACCGATCTGAATGGTGGGTTACTGGAGCCTGGCGATACCCTGCGCTATACCATCACTTTGAAAAACAGCAGCAACTTCAATGCAACCAACTTGTCGTTAACTGACAATATGCCCGCGTTGATTAGCAGCTACACGTTAGTAACCATCCCTGCAGGAAGTATCAACAACAGTGAGATTGCACCGGCAGGAAGCAATAGCAGTGGCCTCGTTCAAATCGACAATATCAGTATTAGTGCCGCGAGTAGCGTGACAGTCGTTATTGAAGCCATCTTGTCTAGCGGTGCTCAGAACGGTAACAGCGTTACCAACACAGCAGTCGCGGGCAACAACGGCCAAAGCTATACATTTTCGTCGCCGACACTGACGGTGAATAATGTTATCGATGGATCAGGTAATAAGCCTTTATATTTGCATAGCGATAGTTCGCTTACACGTATCGCAAGCACGGAAGAAAACTTTGTCACCATTAATGATGATCAGAGTAATACGTGGGCTATCAGCCCGGCCTTACAAACATCGGTGAGTCTGAATTACAACTCCTCTATTCCAGTTCAGCTATTTCTACAAAACTCAGCGACTAGCGGAACGTTTGTAAATAACACATTCAATCATACAGTCACTGCTACCCTGCGTAGAAAGCGTTCAGGGGCTACTACAAATATTGCGTCCGCGTCTCAAGCCATTGATTTAATCGGTGCTGGTAATAATTCGGGGCAAGATACGATTCGTAGTTTCCAATTCGATTTGGCGATTAGCAATCCCGTTACCTTGGAAGCCGGTGATTTACTTGAACTCGTTATCAGCCAATCACGTAACGGCGGCTCCCAAGCGTTTCCAACTTATCGCAACTTGAATGTTTATTCGTCGCATAGCGGTACCCCTGCCGCCGTACTACTAACTTCTAATACAGTCATTAACGTTAATTCCATTTCTGTATTTGATGCGCCATACCCTGCTGGAAATGAACTAACAAGTATTGATCGCGGCCAGCAAATTTATTTCCGTAGTCAGGTATCTGATCCGTTCGGTTACTACGACATTAACGGCGCATTACTTACCGTTGCGAACACCACTGGCGACCTGCCGATATCTGAAGCAACCCTCTCTCCTGTGGCCAGTAGCGGTGCAATTAATACCTACGAATACCCATATTTAATACCTACGAATACCCATATTTAGTACCAACGACTGCTAATGGTGGCGAGTGGACCATTACTGTAGAAGCCAACGAAGGCTTCGAAGGTACGGTATTCCATAATCGCACCCAAACGATCAGCTTGCGTTTACCGCCAGAATTAATTCTGACAAAAACCATGAACGTATTATCCGACCCGTTAAATGGCAGCACTAACCCAAAAGCGATTCCAGGTGCAGAGGTCGCATATCAATTAAATATCATCAATCAAGGTGAAGGCGAAAGTGATCCCGATAGCATTCAGTTAATTGATCACCTCGCCGCAAATACTCCGTTATTTGTGGGTAATTTCGCTAATGGTAGTCCTATTGAATTAGCTGATGGGACACCGGCGTCGACTCTTACTTTAACATTTACCAGTTTAGATTCTGCTACCGATGACATTGATTTCTCCAATAACGGCGGTACCAGTTTTACCTATATACCTAATCCCGATGCCGATGGATTTGATCCGTTAGTAACGGACATACGTATTACTCCGAAAGGCACTATGCCAGGCAGTGTTGGAGGCGGCTCGCCGCAATTCACTCTCATTTATAAAGTAAAGGTCCAATAAGGAGCATTCCATGAAGACCATCGTAAAAGGCGCCTTGCTATTCGCAGGGATTATATCGGCTTCGGCCACATGGGCGATCGGCACACCAGCCGGTACTAAAATCACTAACACCGCCGTTGCGACCTTTGATGATCCAGCGACCGGTACAACAGGCGTAACGACCAGTGATGCGGCTGAATTAACAGTATTAGAACTGATCAGCGTTAACGTAACCGCAGAAAACGTTACCCCAGTAACGACTAATGCAGGCGATACCGCACAAGTCCTGACTTATACCGTCACTAACACGGGTAACGGTAGTGAAGCATTTGCACTCGATGCTACTAACTTGGCAGGCGACCAATTCGACGCAGAAAATATCAAAGTTTACGTTGATACCGACGGTGATGGCGTATTCAGTGCTGGCGATCAATTGCTAACGTCGGGTAGCTCTATCAACTTAGATGCGAATTCATCTAACCCAGCAAAGACTATTTTTGTGGTGGTTGATATTCCTGCTGGCGCAACCACCATTGGTGATACCGCCAAAATTCAATTGGAAGCGACCTCTGATACTCCAGGAGCATCGACTGCTGCACCGGGTGATTTGTTAGTCGGCGAAGGCACTGGTGTTAGCGACGCCGTAGTCGGTAACAACGTAACGGATACTGCTTCAGCAACCTTCACTATTGGTGCAGAACCAACGACCGCTACCGTTAATATATCGAAAACAATCGCAGGTCGCGTTGATCCATTCGGTGGCACAACTGACGTTCCAGGCACTGTCGTAACGTACCAAATCGATGTTGAAGTTGTTGGTGGTGACGTTGATAACCTAGTTATCACTGATGCTATCCCAACCAACATGACCTACGTTGCGGGTACCCTAACGTTGGACGCTGCAGCACAGACAGATGCTGACGATGTTACAGATAATAGCAATGTAACAGCAGGTGCAGTCACCGTAACACTCGGTACTGTCACTAGCGGCACGTCTTATGTGATCCAGTTACAAGCTGAAATCAAATAATAAAGAGGCACAACATGCGCTTATTAACGACTTTGCTGTTACTACTGCCGTTATCCGTTTTTGCTCAGGTTAACTTGAACACGGAAGTGTTTCTGGTTGCACCTGTGACTCAAGCCGATGGCAGTGTTGTGGAAGAATGGCAGGATGCTGGAACCATCGCCCCTGGCGATAAAATCGGCTACCGGATCACTTACACCAACACAGGCAGTGAAGCCGTTAGTGGCGTAGTGATTAATAACCCTGTGCCCGAAAACACCACGTACGTGGCAAATAGTGCAAACGGTCAAGCTGCAACCATCACCTACTCGGTAGACGGTGAGCTGTTCGCTCGTATGCAAGATTTGAAAGTGGATGAGGATGGGCAATTACGCCCAGCTCGAGCCCAAGATATCAACCAAATCCGTTGGGTCCTACAGCAAGCAGTTGCTGCCGGAAAAAGTGGTTCGGTTGAGTTTAAGGTTCGCGTTAATTAATACCTAGTGGGAGCTACTTATGAATAAATATTCAAAACTGATTGCCCCAGTATTACTGGGGACGTTAAGCGGATTGGCAGTCAACGTACATGCAGCAGGTACTGCTGCAGGTACGGAAGTTACCAACACTGCAACCCTTAACTACCAAATCAACGGCATAGACCAAACTGCGGTCACTGCTGAAGATAAATTCAATGTCGATATTAAAGTCGACTTTGATTTGGCACGTTTAAATACTGATGCAAACCAAACATCATTAGAAACTGACAACGTTATCGTTGCAGCTTTCGTGGTAAACAACACTGGTAACGCGCCGACGTCGTTTGCCGTTGCAGCAGCAAACGCAACCGGAACAACGGTAAACGCCAACGGCAATGACTATACCGATACCATCGACCTAACGGGTACCTATACCTATTACGTTGATGTTAATGGTGACGGTCAACTTGATGCCGGCGACACGGCGATCACAGTGACAGATGAAATCCCTGCGGACGATTCAGTCACTATTTTCGTTGTTTTACCAAAAGAAAATATCACCGGTGTTGATGGTGACGTTGCGATCACAGATCTAACGGTTAATGGCGTTGCTTCCACTATTAATGGAACAACCTACAACCTAGATACGGACGACAACGATCCAAGCAACGGCAGCACAGACGATGCAGCAATCGCTAACGGCGCGACCACCATTGAAGTGGTTTATGCCAACGGTGCAACCCCTGCGGATGCTGACAACTCAGAAGTGTTAAGCGACGTTTTAAAATTGGCATTCCCTAACCTAAACAGTGACGGCGGAATTGATAACTTAACGAAAACATCGGTTGTTATCTCTGATCCGATTAATGGCACGACCAACCCTAAAGCCATCCCTGGCGCTGTGGTTAAGTACACCATTCGCATCGTAAACACAGGTAGTGCATCAGCAACCAATGTCATCATTACCGATACATTGCCGACTGACACTACCTACGTTGCAGACTCTCTGTTAGTTAGCTACGACGACCTTGCAACACCGGCAGCCGCCGATGCCGCAAACGTTACGGAAAGCAGTGGCGTAATCACGGCCAACCTAGGCGAAGTAGCCGCGGAAGAAGCCAACGTGATTGTTTTTCAAGTAACTATTAACTGAAGAAACTGACACGATGACTCTGTTCAATACCCACAGCAAATCACTCCTGACAACTGTCAGAGCGGCAGTATTGCTGACTGGAATGGGTATGCTATCGATGACGACAGCGAATAATGCATTCGCTGCGGTCACGCCTGCCAATACGGAAATTGAAAATACTGCAGTGGCATCGTATCAGGTAGCCGGTGTTGATTTTACGAAAGCAGCGTCAGTGAGCTTAACGACTCAGGAAATTAATCCAGGTCCGATTGCTCCGACGCCTGCTGAAATCTCACTTGGCCATTACGACGATACCGGTACTAGCAACGACACCTATTTAACCGATAGCGAATGCTCTGATAGTGCCGGTAACTACACCTCTTTAACTGGCTTTACCGATTTAAGCGGTACGAGTCATAGCTTGCCAGGCAACTACAGCCTGAGTGACGATCAATTTGGTTATAAAGTAGGCGAACCCCTATTTATTTTAGTGACTGAGGGCGACAAAAATATCAACCCTGTTCGTCCCGACCAAATTGTTATTACAATTTCCTCCAGTGATGGTTCTGATACCGAAACCATTCGCCTAACGGAAACAGGTAATAATACTGGAAAATTTGCTGGTGTATTGCCAACGACTGTTGCGAGCAATACCAGCCAATCGTATAACTGTGTTTTGTCGGTAAAATCTGGCCAAACCGTAGTAGCAACCTATCAGGATGCTGCGGACAGCACGGATATTGTTAGCGACTCAACCCGCTTTGATCCAAGCAGCCGTGTATTCAACGCCGCCACTGGTGCCCCCATTAATGGCGTAAGTATTACGCTTATTGATGTAGCCACCGGTCTACCGGCCGATGGCAAAGTATTCGAAGACGACGGTGTTACTCCATATCCAAGTACCGTTAAAACTGGCCCTGCTCCTACCATTAGTGCAAGCGCTGTAACTCCATCATTTGCTGATGGCGCGTTCCGTTTCCCTGTGATTGCTAGCGGTGAATATCAGCTACAAGTTAGCGGCCCAGCAGATTTCCGCATTCCGTCAGATTTAACTGATGATGAATTAATCAATGCACCGAATGGTCCATTTGCTATTAGCGCTATTTCTCGCGGTGAAAGTTTTACCGTGAATAACCGCGTATTCGTAACAGACATTGGTGCCGATCCACTTGATACCAATTTATTACTAAGTAAAACAGCATCTAAAAATGAGGCCGGTGTCGGCGACTTTATTGAGTTCACTATTCGTCTTAGCAATGGTGAAGTATTACTCAATGATGCAGAAGTGAAAGACCAACTACCTGCTGGCTTACGCTATCGCCAAGGCTCTGCGCGCATTAATGGTGTGAAAGTCGAAGATCCTAGCATTAGTAGCAAAGGCACATTACTGACATTTACTCTTCCTGAAGTCTCTGCAGAAGCCAGCTTAACGCTAAGCTACGTCACCCAAGTAACGACCTTGGCAAAAGGCCAAGTTACCAATACCGCATGGATTAACGACGACGTCGTCGTGAGTAATCGCGCTAGCGCTCGCGTATCCATTCGAGACGACTTCTATAAAGATAATGCCCGTTTATTTGGCCGAGTATTCCTTGACGACTGTAACGGTAACCAAGAGTCAGCCGATGGTGTTCCTAACATTCGTTTGTTTATGGAAGACGGCACCTATGTCGTGACCGATGAAGCGGGTGAATGGCATATCGAAGATGTAAAACCGGGCACGCACGTCGTCCAAATTGATAAAGCGACCGTTCCTCCATATATGGAACTAATGGAATGTGATCTCCGTGGTTTCCATGCAGGACGCGACTTCAGCCAATTTGTCGATGTTCAAGGTGGTAGTTTCTGGCGCGTTGATTTCGCAT
Organism: Thalassolituus oleivorans MIL-1; assembly: GCF_000355675.1. NCBI lineage: Bacteria > Pseudomonadati > Pseudomonadota > Gammaproteobacteria > Oceanospirillales > Oceanospirillaceae > Thalassolituus > Thalassolituus oleivorans. The sequence continues at coordinate 1,149,960 of NC_020888.1, read as the reverse complement.
TGAAAATGCTTGAGCCAGACATGGGTGAAGTCACACAACAGTTAAATCATGAGTTAGTGCCTTTAGACATTGCCGCGAACCAAGCAACACCATACAACTCACCGGTTAAGCAAAAAGTACGTTTTACGATTGATGTAAAAGGTACAGGCTTGCCAGTTAACAACGTTATTCAAATGATCGCGTTACCTGACGGTCTTATTTATCAAACCGGAACAACCGATATGGATGGCGTCGCTTCTGCAGACCCAGAAATATCATACGGTACCCTGATTTATCGCTTAGGAGACAAGCCAGAAAGCTGGAGCCATCAAATTCATTTTGATGCAATAGTCACTGACCAAGCTCAGTCTGGCGATCTTGTTACACGTTCGATCACTCGCTTCCAAGCAGAAGGTCAAACACCACAGCAAGTCAAAGCGGCAACTACCACTGCTCTACTAGTATTGCCACCTGCCGATGGTGAGGTAAAACCGGTTAGTCCACCAAAGTTTGCTAACTTCTCGGATGTATTAACCGACGAAGATAAGCAAAACTTACGCTCAGTTATTGAACGTTTGGATGGCCTCGATAATTTGAAAATTCAAATTGTCGGTCATACTGACAGTACCCGTATTTCTAAGCGCAACCAGCATATTTTTGCCGACAACCAAGCCTTATCGGAAGCCCGTGCGAAATCAGTGGCGACCTATTTAGCTGAAGAATTAAAAGTTGCTGGTAGCCAAGTAACAGCGCTGGGTAAAGGTGCAACGGTTCCTGTAGCAAGTAACGCCAGTGCTGAAGGCCGTGCGCAAAACCGTCGCGTTGAAGTGAAAGTACTTAATGCTGATGCGGTACTCAGCTTGAAGAGCCAAGGCAGTGATTTACAAGTCGCCGGCGTTCAATCACTTATCCCAGGCTTTACCGGCTTACCCGCTACCGCGGCAGGCAATCCGGCGCAAATGCCATCGGAATTATTGATTCCTGAATTTGATGAGCAATGGTTCGATACCGCAGCAGACGATGCGCAATGGTTATGGCCACCACTAGATCGCAGCCCAGCTATTGGCTCGATAAAAATCGCAATTTCGCACGCGAAAAAGCAACGAGTTGTTTTGACTCTTAACGGTTCTCCGGTGAGCGCTCTTAACTATGACGGCACTACCGCAAGCACAAGTCGTGATTTGATGGTTAGCCAATGGCGCGGCGTCGATATTCAACCGGGGGCTAACCGTTTCGGCGTAACTATTCTTGATAGCAATGGCGACGTCGTCAGTGAATTCGAGAAGACAGTTCACTTTTCACAAGATCCTGCTAAAGCTGAGTTAGTGCTCGATCAAAGTACAGTGATCGCCGATGGCATTAATCCACCAACGATTGCCGTGCGTTTAACCGACAAAGACGGCTTCCCTATTCGCGCTAAAGTTCAGGGCGAAGTAGAAGTTCTAGCGCCATATCAGCTCTATGACGAAGCCCGTCAAATTGAAGCGAATCCGCTCGCAATGATGCAAACGCCGCACTATCAAGTCGGCAACGATGGCATTACTCGAATTCAATTGGCACCGACTTTCCAAGCGGGTGAAGCGGTATTACGTTTCCATCACTCAAATGGCCAAACCGATGAACTGCGCGTGTGGTTAAAACCACAAGATCGCGAGTGGATTTTGGTCGGTTTAGGCGATCTGTCTGTGGGTTATAACGCTGGCGGTGGCGACAACGCCTCAATGAAAGCCGCAGGTATTGATGACAACATTTATAGTGACGGTCGTGTCGCCTTCTTTACTCAAGGTCAGGTATCCGGCGAATGGTTAATCACCGCTGCCTACGACTCAGGCAAGGCCGAAGCCGAACCTTTCGCTCGTGTCATAGAGCCTGATCGTTACTACACCTTATACGGTGACGCCAGCCAGCAACAACTGGATGCTAGCTCTGCACGTAAGCTGTATGTAAGGGTTGAACGTGAGCGTTTCTACACGGTGTTTGGTGATATTAATACCGATCTGAACGTTACTACTCTAGGTCGCTATAACCGTAAATTGACTGGTTTACAGTCGGTATACCAAGGTGATGTTGTTGAATTATCCGGTTTTATCAGCCAAACCAACCAAGGTTTTGTACGTGACGAAATTCAAGGTGACGGCACGTCTGGTCTGTATCGTTTACAGAAGCAGCAATTAGTTCTCAACAGCGAAAACGTCAGTTTAGAAATTCGTGATCGTTATCGTAGCGAAGTCGTGCTTTCAACCCAATTGCTGCAACGCGATGTTGATTACGTTATCGACTATCAAGATGGCACGATTTATTTCAAGAGCCCAATCGCCAGCACCGACGCATCCTTTAATCCACGCTATATCGTGGTTGAATATGAGGTCGACGCCGGTGATAACCTTGGCTATATCAGTGGTGGCCGTGCTGGTGTGAAATTACTGGGCGATACTGTACGCGCTGGTGTCACCGCCATTACGCAAAATCAAACAGGTGATGATCGTAACTTACAAGCGTTAGACGCCACGGTGAAATTAGGTGATACCGAAATTACCGCTGAAATCGCCCAATAGGAAGAAGTTGTAGCAGGTGATGCCACCACAGCTAATGCTCATCGCATTGAGATCGCACATCGTAATGAAGTTATCGAAGCCAAAGCCTATGTGCAAAGCCAAGATAATGGCTTCGGTTTAGAACAAACATCCGACAGCGAAAATGATTACCGCAAAGAAGGTGTTGAGGGTAACTGGTACATAACCGACCGTGATCGCCTGCAAGTATTGGGTTTTCATCACTATGGTTTAAGCACAGAACTAAATAGCTATCAAAGCCAAGTAGACTGGATTCATCGCTTAGATGACGATCAACAATTCTCGTTTGGTGTCATCACAGCGCAAAATGAAAGCACTGACGAAACCATATACACGGACCAATTATCCGCTGGTTTCAGTCGTCGTTTCATGAATAACCGCATGACCTTAAGCTCGCAGTTACTTGGTAATGTATCCGAACGTAGCGACGCTTATGATCGCTTATTGTTGGGTGCCGATTATCGCCTAGACGATGACTACAGTTTATTCGCTGAACACGAAACTGGGTTTGAAAGCGATGCACCTCAACGCTCCGTATTCGGTGTTCGGGCCACACCTTGGGCCGGCGCTCGCGCCGAACAAAGTATCGAACAAGTAGAACAAGACGACAGTTATCGCTTATTCGCGGTATCTGGTTTATCGCAAGAGTTCTTGCTGAATGAAGCATGGAGCATAAGCACTGGTTTCGAACAATCGCAAGATTTGGAAAATAGTGCGCCTGAAGAAATCGGTACATCAGAAAACTTCCATGCCGTATACGTTGGCAGTGCTTATCGCACACCTATTTGGCAGTGGAATAACCGTGTCGAATATCGCAACGGTAATATCAATGATAAGTGGGTAGCTCGTACTAGCTTGTATCACCCACTAAGCGATGCACTGGCCACCGGTGGTAGCGTTAATTGGTTCCACGAAAATGGTGATGACACCTACTCCAACCAATTAGATGCGCGCTTTGATTTAGCACTACGCCCACGTAAAGATCCGTTTGCCTTATTGTGGCAAACGCGTTGGGTACAAGAAGCTTACGGTGGTAGCGGCATTCCTGACCGCACACGTAAATTAATTAATAATATTCATGCAAACTGGTTGATTACTGAACGTGATCAGTTGGCAGGACAATACGGTATTAAGCGTGTGTTGGATCAATATGGCAGCGGTAATTACGCCTCGACTACAGACTTTATGGCAACAGAATGGCGCCACCACCTGACCGAACGTTGGGATGTCGGAGCTCATGGTCGCCGTTTACATGGCTACGAAGCAGGTCAAGTTAATCATGGTGCCGGTGTATCGGTTGGTTATATTCCAAAAACCAACGTCTGGGTTGGCTTGGGTTATAACTTTACCGGCTTTATCGATAGTGATTTCTCTGCGGCGAACTTCACCGCCAAAGGTGTTTACCTGAAACTCCGCTTCAAAGCCGACCAAGAATCGTTGGCTACGATGCGAGCCGCTTTCCAATAAACATAACTTAGAGGGGCATCTCAGCCGAGATGCTCCCTCTTTGGCCTCATCACCCCGTTCCATCCTTGCTGCCTTGCTGTACTCTATAGCACTGATTTTATTGCGCTCTCGTTAGATAAAGGACACAGCATGACCTCGCGTGACCAACTTGTTGGCGACAACGGCCAGCCTGCCTACGGCATATTCCCTCGGGGTGTTGGTGATATCAATTTTATGGATTTCGATCTGCGTAACAGTATGGATCGTAAAATTGGACAATCAGCCAAACGTCGTCGCTTTAATCAATTTGAATTTATTGGAATTACCAGTCCAAGTTTGATTGTTGGTATCGCGATTGTTGACTTGAAACTGGTCAGTAATGCGTTCGTTTATCTATTTAATCCTGAGACCAAAGCCTACAAAGAATACAGTTTTCTCCAACCATTAAGTCGTGGCACCCGCTTTGGTACGCGCCCGAATAAAGATACGGTGACCTTTGTTAAAGGCCGCAATCGCGTCACCATACGTGCAACCCAACGTCCCGGTATTCGCCAAGTACGTGTATCGCTAAAAGATGGCACGCAAATACGCGCCAGCATAGATGAAAGTACTAACTATCACCCTCTTGCACTGTGCACTCGCACCGGCTATGAGGGGTGGACCTATACCCAAAAGGTGTGTGCGCGGGTATGTCATGGTTCCGTCGTGTGGGCGGGTAATACTTATAATCTAGAAAAAATAGGAGCGATGGCCAGCGTCGACTGGACCGGTGGTTTTATGCGTCGCGAAACAGTATGGAATTGGGGTAGCCTCTCTTGCCGCTTAGCCGATGGCCGACGCTTAGGCTTTAATTTAGCCGCAGGGGTCAACGAAACTGGATTTACGGAAAATGCCCTCTGGCTTGATGACCAACTCATAAAAATCAATCAGGTAGACTTCCGCTTTGATCGTTACCAAAGCGATCATGCTTGGGGCATGCATTCAGATGATGGCAAAATCCAACTATTCTTCGAACCTCGTGGGCAACGCTGCGAAAAAATTAATGCTCTCATTATTAAGTCTAACTTCACACAGCACTTTGGACAGTTTTACGGTGACATCGTATTAGAAAATGAAGTCATTCATTTAGATGGCCAATGGGGCTTTGCCGAAGACCACTACGCTAAGTGGTAACTACTTATAGATATTTCCGAGTCGTTCTCACCAATAAAAAGGCCGGTATTTATATGCATAAATACCGGCTTTTTCATTCAACTAAGATTGTTATTCAACACGCTGATCAATGCTGAGATTTAACAAATCTGTACCACGAGTAGCAACTGGCGAAATCTGCGTTTGCCAATCACCAGGCTGAGCTATCGGTTGATTAGTGCGAGAAACTCGGGCAATAACCGTTACCTCAGCAAAATTACTCAATTGTAAGCCCGCAGCCATCGCCTGAGCATCGCTAAGGGTGATGACCTGAGGTAAGTCTGCCACCGTTAAACGCTGCACAGCCAGAGGCATTGGTGGGCCGCTAACAGCTTTGGCCAAAACAAATACACTATCGGTACTATTTACCTCTGCTTTAGCTGCATCCGAGAGCGCAACAAACACTTGAATTTGCGCACGCTCCATCCAACTTAAATCAATTTCTTCCCCCTGCTCGGCGGCAAGACTAGCAGCTCGTTCAATGCCTTGGCCCAACGACTGCGATTCTGGCCCTTCCGGCATGCCAAGATAAAGCCCCTTCCAATGATCAACCGCAGCACTGTAATGGCCTAACTCAAAGGCTAAAATGCCAGCAATACCCATCGTTTGACGTTGATTAGGCGCCAACTCTAACGCTCGTTTAACTAAGCCGTAGGTTTCTTCATCAGCGACTTGATCGTTAGCGAAAAAACGCGCCTGTGCCAGTAATGTCATGGTCGCCGCTCTATCTTGTGCGGCTTCCGCAGGCAATGCCGCTAGAATATCTGCAAACACATCCGCCGCTTGGCTGAAATCACCTTGAGCATTTAATAACCGACCAAGTAAATAATTCCACTCGATCTCTTCAGGGTCGTGCTTAGCAGCAGCGGTTAAACGCTCAATCAACTCTTCACGTTCTTTATCCGATAGCTCTACCGAACTGGCTTTATCCAGCAACGCGGTCGCCGCGATAGCGTTAGCCGCACCCCACTGTTGATACAAAAGCACGGTAGCACCAACCGCAACCGCAACCACAGCAACCAGAAAACCCGCTCGCAGTGCTTTGCTCGGTGTCTTGGAATAGCTCTGCGCCTGATTAGCATTCGCCAGCAACTCCCGGTCTAGCTCTAAACGCAGCGCTGCTTTTTCGTCTTCAGTGATTTCCATAGCGTCAATATCGGCGCTACGCGTTTGATATAAGCGCAAATTCTCACTTTGCTGAAGAGACGCAGAATCACTATCTAAATCAGCATCATCACTTTTTAATAATGGCTGTAATAAAATGACGAACAACACGGCCGTCAGTAACAATAACAATGCCCAAATCATGACTGGTCGGCCTTATTTGTTGATTCGCTTTTTAAATATTCATTTTTTAATGCTTCGATACGCGCTTTCTCATCATCGCTAAGATCCGCCACGGGTTTCTTCTGCGCGCGACGAATGCCGATAATTAATAGTAAACCGAGCAAGAAGGCGACACCCGGCCCACCCCATAAAAATAAAGTATTCCAACGAAATGGCGGGTTGTAACGAACGAAATCACCATAACGAGCAACAAGATAATCAACAATCTGATCATCCGTTTGCCCATCTTGCATTAAGGTATATACCTTTTCGCGCAGATCGGCGGCTACAGGCGCACTTGAATCAGCGAGGTTTTGATTCTGACATTTAGGACAACGTAGGTCTTCGGCTAATGATTCAAAGCGTTGCGCTTTTTCAGGATCATCAAACGGATATTTCTGGCCATCAACAACAGCAAGCGTCGGCAAGCTCAGTAATGCCAATACCACTAAGGCTAAATAATTGCGCATTATTCCATCGCCTCAAATTGAAGTTTCAATGTCTGCCAAACCTTAGGATTTAAATCACCGATATGTTTAGCGCGAATAATACCCTTAGAATCCACTAAGAAAGTTTCTGGTGCACCGTATACACCCAGCTCCAAACCCAGCTGACCATTCGGATCAGACAAATTCCATATGTACGGATTACCAAACGACATTAACCAGTCTTTTGCCTTCTCGTCATTGTCTTTGTAATTGATTCCGAAAATACGTACGCCTTGACTGGCCAACTCATTTAAAAACGTGTGCTCTTGCTTACACGTAGGGCACCAAGTAGCCCACACATTAACCAGTGCAGGTGCGCCAACGATGTCCGCTTTCGTCACTGCTCGGCTGTCTTCCAAAACCGTTAATGAAAATTCAGGAAAAGGATGATCGATTAATGGCGATGGCAAACTGGTTTTATCTTCTTGACCTAAGCCAATCCAAAACACCACCGCCATGAGTACGAAAATACCAAGAGGAATAAAAAGCAAACTACGATTCATGCGTTTACTCCCCCCAGTTCAGCACCTTTTGCTGCCGTTACTTTTTTATCAGCGCGACGACGATAGCGTTTATCCAACATAGCTAAGAAACCACCACACGCCATAAAAATAGCACCCAGCCATACCCAGCGCATAAATGGCTTAACCTGCAAGCGCATCCCCCAAGCACCGTTGTCTAACGGTTCGCCCATAGAGACGTATAAATCACGGAACAAAGAGACATCAATAGCCGCCTCTGTCATCACCGAACCACGAGCGGTATAGCGACGCTTTTCCGCCATCAAAGTGCTAATTAACTTGTCATCTTCATACACATTAAAGCGCACGGCATCAGAGGTATAGTTTGGCCCAGTGATGTGTCCGCCCTGAGCAAATTCAAAGACATAATCACCTAAGGTTTCACGTTCACCAGGAGCAATCCTTACCGATTTTTCAGTACTGTAGTTAGCCACCATAGTGACACCCACAATCGTCACCGCCACACCTAAGTGCGCCAAAATCATACCGAGATAACTCATTCCTAAATTAGGAATTCGAGTAATTTGTCCGCGTGATTTTTTCCACACATCAATAAAGGTGGCTAGCGTGAGCCAAATACTGACGCTTAAACCAAGCACCACCATGCCTTTCAATTCACCGCTGATAATCATTGGCGTAATAATGGCAAAAACAATCGCTGCTATCGCCGCAGGCCAAAGCATAGTGCCGATACGACCAAGCGAATCGACTTTCCAGCGTGACATAGCACCTGCACCCACCACAACCGCAAGACCTACGCTAAGCGGAACAAACATAGTATTAAACCAAGCGGCACCCACAGACAATTTGCCGAGTCCCATAAAATCGTACACAAGCGGATATAGTGTTCCGATTAAAATAGCTAAAGCGATGACCACTAACAGCAAGTTATTTAGCAGTAAAAACATCTCGCGCGATACCAGCTCGAAACGTCCCGTTGAGGCTACGGTCGGTGCTTTTATCGCGTATAAAAGTAAGGATCCACCAACACAGATACCGAGCAATGCGAGAATAAAAATACCGCGCTCAGGATCAGAAGCGAACGCATGCACGGAAGTTAATACCCCAGAACGAACCAAGAAGGTGCCGAGTAAACTTAACGAAAAAGCAAAGATCGCCAGCAACACAGTCCAGCTTTTAAATAAACCGCGTTTTTCCGTTACCGCTAAGGAATGCAGTAACGCAGTTGCAACCAGCCAAGGCATTAATGATGCATTTTCTACCGGATCCCAGAACCACCAGCCACCCCAGCCAAGTTCGTAATACGCCCACCAGCTACCCAATGCGATGCCGACAGTTAGGAAGATCCACGCAGCGGTTGTCCACGGACGCGACCAACGCGCCCAAGCGGCATCCAAACGACCACTCATTAACGCTGCGATAGCAAAAGCAAAAGCCACTGATAAGCCAACGTAACCCATGTACAAAGTAGGCGGATGCACAATCAAACCGAAATCTTGTAGCAAGGGATTAAGGTCGCCGCCTTCGGCTGGAGCCGATGGCAAATGACGACTGAATGGATTTGAGGTTTCAAGGGTGAACAAAATAAAGCCCACCGACACCATGCCCATTACCGCAAGTACTCGAGCAATCATATCGATAGGTAACGACTTACTTAACCAAGCAACCGCCAAGCTCCACAAGCCAAGCATAGTTACCCATAGCAGCAAAGAGCCTTCATGAGCGCCCCATACCGCGCTGATTTTAAAGGGTGTTGGTAACGCGGTATTGCTATTGGCAGCGACATACGCCACCGAGAAATCATCAACAACAAAGCAATACGCTAAAGAAAATAGCGATATCAATAAAAATAGCGCTTGGCCAGTCGCCAAAGGGCGGGCATACGCCATTAGCCAAGGCGCTCCACGATTTACGCCTACCAATGGAATGACCACTTGAAAAGCGGCGCAGACAAAAGCAAATATTAACGCTAGTTGGCCAAATTCGGGCACCATACTGTACAGCTCTGTCATGTTATTAATCCCTTGCCGCTTCCAGTGCTTGTTTACCATCAAGGTGCGCTTTTTCAAGCGCGTCTTTTACTTCTGGCGGCATATAATTTTCATCGTGTTTTGCTAAAACCTCAGAGGCAATAAAAACGCCATCTGTATTTAATTTACCCAGTGCGACAATGCCCTGACCTTCGCGGAATAAATCTGGCAGGATGCCGTCATAGGTGATGGTCACTTCGGATGCACCATCCGTGACCACAAAGCTGGCGCTTAAACCGTCACGCACTACACTGCCGACCTCTACTAAGCCACCAGCACGGATAGTACGACCCGGTTCAACTTCACCATTGGCAATTTGCGTTGGCGTCATAAACAGATTGATATTCTGCGTAAGCGAGTACATTAGTAAGCCAACCGCAGAGCCTACGGCGATGACTAAAAATACAATTAACGTAAGACGTTTTTTACGCTGAGGGTGCATTGTGCTTCTCCCGACGCAAGCGCTGTGCTTGCTCTTTCATTAAACGACGACGGCGCAGAATGGGCTGCACCACGTTGACCGCAATAATCACGGCTGTGATTCCATAAGACAACCAGATGTAGAGTCCGTGTTTTCCCATGGCGATAAATTCTGCAAAACTATTAAATTCCATAACGCGAGTCCTATTCCTGACCACTTAATAGCTGTTTTACCCAGCTACGTTTGCGTTCATGCAACAAGATTTCGTTGCGCGTATTCAGTATTACCAGCAAGGCAAAAAACACGTAGCTGGTAACGATCATAATCAACAAAGGGACCAGCATATCGGGGTCCATTGACGGCTTTTCGGTGAGCTTAAGCGTCGCTGGCTGGTGCAAGGTATTCCACCATTCAACTGAGTATTTAATGATCGGAATATTCACTAATCCCACCAGCGAGAGAATGGCACCTGCTTTGTAAGATGCGTCGTCAGACTCCATGGCTCGCTGCAAAGCAATAACCCCGAAGTACAAAAACAACAGCATTAACATTGACGTTAGGCGTGCATCCCAAACCCACCAGGTTCCCCAAGTCGGTTTACCCCAAATGGCACCCGTCAGTAAGGCAATTAGACAGAATGAAGCACCGATAGGCGCAATCACTTTTGCCACCCACGCTGCCATTTTCATGCGCCAAATAAGATACACAGCACCCGCAACCGCCATCATCATAAAGGCACTCTGCGCTAAAATGGCCGCCGGAACATGAATATAAATAATACGGAAACTATTACCTTGTAGGTAATCTGCCGGAGCATAAGCCAAACCGAGAACCAAACCGACCACAGTGCCGATGATAGAAATTGCGGCCAACCAAGGAATCCAAGGCGTAGTCAGCTCGTAGAACCATTTCGGTGAACCCATTCGATGATAAAGCTGTGTCAGCCATTGCCACATAACAAAATTACCGCGATAAATTTAATTTGAGTGCCGCTGCTGCAGCAAACGGTGTGAACGCCAGTGCCAACGCGAACATCGCACCGAGCATGGCTATTTGACCATTGTACGGCATGCCGATACCGGCGTGATAAACCGCACTGGCCGCAAAAATCAAAACTGGAATATACAGGGGTAAAATTAATAAGGTGAGTAACAATCCACCGCTACGCACACTCGAAGTCAGGGCTGCCCCAACAGCCCCCAATAGACTCAAAATGGGAGTGCCGACCGCCAAACTTAAAATCAATGCGCCGTAGGCATCATTTGGCAGCGCCAACATCAAGCCTAAGACAGGCGACATAAGAGTTAATGGCAAACCACTAATACACCAATGAACCAAGGCTTTACCTAAAGCCATGCCGTAAAGAGACTCGCCCGAGGCCAACCATTGTTCCAACGAGCCATCTTCCACATCGGCACGAAACAATGCATCGAGGGAAAGTAGGGTCGCCAATAACGCCGCTACCCAAATGACGCCCCCTGCGATTTTAGCCAAAAACGACGGATCAGGATCAACCGCTAACGGAAATAAAGCCGCCACCATCAGAAAAAACATCAGTGGATTCGCCCACTCGCCAGGGTTACGTGCCGCTAGCAACAAATCACGCTTAACCGTCGCACCAATCAAACTCATGAATGCACGCTCCCAAGCTCTAACTGGCGTAAAGAAGGGATGCCTTGAAGAGCATGATGACTGGTGATAATAACTGCACCACCCCCGGTAACATGCCGTTCAAGTTGCTGTTCTAACCATGTAACGCCGTAATGATCGAGTGCGGTAAAAGGTTCATCTAAAATCCACAAGGGCGCTGGGCAAACACATAGTCGCGCCAAAGCAACGCGCCTTTGTTGTCCAGCAGAGAGCTGCTGACAGGCAGTTTCTTCATACCCAGCCAAAGAAACTTCTTCTAACGCCTGCCACAGAAGATCATCGGCCACATTCCATTGGCTCGTTAACCAACGTAAATTCTCAATCGGGGTTAGCGCACGTTTAACTGCCGACAAATGCCCCATGTATAAACGCTGATGGGCATAATGGGCATACACTTGCTGAAGCGGCTCTCCGGCCCAGAGAACCTCGCCGTCAAAATCTTGATTCAAGCCCGCTAACAAGCGCAGTAAGGTTGTTTTACCTGCGCCATTTGGCCCGACTAACTGCAATAAATCACCATTAGCCACATGCACCGATAACTGCTCAAATAGCACGCGATCATCGCGCTCGCAGGTCAATGAAGTAGCTGTTAACTCTATCTGACTGGCTCGTTTTGGGGCCGTCATCGGAACCTCTTAATAGTGATTTATCGCTACTGGTATCCCAGCGCGGCCGCATTATAACCAAAAACAGGCTGACGAACCTGAGCTCAGGCAACTATGATGGGTAAAGATGCGTCAATGGCCGCCGATATCTTACGTATGAAAACCGATTCTATTCCATTATTCACCACTAAAACGCTCGCTTCAGCGCGTGTTAGTAGCACCCCTGCGAGTGTTGAGTCCTCAGTTCAAGCTGCCACAAGCAGCCAGAACAACAGCCAACCTGCGCAAGCCGAAGCTAAAGTCATCGCCAGTAAGTTACAGCCCCAACCGGAAAATAGCGCCAACTCAAAAACTTTCACCAAACCCGAATGGCAATTGACCTTAGAAATCGATGGTAAAACGCTAAAGGTAAATAGTCGGTTGCCCCTCCCTGTCGACAGTCGGGTAACAGTCACTGTAAGCCAAGATGCTAATGGCAAACCACAACTCAATGTCGACGCTATCGAACTCGCATCGACAAAACCCGTGGTGGCAAGCAAAACATCAGAAACCGTGGCCAACAGCGCGGAAGCGCGCCCAGCATCAAACCCCACGGCCAATTTATTACAGATACTTAAAGGCGCAGTAAGTAGTACGCCTCAGGCACCCAGTGCGATTGTCAGCCAATGGCTAGCCAGCCGTTTACCTGCGACAACCCAAGCGCAGGTAATCCCTGCAGCACTGAAAATGATAAAGTCTAGCGTGAACCCAGCGAATAATCCTACAACCAGTTCAGCAGCAAACACTAACTCAATACCCAGCGCTAGCAGTACCGTCAATGCCTTACTAGCGCAACAGCTGCCAGACAGCGTACGCCAAAGCCTGAGCCAATTTATCGCTGCGCAACCTGAGCGGCCCGCCCTAAACCAAGGCAGCCAAGTAGAAAGTGCAGTACGCAACTCGCCACAACAGTACGAACGGCAACTATTACAGCACGTCGTGCAAAAGCTACTGCCCAATGCCGAATTACCATCTGCTATAAAAAACAGTTCGCCATCGTCGATATTTCAACAACTATGGCGTAACGCCCCTTCTAGACCACTGACGAATTCAGACGCTTCAACCGCTACAACGACCCGTACTGCGAGTGCTGCGCCAAATAGCATGAACATGGAAAAAAGCACCAACGGCTTAAGTTTACGTGAAGGTTTAAAACAAATATTCAGTCCGACAAGCGTGGACAATGGCACTCTAGGGGGCAATAAGCAGCTGCGCACACTCAGCGACGCGATTGCTGTTTTGTTAAACAAAGGTCAGGCAAACGACGGTGCTAAGAGCGCCACGCCAACAACCTCTAGCGTCCTTGCCACAGAAAGCGCGGCAAAATCACAGATTAACGCAGGGCATATTCCGCTTAACGATGATCAAGCATTGGCTAAATTACTCACACACAACCTCAAAGGCGCATTAGCCAAAGCATTTGTCGACTGGCAAGGACAACTAAGCGGTAATCGCGGAGTTGCCACCAGCCATTTACCCTTATCGTTTAGCGCTGCAGCCGATGATGTACCCGATGCCTTTCGCTTGCTGCAATCGACGTTAGCGCAACACGAAGTGGAGCAATTTCGCACGGTGCAATCCAGTAGTGAGCAATTGCAAACCTCTCTAGCCTTGCTATACCGCGATGGTAATCAACTGCGCGATATACCTATGCACATGCAGCGCGAAGACGGGGGCCAAGGAAATAAAGACAATGAAGTAAAACGCCAAAGCCGTTGGCGCATAAAACTGCACTTCAATCTGACAGAACTAGGGCCATTGGATGTCGATCTTGATTTACGTATGCCCACCATGTCGGCCACCTTTTGGTCGCAACAACCGGAGACTTTAGCCCGTATTAACCAAGCTATTGCCCCGTTGCGAAAGCGCCTTACGGAGCTCGGTGTTAGCGTCGAAACCTTGCAAGCGAAGCACGGCCAACTGCCACCACAAGAACACGGCAACATTCAACATTCACTCGTGGATATTCACACATGAGCCTGCCGGATAGCCTGTTTGAAAGCACCGAAGCCATTGCCATTAGTTATGACGGCTTAACCGCGCCCAAAATTAGCGCCAAAGGCGAAGATGACCTTGCCCAAGCCATTATTCAGCTCGCCCTGACGCACAAAGTACCTGTGTATGAAAACGCTGAATTAGTCAGCTGGCTTAGCCAACTCGATCTAGGTGACGAGATACCGCGACAGCTGTATCAAGTCATCGCCGAGATATTAGCCTTTGTTTATCACTTAGAGGGCAGAACGCCCGACAATAACTAGAGAAGCTGCCACCAATTAATTAGGCAGCTCCACAATACAATCAGTCGCCAGAAACGGTTCCGCCTGCAACTGGTATATCTTGCGTGGTTGATCGGCATAACCATTCATACGCCAATGAGCACACCGTATATTGTCGACAATAGTAATATCACCCGGTTGCCAACGAACTAACCGAGAATTTTCGAACGTTGCGTTAATGAGTTCATCCATTAGTGCGAACTTATTCGAAATAGGATTGCCGTTGTGCTGTGTAAGCTTCCACTCTAATCGCCATGTACTGGCCATGCATTCCTTGTCTAATGGTTTCCGTTCTGGGAATGTTTTACTGGCAGCCGCATAAACACTATCACCGCGATAAGCCCAAATCTGAGGGCAAAGTAATCCATTATCTGGATGGCGACACAACACGGGAATACGGTCCATTACCATCTGCATATGCTCGTCAGGGCGCAAGTAGTGTTTAATTCGACCAGCCACTAATATTGCGCGTTCCAACCAGTTCAGGCGCTTCACGCTAGTGAACTCAAATTGCTGCCAAGCATCCTGTAACGCTACTTGAGTTTCTGGCGACAGGGATTTGTAAACGCTATTTAAATCGGCAATTCCAGTCTCACCCCAAGTGGCAGGCGCTTCTTCGCAATACATAAACAAATAACGTGCACGCTTATTGTATACGCCACCCTCGACATGCGGCCCTTGTACTGAATTATCGATGCGCCCAAGTTGCTGCAGCTCTGAGTTCAGATAACTTCGATTGTCGCCAGCACCGAGAATTCCGTCCGTGATTCTTCGTACGAACGTAATGATAGGTCCAGCAACTTTCATCTTATTAAAAACATTCCATGTTTTGATCGAGAGATCATTCTGCAAAAAACGTTGAAAGTGATGAGCATCATTAATGTCAAAATCTCGAAAAATTATAAAGCCGAAATCTCGAACTTTATTATAAATAAAATCTTTCCATTGAGCGCGATCAATTGGGACATCATTGGGAGTTAAAATATAAGGCGCGCCAATAACTCGTTCTTGTACGCTCGTTTCAACCACTGAATTCCGCGAGGCATACTCCACGGTAATATCCATATTAATTTCCTTATTATTATATTTTTTGTATTGTTCAGTAGATCAAGGATGATTCTGCCACAACAATATTCATACATTCCGAGCCAATAACGATCAACATTGCCAATCTTTATAAAAAAATAGAATAAATTGTTATCGTATAGACAACCTCAGCCACGCGAGTCGCAGTGAGACAAAATATGGCACGCAGTTAATGCCGTAGGTGGCTTTTCACGCCAACCTTCTTCCAGAAAATCAACTCTTCAGTAAGTGCTGCTATTTACACAACCCCAATGCTAGAGTAGCTGAAGAAATCGTCTGCCTTCTAGGAGTTACCATGACGGAAAAAGATTACATCGCTCAACTGTTTCGTGTGCGACGTGAGCGTTTTGGGATTTCTGATGATATCTATTGGGGCTGGTTTAATCCTGATGATGGTAGCGTTGAATGGAAAACGTGGCGCCATGGCATGGGAGGTTTCGCGAACATTTTACGACCCTTAGGCTTTCCTTGCGATCCACTACCAATATGTAATGAAAATAAGGTCCCCAGTTGGCTAGAGATTTTTCGCGCGAGCAAAGAAAATCCACGTCCTGCCGCCCTTAAGCAAATCAACTGGAAGCAAACCTATGCATATTCACCCGACAGTATGCGCATGCCAGAAGTTGCTCTTCTTACACGGGAAGAAACAATAGCTTTAAAAGAAAAAGGGAAAAATCAAAAGTTAAATTACAGTAATCTAGCATTTTCAGCTCTTAACAGGGTCGTCGCTAAGAAACTCGTCAATGGAGACGATCCTTATTACTGGTTCATCGGAGTGAATATCCGCGGTGCCACCAATATTCGCAATGAGCAGTTTAATCAAGTATCTGGTATTAATTTACCGATATATCCAGACTCAGATGCCGCTCACTGGCAACAGCAGATGCGCTTGGCGTTAAAAAGCAAAAGTCACTGGGCAACTTGGAAACTGGCTAATATCGGTAAATACATAGGCGATGGCGGACTGTCGCTAGTCTATCGTTTATCGACCAATTCCAGTCACTTTGCCGGGAGCTGCTCGGTCATGGGCGATTGGCCATTACCTGACGAGCGCAATCCTGAAATTAACGACAACCGCTTACTATGTGCCGCAGGTCCTGGTACTGCAAACTACCCGATTAATAGCTCACTTGTTGGCTGGAATGGTGCAACCACCCTAACACTCAAATTACACCCATATATCTGTGAAAATCAGGCGCTCATCAAAACTCTGGTGAATGCTTGGCGAGACGAAATCCTAAGAGATTTGTAAATTCATGCCCTAGCGGCACTCGCCCCGCAACGACATCGGTATTTTACTGCGAATAACATCAACTTGTTCGTCACAAGCGAATAAATAGTGAAGTTTGGTAAAGGCCGCTTCCGCGGTCATATCACTACCCGAAGTAACACCAATTTTACTCAATACCGATCCTGAGGCGTAGGTATCTTGAAACACACCACCAGCCAAACATTGACTAACATTTACCACTACAATTCCGCGCTTAACCGCCTCCTCGATCACCTGCATTAACGCGGAATTATGGGAAGGTACATTACCTACACCATAATTACGTAAAATAATCCCTTTCAGCCCTTCCATGTTGAATATTTGCTCAACCATATTCGCCTGAATTCCAGGAAAAAGCGTTAGCATTGCAACGGCTTGAGAATCAAACGTCAGCGCACGAAAATTCGGTAATCCTGCTGGTAACAAAATTCGATTATTGAGCTGAATATTTACGCCAGCTTCTCCTAGCCAAAGTAAATTAGGGGAGTCAAAAGCATCTAAACTCGCGCTATTCACTTTGGTACTACGATTACCCCTTAAGAGCCGCCCATCAAAACAAATACAGACTTCTTTGAGCGCCGAATTAACCGCCAGAAACAGACTATTGAGCAGATTGTTCAATGCATCTGTACGCACCGTATTCAAAGGAATTTGCGAACCTGTGAGGATCACCGGCTTGTCTATTTCCTGTAAAATAAAAGACAGAGCGCTAGCGGTATAAGCCATGGTATCCGTACCATGCAGCACAATAAAACCATTATAGTTATGCCACTGCTGCGTCAATGAAAGCGCTATCCGCGACCAATCATTTGGACACAAGTCAGCACTATCTATTAGCGTATCTAATTGTACTAAGTCATAGACAGGTAACGTGTACCCGTGCAGCTTTTCTGCTAATAGCGCCGAAAAATTTTGTGCGGGCCGATAGCCGTCAGTGGAAGCCTCCATGCCTATAGTGCCACCAGTATGAAGTATCAGAATACGTTGCTGCATAGAGTAATAGCCGCGTCAGGTTAATGATCAACAATGTTCATTATGAGTTTATATCACGATATTTGGCAGAGTTTAGCACAGGAGAAAAACGCAATACTCCAATAAAAAAGCCCAGCACTAGGCTGGGCTTTTTTATTATTTTTCGTTTTTTTAGTGCGCCGTTTCTGCCTGACGCTCTATGGCCGACAGCAACCAGCCGATGTGCGTTTGTACGACATCATCAGGAATCAGGTCAACACCCGATAGTAATTGCGGTAGTGCTTTGTATCGATACGAGTCAATCAGCCCGTGCAAGGACGAAACAAAAAATAGCGCTAATTGCTTCTTCAATGCATCGCCTTTACTACCAATCGTAGGAACAGCATCGGCAAGCAGTGATAACAAGTGCGACTGCCACTCATCAACCATACGGCTGACTTGCAATTGAATTTCTTGATCAACACCATCAGTATGATCCAAGCTCAATAACGGCGGCTGAAACATCAGTTGATAGTACCCAGGGTAGCGCTGTGCGAAATCAATGAGGTTACCAGCAAACGCATACAAGGCAGCAGTGGCGTTAGCTGAGTTAGCCATTTGCTCATTCAGATCGGCGAACGCCATATCAAAGCCGCGGCGTCGGGTGTGAACGAACAAGGCTTCTTTATTTGGAAAGTAGTTGTAGATATTACTCGCCGTCATGCCCAATTGGGACGCTAGCTTTCTCATCGACAAATGATGAAAACCAACTTCAGCCATTACACTTGATGCGCTATCCATAATTCGTTCACGTTGTGCCGCAATTTCTTCCGGCGTAAACGGCTTCTTAGGCATAACCAACCTCGTTGACTACAAATCTCAGAAGCCAGTGTTTCGCAACTGAGAATTGTTATACAGATTTCAGGATCCGCCTATCAAACGTGCAAAAGGTGCCAAAATCAAGGCAATTAGCGACTAAATGCTATTTATTTTGCTCTAAACGGCAAATTTTTGATGTGGAACAATATAAGCCAAGATCGTCATGGATAGACTGCGCCGATTCTATTGCTAGATTCAACTAACTGAAGATTCACCTGCAGAGCTGCCTAATATGTCAGAGCACCTTATCTGGGATCCATTAATGATCCAGCGCTACAACACCGCAGGACCTCGTTATACGTCATTTCCAACGGCGGTAGAGTTTCGCAATGTTGATTCCGACCAGTTAGAGCGCAATGCGCTATGCACTCCAAGCCATACGCCACTCTCTCTCTATCTCCACATCCCCTTTTGCACCCATGTTTGCTACTACTGCGGCTGCAATAAGATAGTGACGAAAAACAAAGGGCGATCGATCCCCTATTTAGAACATTTGAAAACCGAAATCAGGATGAAGCATGCGTTGCTCGGAGGCTCGCGCAGTGTTGAGCAGCTGCATTTAGGTGGCGGCACACCGACATTCTTAAGTGATGATCAACTCACGGATTTGATGGAGTTTTTACGTAACTTATTTACTTTCAGCACCGCCGAGACTGCTGATTATTCGATAGAAATCGACCCGCGAGAGCTCCGTCCAAACACACTCAAGCGCTTGCGCGAACTGGGATTTAATCGCTTGAGCTACGGCGTACAAGATCTAGACGAGCGAGTTCAGGCGGCGGTCAACCGAGTCCAGCCCGAGAGTATGATTCGCGCCGTTATGATTGAGGCACGAGAGCTAGGCTTCCGTTCGATCAATATTGACCTGATCTATGGTTTGCCACATCAATCAGTAGAAAGCTTCGATAAAACACTCGATGCCATTATTGATATGCGCCCAGATCGGTTATCTATTTTCAACTATGCTCATTTACCGCAGCGATTTATGCCTCAGCGACGCATCAGCGAAGATGACTTGCCCTCGGCCCAAGAGAAGCTGCAAATTTTCGGACATGCAATTAGCAAACTCGATGACGCTGGCTACCATTATGTCGGGATGGATCACTTTGCTCTGCCTGATGACGAACTTGCCATTGCCCAACGCGACGGCAAGTTACATCGAAACTTCCAAGGATACACAACTCACGGCGACTGCGACCTAATTGGCTTTGGGGTCTCATCTATTAGTCAGGTTGGCGATCTCTATAGCCAAAATGCGGTATCGTTAGAAGACTGGCAAGAAGCGCTAGAAAACGGCGGACTACCGCTGAGTAAAGCCTGTAAAACCAATGCCGACGACCGTCTCCGTCGAGATATCATCATGGGGCTATTGTGCCATCTTGATATCCGCTTTAACGAACTGGATCAGCAACATAACATCGACAGCCGCACTTATCTCAGGCAGGATTTAGCTCGGTTGCAACCCATGTGTGATGACGGACTCGTAAACATTGACGAGCACGGGGTGCAGATTACAGATTCAGGTCGCTTACTGGTACGTCATGCCTGTATGGCCTTCGACCCATACCGGCAACAGGATGACCAAACCCGTTTTTCCAAAGCTATCTAAGAATTGGACCAAGCGCCTCTGGTGGGCGCAATGGCCCCTTTATGTACTGCTATTTCTGGGGATGAGCCATAGCCTCAATCGCCATTTACTCGAAGAAGGCACTAAGCTGCCGAACTTGTCGCTCTATACGCAAAGCGGCGCCCCTACTCAGATAAAATGGCCACAATCCGAGCAAACAATTGTTCTGTATGTCTTTGCTCCTTGGTGCAGCATTTGTCGAGTTAGCATGCCCGGCTTGAACTTGATACCGCAAGAACGTGCACGCGTGATTGGTATCGCACTTGATTGGGATAGCGCCAAGCAAGTAGAAGACTTTGTAGCATCCACTGGTTTCAAGGGGGAATGGTATTTAGGCGGGACCAAAATAGCTGAAGCACTAAAAGTTACTGGCTACCCCAGCTATTATGTCGTATCTGGCGATGGCCTAGTTAAGCATCGAGATCGAGGTTTAACGACACCTCCTGGGCTATGGCTAAGAACGATACCTGATAACTAAAGGCTTAACTTTAAGCGCAATGATATCAATAGTTAGCCAACTCATTTTCAGGTCGCCAAATCTTCCAGCGGCCATTCTCGTGTTTAAAAATCACCCGCGTTTCAAATGGCTTCTGAAAAGACTCTTGGCTGCGTCGTAACGTCCGCGCAGCACGGAAGGCTGGGTCTCGTACCCAGCTTTCAATATCATCCACATACCAAGCCACCATCGCCTCAGCATACGTCTCGTCCGCTTGCTGCTGCGGCTCAGATAACGACATGATCTCTTTCACCCGCCGAATACCGTAATAAAACCCTTCGGGATCTTCATCGTTCAACGCACGATAATCCCAAGTAAGCACAACGCGCTTTTTCCCCGCGCCCATGTCTTCCATGTACATCTTTTCGTCTCTGGCGACCATCTGATGACGAAACAAGGCCGCTAATGTCACCGCATCGCGACTCGTAGAAGCGCGTTCAACTTGCATAGGCAAACGCATGGGCGTCCAATACAGGCGCTCACCTGCAAAATCTTGCTGCAAGACACTCGCTGCCATATTTGGGCCAAATGCGGGTTGAGTTAGGCCAAAACTTGAAAAAAGTAACAAAATTGTAAGAATCAATGGTTTCATCTTTTCCCTCCAACCCTTAGGATAGCCGCTCTTTTTTTGATCATGTAATTTGTCACGAAAGTGTCATTGATTTGTTATAAATTTTGGCAAATCAGAGAAAACGGGAAGAACCATGCAGCAAGCCATTGCCCCCCTGCGTACCGAAATCGCTGAAGCGTCGCTGGTTGCGCGCATCACTGACGATCCGCAAGAGATTCAGCAGGCGCTTGAACTCCGTTTCCGTGTCTTTGCCGAAGATATGGGAGCCGATGTTGAAGGCGCCCACCTAGGCATAGACAAAGATCGCTTCGATGACCTGTGTATGCACTTGGTGATCAAAGATGTAAACAACGACCGTGTGGTTGGTTACAGCCGTATTCTGACCAATGAACTGGCAGAAAAAGCCGGCGGATTTTATTCATCGACTGAATTTGATCTCAGTAACATAGTACGGGACGGTCGTACTTTTATGGAAATTGGTCGCACTTGTGTTGATCCAGATTTTCGTAGTGGCTCAGCCATTGGCATGCTTTGGGCATTTATCGCTCAATACCTCGATGATCAGAACATCGATTACCTCATGGGGTGTTGCAGCATTCCTTTGTCAGATGGCTATGCCCGTGCCGTTGCCGTCGTTAATCATTTACGCGAACACCACTACACCACTCCCGATCTGCGTGTGACGCCAAAAGTACGTATGCCTACCATTGATGTCGATATGGATGGTAAACACTTGGTACCCTCACTACTGCGCGCATACTTGCGCCTAGGCGTGAAAGTGTGTGGTGAACCGTACCTAGACAAAGACTTCAACGTTGCCGATGCCCTGATTTTGTTGCACCGCACAGAGCTCGATCACCGCTATCTGCGTCGTATCCTCAAAAGTTAACTCAGTATTCCGCAGGCATGCTTAGAATGATGCGTGCCTATGCGGTAAACTTCAGCCTCACTTCAATCTGTGAGGCAACATGAAAAAAGCCATCATGCGCTGGTTATCTTCCCCGCGCATCTTCCGTCATACCATCAATCTGTTTACCCCATATATTGGCGCTGGCATTAAAGCGACCTATTTATCGCCGGACTACCGTGAAATCCATGTGCAAATGAAATTGCGCTGGTACAACCGTAACTATGTTGGCACCCACTTTGGCGGCAGCATATTTGCCATGACAGACCCCTTCTACATGTTGCTGTTCATGAATATTCTCGGGCCAAAATACATCGTATGGGACAAGGGCGCAGATATCGACTTTGTAGCTCCCGGTAAAGGCACCATCAGCGTACGCTTTATCATTACTGACGCCATGCTGGACGAAGTTTTAGCGAAAACGGCTAATGGTGAGAAGTTTGAGCCAACCTACGAAGTGCACGTCATAGACGAAGCTGGAGAACTAGTCGCCTCCGTGCAGAAACGACTTTATATACGCAAACATCCACGCCATCGTTGAGCGCGGTCTGTCGGGCTAAATCTTTCTGCTCTGCTACACTTTTTGTATCGACGTGTGTGCTAATCACACATGCTCACGATTCAACAAGGTAACCGCTATGACCACCATGACTATTAACCAAGCTGTCGAAATCATCTCTGACTTACTTCAGACACTTGAGAACGCTTATTGGGAGGCAGCAAACTGTGAAGAAAAGGATCGAGTTTTCAATCTTTCACAGATACTCAATGCAGAATACATCGAGCTATTAAAAATTAGCGTACAAGATCATCACTATGAATACGAAGTCATCTCAATTGCTAAGGCAGAATTACTCCAAGCATTGAATAATTTCGCCTTTAACTGTCAACAACACGTTCGTCGACAGCCAACAGCCACTCGACTGCAACAACTGCTCTCGCAATTCAGCAACAACCTCAATTAAGAGGAGTGAAGCTGTTTCATCATTGCGTTAGAAGTGATCGAATAGAGGCCAAGTCGACCGTTTGACTGAAACGATTACGACCTGCGGATTTAGCAGCGTAAAGCGCTTCATCCGCCGCCTCCATGAGAACCATCACATCGTCGTCCAATCGCGGCTCACACCACGCCAACCCCATACTCACGGTAACGTAAGGATTTACGTCGGAGCCGGCATTAGGAATCGCCAAGTCTTCAATAGCTTGTCGCAAGCGCTCAGCCACTACTGCCATACCATCAAATTGAATAGACGGCAGTATGATTGCGAATTCTTCACCACCAAAACGAGCCACCAGATCGCGTGGACGCTGCACTTGTTGCTTCAGGGTCTGAGCAACACGACGCAGACATTTATCACCTTCAACGTGGCCATAATTGTCGTTGTAGCCTTTAAAATAATCGATATCGATCATAATCAAACCAATATTGCCGCCCTCGCGTTGTGCGCGACGCCACTCTGCTAGCAAAAAATCATCTAAGTAACGACGATTGGCAACTTGAGTGAGCGCATCCGTGCTGGATAAACTTTCTAATCGGCGGATCTGTGCACGATGACGTAAAACGACCTCAATACGGGCTTTACAGAGCTCTAGATTCAAAGGCTTGCGAATATAGTCCAACGCGCCCACCTCTAACGCAGCCAACTCGGCCTCGTCGTCATCTGGTCCCATAATAATCAAACTGACATTACGACTCAGAGGACTCTCTAGCCATTGCTTGCAAAAAGATGCCAACTGCTGACCAACAAATGCCATATCAAGTAGCAAGATATCCGTCTGATGAGATGGCTCGCTCAGTCGATAAATTAACTGTTCCTGATTCATTGCACTAACCAATGTGGATGCAGAACCCAAGCAGGCACCCAACTGCGCCTGAACAGCTAAAGTTTCGTCAGCAATAATAATGATTGGATCTTGCGGCATAAGCATTAATATCCGTCAACGTGAGAACAGTATTATCGACCAGAATACACGAAACTTTGGCGCTGTTAATAAAACTTAACAAATATTTACTGGACGTCAGTTTTCCACATATTCGACCATGAAAAATCGTCAATAATCTGCCAAGGATATCGCATATAGCGATATTTAAGTAAACTAACAGGCGCTCGAAATGGCGTTAAAAGTACATTTTAAAATGAACGTCCAGAACTAAAAATCGTTATAGAGACTCTAATGAAGCCATTACTATTACTTATTTCTTCACTATTAATCGCTGCTTGCACGCCACAGTCAGATGAAAGTGATAGCCCTAAAACACTGATAAATCGGGATGTAAACCTGCCCGACTTTAGTGTTTACAATGATGTAAATGAAAAAAAAGCAGCGTTCTTTGGGTATCTTCTACCACTTATCGAACAAGCGAATTTGGATGTTAAGGCAGAACGTGAAGAAATGATGGCGATGGAGAAACGTCAACCTCTCGATCGTAAAGATAAAAATCGCTTAAAAGAACTCGTACTAAAATACAAAGTAGATGAATCATTGCCTGCCAAAGAGAAAATTCAGATATTGCTCAATCAAGTCAATGTCGTACCACCATCGCTTGTACTTGCTCAAGCGGCCAATGAATCAGCGTGGGGAACCTCGCGCTTTGCCGTCGAAGGCAACAATTTATTCGGGCAATGGTGTTTTCGTAAAGGCTGTGGTCTAGTGCCCGAAGCACGCGGGGACGACGCTAACCATGAAGTAGCTGCATTTGAAACGCCATTTCGTTCGATTTCAAGCTACATTCGCAACCTAAACCGCCATCCGAGCTATCAAGAACTGCGCGAAAAACGAAACCAACTATTAACAGATCAAGGCTATGCCACAGGTGAGCAGCTAGCCGAAGGGCTAATGCATTATTCTGAACGCGGAGAGGAATATGTTAACGAAATTCAAGCTATGATTCGTTATAACAAACTGAACCGTTACGATCCCAAAAATCCAGAGAGTTAAACTGCATGCCTAACGACGTCATAGACAAGATGGCAGAAAGTCCAAAAAGTAGTAACCCTACACAAATAGGCAGTAGTGATGACGCTTTGATAAATGACTTTAAAATTGTTTTTAAACGACGTGATTGGCTTTGCATATTTCATGGCGATCAGGATGGGCAACTTAGTTGGCTATCCACTGAAGGGTTAGTAGTCACTGCAGCCAAGCGTTTGCCCGTTGGCTGTCAGGTATGGATTAGTCTGCGCTCGCCTTATCATATTCTGCATCGAATTCCAGCGGATATTGTGCGAGCAGAACCCTGCAAAAATAGCTTCCGCTACAGCATGCGCTTCCAACTTGAAGAACTACCGGAAGAAGGCCGTCGTGGTGCTCGCATGGTTTTGCAACAATTAACTCATAGTCTGCAGCATTAATTAACTTAATGGTTTCAAGGAGTGTACCGTGCAGCAATCTGTTTTAGTCGTTAACTGTGGCAGTTCATCCATCAAATTAGCCTTGTACGCCGACGGCAGTGCGAGCGCACCGATTATGACCGCTTTAGCCGAACGCTTAGGTGGCGAAAATGCTTCCCTCACTATTAAGGGAGAATTAAGCCATTGCGAATCCGGTTTAATGGATCACCGCAAAGCATTGAGTCGGTTTATCGAGCTGGCTAAATCACAATTGAATAATCTTGTAGGTATCGGTCATCGCGTCGTTCACGGCGGAGAGGCCTTTCATAGTAGCACCCTACTAACTGAATCGGCGTTAGCTGAATTACGTCCTATATCTGCCCTAGCACCGTTGCATAACCCTCGTAATCTTATGGGTATCGACCTGTGTAACGACTTATTGCCGGGCGTTCCTTCAGTAGCCGTATTTGATACTTCTTTTCATCAGTCTATTTCCGAACAAGTTTATCTCTATGGGGTACCCTACGACTGGTATGAGCAAGATCAAGTGCGACGTTACGGTTTTCACGGCACCAGTTATCGCTACGTGTCACAAAAAGCCGCCGATTTATTGCAGCGACCCCACGAGGATTTACATCTATTAATCGCCCATCTCGGCAATGGCTGTAGCGCTTGCGCCGTACGGCAAGGTAAGTCGGTAGACAGTTCAATGGGGCTGACACCACTTGAAGGCTTGGTTATGGGAACCCGCAGTGGTGATATTGACCCCGGTTTAATTGAACATATGCAGCAATCCAGAGGCATGACCCTAGAGCAAACAATGAATGCACTGAATAGAGAAAGCGGACTTCAAGGCTTGTCGGCAGGACTCAGCAACGATATGCGTACCCTGCTGGAAGCCGAGAAGAATGGTAATGAAGCAGCCACCAGAGCGATTAAAGTCTTTTGCTTTCGAGTAGCTCGCAATTTGGCCGCGTTATCTACCTCGTTGCCGACCATCGATGCGGTAGTGTTTACTGGGGGCATTGGTGAGCATGCAGCAGTGATTCGCCAGCGGATTTTAGCGGCATGGCGTCCTATGAACTTCAGGCTTGATGATGCGTTAAATGCTCAGCACGGTGATCAATGCGGTCGAATTAGTCAAACAGGTAGCCCATTGGCAATGGTCGTACCTACCGACGAAGAACGCATGATTGCACATGATACTTATCAATTGGTTACCCATGATTAACATTTTTATTGCTCCAACCGATATTGAAAGCGGCCTAACAACCATTAGTCTTGGCTTAATTCAAGCGCTTGATTCCCAAGGTCTAAAAGTCGGATTCGTTAAGCCCGTCGCACCTGACTATGCCGCCAGCGAGCGTTCAACCCATCTCGTGCGCTCGGTATTGCATTTAGAAACACCGGATCCAATGAGCCTGCAAACGGTGCAGCACAGCATCAGTGAGGGTCTGCTGGATCGTGTCCTTGAAGATGTCGTCGGTTTACATGCGCAAGTAACCCACGATTGCGATGTCATACTCATCGAAGGGCTAACTCCAGACCGCAGCGAACCCTACACAGCAAAACTCAATGTAGAGATTGCCAAAGCACTTAATGCTGACGTGCTGCTTGTTGCTAATGCTGAAGGTCGCAGTATCAGCCAACTAGGTTCCGATTTACGTTTACAAATCGGCCTATTCGGTGGTGCCAAAGCAAATATTATGGGCTGCATCATTAATAAAGCTGGCGCTCCTGAGCTGAAGGACTCATTACCAACCGCCGAATCGGCACCAGAAACACTGCCGCCCGCAGGCTGCAGTGCGCACGAGTGCGATAACTTGCAAATGGATAACTGCCCTGTTTTAGGAGTCATTCCTTGGCAGGCCGACCTGTTAAGCCCTAGAACCTTAGATATTGCACGAGCATTAAAAGCCGATGTTATACACCAAGGAGAACTTGATAGCCGACGCGTCACTCGCGTAACACTGTGCGCTCGTTCTCTTGCCAATATTATTGACTTGCTCCGACCGGGAACATTGGTCGTTACCCCCGGCGACCGCGACGACATCATAGTGGCAGCAGCCATGGCCGCAACCAATGGAACTCCTCTTGCCGGCCTGCTATTAACCAGCGGCTATGCTCCCAATAAAGGCCTAGATGAACTATGCCAGCGGGCATGGCAAACCGGACTACCGGTGCTAAGTGTCAATACCGATACATTTGCAACCGCACGAGCACTCACGCAACTCGATACTCATGTGCCGATCGACGATGGTGATCGCGTACATCGCATCATGAATGTCATTGCCTCCCATCTGCATAGTGAACGCCTGTTAGAACGTATTGGCGCACCGCACACGCCACGCTTGAGCCCTGCGGCTTTTCGCTACCAATTGGTATCAAGAGCACGCGCTGATGTCCGCCGAATCGTATTACCTGAAGGCGAAGAACCAAGAACGGTTCAAGCCGCTGCTATTTGCCAACAGCGAGGGATTGCTCAGTGTATTCTGCTAGGTAAACGCGACACGATTGAGCAAGTCGCACGCGCCCAAGAAATTGAACTGCCCGATGACTTATTAATCATTGACCCTGAAGATGTCCGCGAACAATACGTTGCCGGTATGGTTGATTTACGCCGTCACAAGAATCTTACAGAACCAATGGCTTTAGCCCAACTTGAAGATAATGTCGTGCTCGGCACTATGATGCTGGCACTCGATGAAGTCGACGGCTTGGTCTCTGGCGCGATTCATACAACGGCCAATACCATTCGCCCTGCGTTGCAATTAATTAAAACGGCACCCGGAGCCAAATTAGTATCCTCAGTATTCTTTATGGGTTTACCAGACCAAGTTTTGGTCTATGGCGACTGCGCAGTCAATCCCGATCCTACCGCCGAAGAACTTGCCGACATCGCCATCCAAAGTGCTGAATCAGCAACCGCAATGGGCATTCCTGTTCGCGTTGCAATGCTGAGCTATTCCACCGGCGAATCAGGCACGGGAGCGGACGTAGAAAAAGTGCGCGCCGCGACGCAAATTGTTAAACGTGATCGCACTGACATTGTGATTGATGGCCCGCTTCAATACGATGCTGCCACCACCGCCAGCGTAGCGCGTAGCAAGGCTCCGAACAGCCCTGTTGCTGGTCAGGCCACAGTGCTAATATTCCCCGATTTAAACACCGGCAATACCACTTACAAGGCCGTTCAACGCAGCGCCAATGTCATTAGCATTGGCCCTATGTTGCAAGGGCTTGCTAAACCCGTTAACGATTTGTCGCGCGGCGCATTAGTAGAAGACATTGTCTACACCATTGCTCTGACGGCAATTCAGTCACAACATCAAACGAAAGGATAATCCACGCATGCTTCCGCTATTTAAGGGTATTGTGGCCAGCCTACTCCTGCTGGTAAATACGCTGTTTTGGGCCTGTTTCTTATTTAGCTTTACGCTATTTAAAATCATTCTCCCAATACCGGTGATTCGTCGCCTAATTACAGCCATTTTGGATACCATCGCCAATGCTTGGATTTCATGTAACTCCGGCTGGATGATACTGACCCAAAGTATGGATTGGAAAATTGAGCGCCCCTTCAACCTAGATAAAAAAGGCTGGTATTTTGTTCTCAGCAACCACCAAAGCTGGGTCGATATTTTAGTGCTGCAGCACAGCCTTAATGGGCGTATTCCATTGTTAAAATTCTTCCTAAAGCAAGAATTAATAAAAGTCCCTATCATGGGAGCGGCATGGTGGGCACTCGACTTTCCATTTATGAAGCGCTACAGCAAAGCGTATTTGGAAAAGCATCCCGAAAAGAAAGGACAGGATTTAGAAACAACGCGCAAGGCATGTGAGAAATTCAAAGATCTCCCAACCAGTGTTATGAATTTTCTGGAAGGTACCCGCTATACCGAGCAAAAGCACGCCGAGCAAAAATCAGAATTCAAACATTTACTGAAACCCAAAGCCGGCGGAATGGCATTCGCAATGAGCGCTATGGGAGACCAATTTAAATCGATTCTAGATGTGACAATTTATTACCCTGATGGCATCCCAACTTTTTGGGATTTCATGCAAGGAAAAATGCCGCGCTGTAGCGTCGTTATTGAAGAAAAGGCAATTCCTAAGGAATTGATGAACGGTGATTATGAAGCGAGTGATCGCTACCGTTTAGATTTTCAACTTTGGGTTCAGCAGTTGTGGGAAGAAAAAGACCGTCGTTTAGAGACAATGCGTAAGCAGTACAACTAACGATTAAGCGGCGCAACTCACACGGTTGCGCCCGCTGCCTTTTGCTTCGTATAAATGCTCATCTGCGCGACGTAAAAGCGCTTCATAGCTTGATCCCATTGCCGGCACTTCTGCGGCTACGCCAATACTCACCGTAGCCACTTCATGATTCGATTTTTCATGCTTTAACCCCAAGGCTTCCACACCGCGGCGAATCTCTTCTGCCATACGGCAGGCTTCTTCGCTCTTGGTTTCTGGCAGCAAAATAACGAACTCTTCGCCGCCATATCGCGCGCATTCATCACCAGGACGCTTACAGTACTCGTTGATCTTTGCAGCCACAGTACGTAAACAAATATCGCCTTGCTGATGTCCATAAAAATCGTTGTAGCGTTTAAAGGCATCGACGTCGATCATAATAATGGCCACCGGCAACGAATTACGCATGCAACGATTCCACTCTTCGAACATTTTCTCTTCGATAAAACGACGATTGGCGATTCCAGTTAAACTATCCGTCGTTGATAGCTGATGCAAACGTAATCCTAAATACTTCAACCGCTAGGCTTCTAGCGCTAACAAACGATTCTTAATGTAATCCGTACGCGCAGATGCCTCAATTTCGAATGACAAATATGCACCCATAGCAATTAATATCATCCAAAAAAGTATGTAATAAGGTGCTATAGCGTGCGCTAATACATCGACAGGGGTTGGATCAATAGGCAGAGGAACATTAGCCACGAAAATGGCGTAAGTTATCAACATCGCTAGCGACGCGACAAACATGATACGAAAATTTACCCTTAGCGCCATCATGGTGAAGACCTGCATCGGGATCATACCCATATGATAAAAATAGCTCATCTCCACTTCAACGTAGGTTACATTCCACAGCAGCGAAGCAAAACAAATGTAGGTACCAAGCCCGACCAAGTATAGACGGTATGCCTTCATAGTCGTTTTAAACGTAAAAAAAACAACCGCAGCCAACGCAACCGTAATACAAGCTCTTATTGTGAGAAGGTAGATCCCATTATCTCCACCAAAATGAAGATCCGCCCAACCAAACAAGAGAAAGATCATCAATCCCGCGTAAACAATACGAAGATCACTTGTAAGAGTTTGAGTAAGACTGTACTTCGCATACGCATCTTCTAATTCACGCGGAAAAAGCACAAAGAAACGTCCGCGCTGCAGTAATGCTAACAACGTGTTAATTTGCCCCTCAATCGGGCCTAATGTCGCGCTATCTTGTCCGATGCTGCCTTTATGCACTTATGTTCCCATTTGTTATAGTTCTTACATCTGTAGAATAGGACATCGGGTGTTACAATGTAGTGCCCGTCATCACAGATTAGTCTAGTTAAAATCTCTTAAAAGTCACTGAGGTTCCCATGAAGGTATACGACGACATTAGCCAATCCGTTGGTAACACACCCCTTGTTCGCATAAACAAGTTAACGTCTCACCCACATGTTTATGCCAAACTCGAAAGTCGAAATCCAGCACAATCGGTGAAGTGTCGCATCGGCGCCAACATGATTTGGCAAGCAGAGAAAGACGGCGTGCTCAAACCTGGTATGGAAATCGTAGAACCGACCAGCGGCAACACAGGTATTGCTCTCGCCTTTGTCGGTGCGGCTCGGGGCTATAAAGTGACATTAACTATGCCTGAGACTATGAGCATGGAGCGTCGTAAGGTCATGCAAGCGCTGGGCGCCAACCTAGTTTTGACAGAAGGCGCAAAAGGCATGAAGGGCGCTGTTGATGCGGCTCAAGCCTTAGTGGATGAAGACCCGAACCAACGTATTATCCTGCAGCAATTTAACAATCCGGCGAATCCTGCAATCCACGAGCTGACCACAGGCCCAGAAATTTGGAACGATACCGACGGATTAGTCGATATTGTTGTCGCTGGAGTCGGCACTGGCGGCACCATCACAGGTATCTCGCGTTTTCTAAAACAACATAAAGCTGTAACTTCTGTCGCAGTAGAGCCAGCTGATTCGCCCATCATTACCCAAACGCGAAATGGTGAAGAAATTAAACCTGGGCCACATAAAATCCAAGGAATTGGCGCCAATTTCATTCCAGGTAATCTAGACATCGCCATTCTTGATCGCGTTGAGCAAGTCAGCAACGACGACGCGATGAAAGTCGCCCATGAGTTGATGTCAAAAGAAGGCATCTTAGCGGGTATTTCATGTGGTGCCGCCATGACCGCCGCTCTGCGCGTTGCGGCAGAGCCTGAAAATGCTGAGAAAGTGATTGTCGTTATCCTACCAGACTCTGGTGAACGTTACTTAACGTCACCATTGTTCGAAGGATTTTTTAAATAAGCAGAAACTGAAAGATGCCTTGGTCACTTGATCTAAGCGAGCCCCAAACGTTACTGGATGGGGCGATGACCTACTATGCACAGGCGCTATCCTTCTCCTGTGCTGATCAGTTATTCACGTCGTTAAACGGTGAACTTCCTTGGACACAAGAAAGTATCATGATTTATGGGCGAGAGACCCTCAGCCCGCGCCTTCAAGCGTGGCATGGTGATGAAGGCATCTCTTATCGTTATTCGGGTAAAACCTTTACAACTCTACCTTGGACGCCAAGCCTCGTAGGGCTTTGTCACTCTATTAATCAAGCATTTGGTTTAAAGCTTAATTCAGTACTCGCCAATCTATATCGTGACGGGCAAGACAGTATGGGTTGGCATGCCGATGACGAAATGGAACTTGGATCTGACCCCATCATAGTATCTGTTAGCTTGGGGGCCGAACGTGATTTCGCTGTACGCCGAATCGGTGAGCAGCGTCAGGCCGGAAAGCTAGCATTAGCCCATGGCAGTTTGCTAGTAATGGAAGCGGGAATGCAAAACCGATGGCAACATAGCTTGCCCAAGCGTCAAGGGATAAAACAACCGCGCATTAACTTAACGTTTCGCGAAATAATTCATAGCCGCATCAGTTTGCCATAACAGCTTCTAGGCGGAACATGATCACTGGCGTGGTTTCATAATTTTTATCACCACTCCATTCTAATCCCGGTGCCACTTCGAAGAACATCCAAGACTTATAAACTTGGCGACGATAGCGAAAACCTGCACTGTAGTTATCGAATGTGGCTCCATATTCAGTATCACCTCGTGCCTGGCCAACCCAAGCGATTGCAGCCTTCCGGCTCAACTCTCGATAAGATCCTAGACCATAGCGTAATTCAAAAAAATCGTCGTTAAGCAGATAAGATGCTTTGGTTTCTAAGCGTAATAAGCGTTCAGTTGATAACGGGTAGTCAAATACTAGTGACGTATCTTCGCCATAACCTGTGCTTGTAAAGTAAGACAAGGTCTGAGTAATACGCATATTCCAATGATCAAAATACGCTAAACGACGAGCACGAATCCGCACAAATGGATCGGGCGGTACCGCCCACTTCACCCCTGCATCAATGTTAGTGCTCCAGTATTCAGTTTCTCGAATGATGAAACGCAGTGCCGCACTATACGTTGGGTTTTCGATACTTTCTAAAGGGTCACCTTCGCGCGCTTGCTCATCTTCTGATTCTAATAGCAGGTTTAAACGCTCATTGGTGTGAGGTAATACTAAACGAACGCTGGCGCCAAATTTATAATCGACCGGATCACCAATTTCGCGCCGCGTATAAAAGGATACTTTCGCAAGGCTTCCCTTCACATTCTCTTGCGGAAGGGTTTCGTCAAAAAAAACATCGACGAAAAAAGAATCAATGCCACCCGACAAGTTATCAAGATGATTAACCAACCAACCACGAGAGCGATCCAACATATCGTGATCGATGTCTGTTTCAGCTCTGTCCACTTCGCGGGGAATATCCGGCAACATCATTTCGACTTGCGGTAACAGCATTGGTGGCTGCATCGAGGCTTCGGCAGAAGCCACGCAACATAACGCTAACAACCGCCAGAAAAAATGCATAACTATACAGGGTCGTGGTGAACCAGAATTTCTGCACGCGGGAAACGCTCCTGAATTTGTGCTTCCAAGCGATCTCCAATTGCATGCGCTGATTTCAGCGACTGAGTACCATCTAGCTCTAGATGAAATTGAATAAACTGTACGACTCCAGATTGCCTTGTACGCAGATCGTGATATCCCCGCACGCCTTCACAATTTGAAATCAGATCAATCAAAGCATGTTCGTCTTCTTCTTCCAGTGCTCGATCCATCAGCACATTCAAACCATCTCGCACGATACCGTAAACGCTGTAAAGGAGTACCAAAGCAATGATCAAAGCCACTGCAGGATCTAACCAGTACACCTGCCAATTGGCCGCAAGTAAGGCCACAACAACAGCGAGGCTCGTTAAGATATCGCCATAATAGTGCGCAGAATCTGCCTTAATAGCTAAAGACCCAGTCTTCGTATAGACCCAACGCTGATAGAGCACTAAAACAATCGTCGCCATAGTAGAAAACAACATCACACCAATACTTTCACCCAGCGCATGCAGCGCCTGAGGATTGGCTAAACGATCAAGAACGTGCACTAACAACACGACAGCCGAACCCAAAATAAAAGCTGACTGTACCAAAGCAGCTAACCCTTCAGCCTTATAGTGACCAAAAGGATGGTCATTATCAGCAGGCATTAAGGCGTAACGAATAGCAAAAAAGTTAACCATCGATGCGACAATGTCCATTGACGAATCCAACAATGACGACAACACGCTAGCTGAGTCACTGGCCGACCACGCAAAGATCTTGGCAATAAGTAATATAATGCCCGTCGCCATTGAGGCTAGAGCCGCTCGTTTAATATGGACAGAAGCTGGATGAGTCATAACAAGAACGATGCCATTAAAAATCGCATTATGCCAGAAGTGAACCCATTTGGTTGCGCTTACTGGCCGATTTAAACAGTAAATAACTGCTATACTCCCTAACTCAACGAAAGAGTGTGACGCAGGTCAGATTGAACCTAGCTACAACTTGACCGATATGGCGCACTTTATACATAGTGGAACAGTCGTAAAACACTGGGTGAACTCATAATGTCTATAAAAAATGCTCTAGTGGTCGATGATTCAAAATCTGCCCGAATGATGTTGCAACGCCTCCTTAGTAAAATGAATGTACGGGTCGATACCGTGGATAGCGCAGAAGCAGCACTCTTGTTCCTAGAAGGCGCACAGCCCGACATTATTTTCATGGATCATATGATGCCTGGCATGGATGGTTTGGAAGCTACACAAATCATTCGCTCAAACCCCAAAACGTCGGGCATCCCGACCATCATGTACACCTCAAAAGAAGGTGAAGACTATTTCAAAATGGCACTGTCTCACGGCGCCAGTGGTGTGTTAGGTAAGCCAGCCAACCAAGAAGCCGTTATGGCAGTGATTAAATCGTTAGATGCGCCTGCCGCGAATGACGACACAAAGGACAGTGCACATGCGATTCCTTTAGTCGAAATAGATCATTTAATTCAAAAACACGTCAAACAAGCATTCGCCATAGCGCGCAGCGAAATAACCGCAGGTATCGATACCACAGCACAACAATTACAGCATCATCAGCGCCACCAACTAGAGATTATCCAGCAGCAGTTGCAAGCGCGCACTCAGGAAAGCAAAGAAGAGCTAGAACAAGCCCTCGATGCCAATGCGCTCTATAAGCTAACCCAACCGTTGAATCAGCGCTTAGCAATGGCAGTAGCCGATAAGCTAATTAAGAAAAATGCGGATGATTTAGTCGCCGTTATGCACACCAATAAAGTAGAGTTAGAAGCTTTGGTAGGAAGACAAAATAAAGAACTGCGTCGCGTCATACGCAGCGCCAGCATTATGGCCGGAACCATCGGAGCTTTGCTTGGTTCTGCCGTTGGAATCTTAGCGGCGCTTCTTACAAAACTGATCTAACGCATGAAATGATGCCGAATACTTCCTAGACAGGTGTATTCGGCTCGTTTAGACCCCCTCTGCTCTTCCCATTCCCATGCTGCCTGTTTAGACTGAAACTCAGAACATAGCCAAACCACTGTGTGTGAGGCTGCGTATTTCATCTTACCTATCATGGATAGCCAAATGATAAGAATACTTGGATTAGCCGCCATTGTTGCATTGAGTGGTTGTGCCGCTCCTGCTCCTTTAGTGATTGCCGGCTCAGGAGTGCACGCGATTGCACGCCACGACGAAAACATTAAGGTGCGTTCTGCGGCAGCGCTAAAAGACGAACCAGATCTTCTCACTTACTCAATGCAGTCTATTGGTCGCGGCAAAGCAACCGAAGCCATTCAGACTTACATGCTGGGATACGATAATCCCGATTACAGCACTAACATGAAATCACTGGCCTTATACCAAATTGCCTTGATTTACATGAACCGTTTTAATGATGATCGTGATGATGAAAAAGCACGTGAGTATTTACAGCGTCATCGCGAAGAATTTCCTAATTCACTACTTGCCACTCGCATTCAAGGCCATCTAGAAATTCTACGGAAACGTGATGAAGCCCCAGTGACAGACCACGCCGCTCAATTGCTAAAAGAAGTCGATCGCGAAGCTTTGTTAGCACAGGATCTAACGCCCTACGATGCTGATTTAAACCCAATGAGCGAGCGTGCCATTGCCGAAGATCGCACTGCGGACGCCGAGGCGGTATATAACATAGTGTATGACAATGTCGCTTCTGGCGACGAAATGCGCGCCAAGTCTTTATATCAGTTAGGCCTTATTTTCATGAGCCCATACAATAAAGACGCTAACCGCATGAAAGCTTTAGATTATCTGCGCAAAGCGAATGAAGAATTCCCAGATTCAAGCATTCGTGAAAAGGTTGCAATGAAAATCACCGAACTGCTTAATCGTCAGAATTAATCAGCAAATAGCCCAGTAAAAAATCACTTTTACTGGGCTTTGTTTAAATCTACTTCTGCCTTAATTACTCTATCGACCAAGTCACGTCATTTTCATCAGCGACACAACTATTGAAGTCATCAATATTGTCATTACTACAAACAACATCGGTGGCAACAACTTCGCTGCCATCAGTAAAGACCTTTACTAGAATCCATTCATCATTATCAATCGCAGTATTGAGATCGCTACATTGACTGTATTGGCTGCAATTTAATTCTTGAGCGCCGTCATAAAGAGTAATCACACCCGACGAATCATTAGCTAAAGCACTGCCTAATAAAATGATTTTATAGGTATAACTACTACCCGTATAATCAACCGGAGAGCTATCGTCTGTGACTAAACTCGCAGCGGTAATAGTTCCCGAACTCGACCGTGTTTGCTGCACAGTAATGTCGTAGCGATAACCCCAATCGTAACTAAAATTGGCAATATCAACCGGTAAAATCTCCCAATCATCTGAGCTATTTAAGCGATATAAATAGCATAGAGATGCGCTAGATTTACCACAATCGCTCAAAAAAGGAGCAATTTGCCAATCGACTTCGGTTTCGCCTTCACAATCGCTACTGAAGCCTTCTTCACTACTAGAGCAAATCACCTGATCTAACGTTAACTCACCAGCATTAATACTAAACTCACCAACAACAACGTACTGATTGCTAACAGCTGTCGCCAATACTTCGCAGTCGCTTGCACAGGTAAAGTTTTTCTCGCCGCCAAGATACCAAGCATCTGCGCCTAGTTGCGTTAATACCCCATTCTCTGTGTATAGGTTAATTTGAAAAGGCGTATCTATTGTCACTACTGGCACATCTTCTTCAATGCTGTTGTATGAATAAGAACTAGGATTACCATTGCTGTTAAAAGACGTAGTTACATTAATAGTGTAACGATGACCCCAAACAAAATCGGTAAATCCTGACAAATTGGCGTCTGAAATTCCCCAGCTATCGGTACTCAATTCGCGTGTACGAAAGCAAATATCAGCAGAATTTTTATCGCACTGTGCCTTGTAGTAATCAACTTGCAAAGTTTCTTCTTGATCACTCCAATGCCTTCCGAGCTCAGGGCAACCCGAGAGAACCAGTGTTGCCATCAACAAGGGCAGATACAGCATAAACTTCATATCAATGTCTCATCTTCAATTAACGGGGCCGCATAGTTTAATAACAAACGCCGCACCACGGCTTCAGGTTCATTTTGAACTCGAGACAGTAAAGCACGGCAACACGCCTCATCAACTTGGCCCGGGTTTACATCGGTGGCAAGGTTAAAGTGTCTTTGTAGTAAAGATAACGCGGCGCGATGAACCGGCATAACAACGGCCAATGCCTTAATCTGTCGATCAATCTCCGCTGCCATTGCATGGGCATCAGCCAACATGTCGTCTTTCAAAGGCGAGCCGAAGCATACACGAACATGCCCCTTATAACCGGTCAGCCCACGAATAACACTTTGCGTATCTTCGTTAGCCGCTTTGGCATATGAGGAGCCGTCTGCGCGAGCAACCAGCTCTCTCGC
Source organism: Thalassolituus oleivorans MIL-1 (assembly GCF_000355675.1). Taxonomy (NCBI): domain Bacteria; kingdom Pseudomonadati; phylum Pseudomonadota; class Gammaproteobacteria; order Oceanospirillales; family Oceanospirillaceae; genus Thalassolituus; species Thalassolituus oleivorans. The sequence goes on along the minus strand of NC_020888.1, from coordinate 1,111,695 downwards.
CTTTAATACGTCACAAGGATCCCATTCATACTGAACTAGCACCGGCACTGGCCTAAGGGAGGTTAACGTCGTCGTAAAATCATCTTTGAGTTCACGACCACTGAGCGCAAGCATTTTCAGAACGGCTGTATCCGTTTTATCGCGACTGTCTTTTGCACGACCCTCACGCTGCGCCAACCACACCGAATGACCTTGATCTAACGACTGCTTTATATAACCCGATAATCTTTGCAGTTCGGTTAATTTTTCCCGCTTACTCGCAGCAGAGCGTTTAACGACAAAGCTTTTATTCAGACGCATAACATCGGCTAACACAGGGTTGTGCAATAAGTTATCACCGATGGCGATACGAGCGGTGGGCCAGCCCTGACGATGTAGCGAAAAATTGATTAAAGTGGGATCCATCGCGATATCTCGATGATTAGATAACCACAAATAAGATGCACCACTGGCCATATCGTCGAGACCCGCGACTTCAACCCGCGACGTGGTTTTGTTGATCAGTTCTTCAATCCAGCGCACCAGCCAAGTTTGCACCTCGTCGACACTAGTCATAGCGCCCAAGCGACGCCGGAGATGCCACCCAACTAACCAGTAAAGCGCGGGCCTAGTCCAGGCAGGACTACTAGGGAAACGATAGCCCACCAATGCTCTTCGTAACTCCAAAGACTGACTGAGCCTAGTGATAACCCCCGACACTTCATTATCGTTATAGGGACGTATGTCAAAATACGGATCATGCATGGGTTGTGACAACCTCTAAACCAATGTTTCTATAATGCCAAAGGTAGCCCACAACGTCGTCAGGTAAAACGAGAAACTCTGTTTTTCGAGATATTGAAGTTGGGATTGGTGTATTCTTGAGTCAGCAACTTATTGCTATAGGTAGCGTCAGAGAGCGCCATGACAAATAGGTTCAATGAAACCATCTTTATCAATCAATCGTCATAGGGTAAACAATGATCGATCAATGGGACCCTTCACTACCCACCACTAATTTTCCTGATTCTGCGCTGCTGCAACGCATAGCAGAGCAAAGCAAAGTGTTACGCCTTCAAGGCAAAGATGCGTTAACACTAACCGCTGAGGAGTTACAGCAAGGAGCTAGCTGGATTCAACAAAGCGAGGAGATCTGGTTAAACACCATTCCGACACTAAGTGATGCCACTTTAATTGATCTAGCCTTTTTCTATACTCAGGCCGAGATGACTTTATCGGGTTTTCAAGCAAAAGCCAAAAATCCAGCGATATGGATTTTTCGCTATTTACGCCAGATGAAACGTCTGCCAGATAAGGCCATTATCCGCGAGCTGAAAGCTCTAACAGATAATCGTTTCATCCCTTACGGAAGTGTTTTGTAAGAGGCGGACTAAATGCCTGTAACGCCTGTTTCATATCGTGCAGGCGAACAGGCTTGGTTAAATAACCATCCATTCCCACGTCTTCACATAACTGCCGCTGCTCTTCCATAGCATCAGCAGAAAGAGCAATGATTGGAATATCTCTGATATCTGGGTTAGCGCGTATGGCTGCTGTGGCTTCAACCCCGTCCATAACCGGCATATGACAATCCATCAAAATAATATCGGGGCGGGTATGTTCTAGATAACGCAAAACTTCCCCACCATGGGCTACAACGGCCACTTCGCAACCGAGATGACGCAATATCTGCGTAACCACCTTCTGATTAACGGGATTATCCTCGGCCAGTAAAATATTGATGCCTTCAAGCGCTAATTTATTCTCACTCTCCTCATGGTTGAAGCGCGTAATAATGTCCGACACTGGGCGCGTTTTATCCAGCAAACGAAGTAATATTCGTTTCACTTCTTCTTGTCCAATCGGCCACTCCCAAGAAGCATCCATACCCTGCTTTGAAAGACGATCACTGCCTTCAAAAAAGCCGTTATCTGCGGTCATAGCAATTCGGCCGCCATGCTCCCGAACGGCTCGACGTACATTGTCAAAATTGGCTTTACGATACAGAGCACTAGAGATCACCAGCACATGCGGTTGGTGCCGACTAAGTTCAGCTATCAAGGATTCTATATTCTCAAACTGACGAACGCGAAAACCCATTTTCCGAACAACCGATACCACCAAAGCACGGTTGATCGCCAGCGCATCAGCAACCCATATATCGTAAGAATTTTTAGTCGTTAATAAAGTGGTCGTCAGGCTATTTTCCACCTCTATTGCAGCAACTGGTAATGTGATGTCCATCCAAAAACAAGAGCCAATACCTGGGCTGCTAACAACGCCTATTTTGCCACCCATTAAATTCGCTAACCGTTGACAAATATTCAATCCCAATCCGGTTCCGCCCTGATTCGCTGATATCGCACCATGAGCAAAGCTGTATTCTTCAAACAACAACACGGCTTTATCGGCTGAAATGCCGATACCGCTGTCTTCAACACTGAAACGTAAAGTGGCATCATTCTCAACTTGGCGCACTAAGACGACACGCAGCAGGACATGTCCTTCATCAGTAAATTTGATCGCATTTGTTAAGAGATTCATGAGTACTTGTCGAATGCGAGTGGGATCACCAACCACATGAGACGGCACACCGTCTTCGAAAAATAACTGTATCGCTAGCGATTTCTCACGTGCTTTAGGACTAACAATTTCAATTACACGCAAGGCCATATCATTTAAATCAAAGGGCGCCACATTAAGCGTTAATTTATTCGCTTCGATTTTTGATAAGTCCAGTACATCATTAACTATCGCCAGTAAATGTTCGGATGAGTGAGATATGGTGCGCAAATACCCTTGCTGCTCTGACGTCATTTCAGTGCTTTCTAAAAGCGACACCATGCCCAAAAGACCATTCATCGGAGTGCGTATTTCGTGGCTCATACTCGCTAAAAAGCGACTTTTTGCCGTGCTAGCGTCTTCTGCAAATTTCGTTTGCTGCTTGAGAAGGTTTTGAGCATTGGCCAGCTCAGTTATATCGCGACTAATAACGAGTAAAGACGCTAACTTTGTTGCTCTGACAATTGGCACTAATTGATTAGATAAGGTTACTCGCTTACCTTGCCCTCCTATCAGTTCAAGTTGATAAGATTGAGGCGTCAATGTCTCGATTGCGCGGGAGAGAGAGTTCTGAAATACGGACTGTTGCTCTGGTGCTAAGCATTCACCTATTTTATGCCCAACCAGCAACTCACCATCGAAATATTCCGAGGGGCGATTGCTTTTAATGATGGTGCCATCTTGAAGAATTTCTAGAATGGAATCAGGTAGATGATCCCAAATTAGTTGTAATTGTTGCTCAGACTGCAGTAACCCTGAACGCTCCGACTGGAAGCGTCGCCGGGATAATTCTTGAACAATAATGATGCCAATAAGAACGGCGATAATAGGTAAAGTCCAGAACCAGAGCATAGCAATATCCCTTGGCCTGAACCGGCCAGCCTATATTAACGCTTAAGCCGCTACATTATTGGTTAATTGCAATACAAACTGCGGTTGATCTGTTGGCCAACTTAAATGAATCCAGCCATCTCGTGCAGCGGTGTCAGACACACCTCCCGGAGAGATACAAATGCGCAATACATCCTTCGCATCACTGTCCTTAAGCAGCCTATTAACAGACACCTCATACTGCATCTGCGTTATAGCAACGGCCGCCGGTTGATGCTGACTGATCAGCCAACCAAAATGTACGGGATCTGACGTCACCATAAGGTCCCATCCAGCGCGTCGAACGCAGGCTGCAACATCAGCAGATAGATCGTCGACATCCGCTAACAGCACCAGTTTATGCCCACCGAGATCGAGTTCTTCCGGTATTGGCATATTGTTGTTGTTAAGAAAATCAACAAAACTGTCCACTGGGATGCGGTTGTCGCCGCGCCCTGGAAGCTTATATGCATCGAGGTGACCGCGCTCGATCCAACGAATCACTGTACGGAAGTTAACTCCGCAGTATTTCGCTACCTCGCCTGTTGTAAGTGCTTGTTTTTCCCGCACAGCAAACTCTCAATTTGGTAACTACACTAAAACCAGTATAGATAGCCCAGCGTTATTGCAAGGTGAATTCGGCAGATTTTTTTAATCCTTTACCTTAATTGCGATTCTGCGCACGGGGCTGTGATTCGTATATTTATGACGGCGTATAGCTGAGACAGGGGCTCCCATGCAGTTGAACGTTCTTCTGGTCGATGATGAAAACGGCATTATTCAAGCACTTAGACGTATGTTGCGGGCCGAGCCTTATCAACTATTCGAAGCTAGTGATGGTGAAGAAGCGTTAGAGATCATTCAACGTGAAGATATCCACCTCATGGTCACCGACTACAAAATGCCCCATCGTGACGGCATCTCCTTGTGCGAAGAAGTGCGGCGTCTATCCCCTGCTAGCTATCGATTACTGCTATCGGGTCAAGTCGACTACAAAGCGCTCCAGCAAGCGTGGAAAGATGGCGTTGTACATCGCTTTGTTGCTAAACCATGGGATAACTACACGCTAACCATGCACATACATGAAGGGCTTAGACAGCATGCTCTTTTACAGCGTTTAGAGCAGATGCAACAAGCGATTGTCGCTGATCAAGCCATGCTGTTGACCGACGATAACTGGATTGTTCGCTTGGCTAATCCTGCATTATGCCGAGCACTAGATTGCCGAGAAAGTGACCTACTAGGGGTAAACTTATTTTCTGCCAGCCTTTCGACTATCGCCATCACGCTGGAGGCCGAAGTCACCCGCCAGCTGGATGCAGGCCAAGTATGGCTCGGGTATTTCAACTTATTAAATCAAAATCACGACCAAGTACCGAGCTGGATGGCGATTAGTCCGCTGGGGAAACGCTACAGACTGTGTGCGCTCAATTTAGTCAACGAGCATGATCTTAATCATGCCGACCCCGCCTTAGCCGTATCGAGCTACCACAACACTAACTCACGAAAAGATCAGTCAGGTACGAGCAACTCCGAATCACTCGTTAACGCCGACACCACAAGCCTTGGCGCAGAAGAGACGTCAATTGCCCCTGTAGCCCAATTGGAATTTAGAGCCCTTCCAGTATTTAACGCACAAGGGGGGCTAGTCGCCTTAGAAAGCCATCAACTAGGCAATTATTCAAAGACGGAGTGGGACAGTTGGTTTAGTCAGTTGGTTAATACATGGGATACCTGCTTCACCGAAACCTTAAATGTCATTGTCGATGCCAGTGGTTTAGCACCTAGCTGTACCGACCACTTTTTGGCTGCACTCAATAACGCACGCCAACAGATACCAATCCAATGCTCTGTTATTTTGGATGAAGACTATTTAATCAGTGACGAACCGAGTGCCCAAGCTTGGCAAGCACAGCTACAAGAACATGGCTGCAAACGTTTGATCAGTCATTTTGGTCGTAGTTTTCTCAATGCCCGTCAGATTTTAAATCTACCTATTGACGGAATCTCCTTAGCACCCGAGTTTCTCACCAATATTCAAGACGCAAAGACGGGGGCCGCCGGGATAAGAATGTTGCAAAAACTGCATGAACACGGGGTATTGATCTACGCGCGCAACATTCATCAATCGGAAGCCTTAGCAGCAACCCACAAAGCCAACATCGATTGGCTCAGCGGTGCGGTTATGTCGCACGAACTGCATCTTAATCAGCTGCATTGGTATGGACCTGATAGTCAATTGGGGTAACCTTAACCCCAAGGTTGGCTATCCCTTAGGGGGCTGGGTATGATAGCGGACTAAACTCAGGAGCCGACTGTGAATAAAGATAAAGCCTACCACCAGATTGCCCTCGCCTGCCTCAAGACTCTGCACGGAGGCAGTGCTGCAAACTCTAACGATCAAGTTCAAGAACTGTACAAAGTGATTGATCAAGCATTCGAAGGGCAATTTGCCTTGTTGCTGACGGAACTGGAGGATGCTAAAGCGCGTCTACACCAAATAGAACAACTAGACCCGCTCAAGCATTCGCTTGCTGATGCTCAAGCGATTATTCAATACAACGGAACAGCACACTAGGAGCTGGCATGTTATCGCCGCGTTACTGGATCTTTTTTTTAATCGTATTAGCCGCCATTGGTTACTCTATGTTGAAACCCGACACTCTGACATCTGCAGATTCTAGTGACATTATTACTAGCCCTGCAGACCCGTTCAGTTACCGCTATTTAGAATTAGATAACGGCCTCAAAGTCGTGTTAATTAACACACCAAACACCGACAAAGCCGCCGCAGCAATGACCGTTAGTGTCGGCAGTGGCGATGATCCAGATAACCGCAATGGCTTAGCTCACTTCCTCGAACATATGCTGTTTTTGGGGACAGATCCGTATCCAGAGCCAGGCGAATACCAAGCCTATATTAGCCGTAACGGCGGTAGCCATAACGCCTTTACTGCGCACGCCCAAACAACCTATTTTTACGAAATAGAAAACGATGCAATGGCAGGCGCACTTGACCGCTTTGCTCCTTTCTTTATTTCTCCGCGCTTTGATGAAGCTTATGTCGATCGCGAGAAAAATGCCGTTCATGCAGAATTTCAATCTAAGTTAAAAGATGATTTCCGCCGTATTTTTTCTGCCGAAAAACAGGCAATGAATCCCGAACATCCATACGCTAAGTTCTCAACCGGTAACCTCGATACGCTGTCAGATACTGCCGATAGTAAGGTACGAGATGACTTACTCGCATTTTACAAAGAACACTACTCATCTGATCGTATGACACTTGTATTAGCGGGTGATTATCCATTAGAACAATTAGAGGGGTGGGCACGCAGCCATTTCTCCGCTGTGCCTAAACGTGAAATTGCCAAGCAGATTAATCACAAGCCTCTGTTTGTTGAAGGCCAGTTGCCACTCGACATGAATATCGAACCCGTAAAGGAAATTCGTCGCTTACAGTTCACCTTCCCAATGCCAGAAGTCATGAGCCTGTATGATTATAAACCCGTACAACTGCTGTCGAATTTAATTGGCCACGAAGGCGAAGGCAGTCTACTCGCCTATCTAAAACAACAAGGCTGGGCTGAAGCACTTAGCTCTGGTCGCGCGATCAGCACCGAAAATGAATCTGCTTTAACGGTGCAAATTAGCCTTACTCGCTTGGGTCTTTTGCATACCGAAAATATTACTCAAGCCTTAATGCACTACTTTGAGTTAATGAAAGTTAAGCCATTTCCAGAATATTTAAAAACAGAACAGCAGCAACTGAACGAATTGACTTTCCGCTATTTGGAACACGGACAGTTATCCGACTATGTAGTGCGCGTCAGCACTAATATGCAGTTATTCCCTGTTCAAGATATTATTTACGGAAATTACAAAGCGCTTATTCCGACCGACGAACAGATGCGTCCATACTTAAATGCTTTGAGTGCTAACAATATGTTGCGCACTCTAATCGCGCCGGGTGTTGTTACCGATATGGTTGATCCTTGGTATGCAACGCCAATGCGTATTCGCCCTAGCGACTACGCTAAGCTGGATATCGAAACAAATGGTTTAGATGCCTTGCACCTACCAGTAGCAAACCCTTTTATTCCAACCGACTTTAGCTTGCATGCGGGTACCGAACGCGCAACGCCAACGGCGTTGATACATAACGATGGTCAACAAGCTTGGTACTATCCAGAAAACGAATTCAAAGCACCGAAAAGCCAAATCATTTTGCGCTTAGCACTAGAGCCGGTGCAACAAAGTGCGCGCCAACAAGTACTGGCAAAGTTATACGCCCGCGCTATTAATGAAGCATTAAATACCTACAGCTATCCGGCATCGTTAGCGGGTTTAAATTACTCGCTTAGCGCGACGAATCGAGGCTTAGATATCGGTTTCGGCGGCTACCAAGATAAATTACCTGAACTGATGCGCCGTGTTTTAAGTGAAATGAACAACCTAGTCATTAGCGATGATGAATTTGAACGTTATCGTGCATCACTGCAGCGCTCGTTAGAAAACAATCTAAAAGCCAAACCTTTCCAGCGTACCATCGCGGAACTCAAGCATTGGTTATATGAGCCATCTTTCAATGAAGACGATTTACTGGCTGCGCTAGCCGATGTGAACCGTGAAGATGTGATTCGCTTTGCTAACGAGTACAGCAACGACTTGTCCAGTATTCTTTATGTCCACGGTAACGTTAGCGAAAAAGACGCTAAAGAAATGGCGGATATCGTTGCTAAACGCTTCCCTGCCAATGCCTCTACCTTGCCTTTGCCAGAAGTTAAACAACTTCCAGAGGGTCAATTCAGTCAAGTGATTGAGCAAGAGCATCCTGACAATGCCTTTAGCCTATATATTCAAGGGCAAGCAACCGACGATAATAGTCGTGCGCGTATGTCGCTGCTAACGCAAATACTCAGCGCGCCGTATTACCAATACATGCGCACAGAACAGCAACTTGGCTACGTTGTCGTTGCCACTGCATTTCCACAGCAAACGGTTCCTGGGCTGTTATTTGTCGTGCAATCACCAACCGCAACCCCGAACAAAATCATGCAACAAAGCCAAATTTTCTTCGAAAATTTCGCACCTCAGCTAGCCGCGACGACACCTGAGGAATTTGCTGCATTCAAAGAAGGTTTAGTGACCTTATTATTAGAAAAAGCTAAAAATATGCCAGAAAAAGCTGGGCAATTCTGGCAAGAAATAACGGTTGGTCGATACAGTTTCGATACCCGCAGTGCCATTGCCGAACAAGTTAAAACTCTTACTCTCGATGACATTATCACGCTTTATAATGATGCTATTACCGAGAAGAAATTTAGCTGGGCCGTATTTAGCAAAGGTGGTGACATCGAAAACCTTACGCCTCTGTCCGAGCAAAACCGCAGTCAGCTCCCGGCGTTTCCGCGTCCCGATTTAACGGCAATTCCAACAACGAACTGACAGCTAGATCAAACTGGCGTCACAGCGCTTTATCGAGCTGTTGACGCCGGTATTGAGCCGGAGACAACCCTTTCCAGCGTCGAAATGCATGACTAAAATTGGATAAATCGGAATAGCCAACCCGCTCCGCAATTTCATCCAATTGAATATAGCCAGCACTCAGCAAGGCTTCTGCCATACCTAAGCGAACGTCATCTCTAACAGCCCGCCAACGCGTGCCTTCTTCCGCTAACTGACGATGCATCGTGCGGGTCGACATAGATAGATAACTCGCCACCCGCTCCATACTGGACCCTAAGCCGGAGTGTAGTAGTGCATTGCGTACCTGTTCCGCAAAGCCCTGCCATTCCTGACGCGTAGCCAATAAGTCACGACATTGCTGCTCACACACCGCTAACGTTACCGCATTGGCCCTAGGTAAGGGTTTATCTAATATCTCGGCTGATAAAACGACTGCATTGCGTTTGGCGTTAAATATCACGGGGCATTGTGCCAAACCATTTAAGACATGGCGCTGCTGCGCCGATAGATCAGGCTCTGAAGAGGTGAGCTCTACCCGCTCTCGCGGCACTTCACCATTAAAAATTTCCCGCTGGATCAGCAATAGAGCGCCGATATCTCGCCCTAGTGCCATCACCCCTCCTAGTCCATCGTGACGTGGGGTATAAACCATGATGGCCTCTTGTCCCTCAATATGCAGCGAGATATCGCAGAAAGAATAGGTCAAATCAACGTAACGTAACCCTAATTCAATGGCCTTGCCTAAACTCGGACTGGCCAGTAAAGCAAAACCCCAAATGCCGTAGCTTGTGAGTTGATAGTTCAATCCCAATTCGAAACCAGCCAGAAACGGACTATCCACATGCTCCGCTAAGTTATCCAGCAGCCTAAACTCTTGCGCCTCATTCACCATTTGCATTGGATTAAATGGCATTAATTCCTGCAAATGAGTGCCTGTCAGCAGAGCTTCAGTATCAATACCGCGCGAGCGCGCAAATTCCAGAATCAGAAGTACACTACTAATACTGCGACTGAGCGAGCGATTGACCATTTAATGTACCTTGCGTGTCCGATAATCACAAAAACTCGTCCGATTGTGACATGGCTTATTGCGAACGTCTGCCACAAAATGAGCTACTCGTTTAAATAAAGATAATAATAGGTGACGCATGCAACACATTGAATGCCTTATCATTGGTGCCGGCTTCGGCGGAATCGGCATGGCAATACAATTAAAGAAATCTGGCAAGTCTGATTTCCAAATATGGGAAAAAGCCAGCGATTTCGGCGGTTGCTGGCGCGACAACACCTATCCCGGCGCTGCCTGTGATGTGCCATCCCATCTATATTCTTATTCATTTGCGCCCAAAAAAGACTGGCAGTACCGTTTTGCACGTCAACCAGAAATTCTCAGCTACATCCAACAATGTGCTCAGCAATACCAAGTTATCAGTCACCTGAGATTTGATCACGGCGTACGCTCGGCAGAGTTCGACACCGAGCGGCAGCACTGGGTAATTGAGGCTGAAAATGGCAATCAAATTACGGCACGTTATCTGATTACGGCAACGGGGCAACTTAATCGCCCTCTGATTCCAAACATCTCGGGGCTAGATGATTTTAAGGGTGAGCACTTTCATTCTGCTCAATGGCGTCATGATATTGATCTCACCGGAAAAACAGTGGCTGTTATCGGCACTGGCGCCTCCGCAATTCAATTTGTACCCGAAATTTCTAAGATTGCGGCTCAGGTCACCTTATTCCAACGCTCCGCTCCCTATGTCTTGCCTAAGCCTGATCGCGCATACACGCCGTGGGAGCACGCACTACTGAAATGGGTACCGGGCCTACAAAAACTGAGTCGCGTAAAAACGTACCTACAATATGAAAGTCGCGTTTTAGGTTTTCGTTTTCATGAACACCTTATGAAAATTATGGCAGGACAATGGGCTCGCTACATGAAGTCCCAGATTAAAGACCCTGAATTAAGAAAAGCCTTAACACCTAATTATCCGATGGGATGTAAGCGCATACTGTTGGCTAATAATTACTACGAAACCATGAAACGCAACAATGTCTCTCTATGCAGCGATGGCATTAGTAGCGTTAACGACTCTGGTATTATTGATAACAATGGCCAGCACCATCCTGTGGACGTCATTATTTATGCGACGGGTTTTAAAGCCACCGAATTCCTAGTACCAATGACAATTACAGGGGCTAACGGTCAATCCTTGCACGACGTCTGGAAAAACGGTGCCGAAGCCTACTTAGGTATTAATGTTCAGGGTTTCCCAAACTTATTTATGTTGTATGGGCCAAATACAAATCTTGGCCATAACTCAATAATTTATATGTTAGAAAGCCAATTTCGCTACATTCTATCGGCGATCAAATACCAAGAAAAAGGTGGTTTCCGCAGTATTGATGTACTGGCAACGCCGCAGAGAGCATTTAACGAAAATATACAAACAAAGATAAAAAATACCGTCTGGAATCAAGGCTGTCATAGCTGGTATATCACCGACGAAGGTAAAAATACCGTTAATTGGCCAACCTTCACCTTTAACTATCGGCGCATGACGAGTGAGTTTCATCCAAACGACTATCATTGCCAACAATAGTTAAACCAAATACTAGAGATAATTACCATGATCAAAACAGCCTTTATTACCGGTGCCGCGTCGGGTATCGGCAAGTCGACCGTTGAAGCACTCTATGCCAATGGCTGGACACTCGGCATCGCTGATATTAATCTCGATGCATTAAAAGAATACAGTGCAAATTGGGACCCAAATCGGGTGCACTGTTATCAACTCGACGTGCGTGATGCCAACCAAGTAACCGACTGCATTAAAAGCTTTGCCGAGAATAATAAACAGCGACTCAATCTATTATTCAACTGCGCTGGCATTTTACAAATTGATCGGTTTGAAGACATCAGTACGGCACGTCATCAACAAATATTCGATATCAATGTGATGGGCGTCGTGCATGGCTGCCAAGCCGCCTTTCCATATCTGCGCAACACACCAAAATCACAAGTGATCAATATGAGTTCAGCGTCTGCCACCTATGGTGTTCCTCATTTGGCAAGTTACTCTGCCTCCAAGTTTGCAGTACGCGGCTTAACAGAAGCGCTTAATATTGAATGGGCAGACCATAAGATCAGCGTAACCGATATTATGCCTCCCTTCGTTAATACCCATATGGTTACCTCTCAGACCAGCGAATCACGTATCCTAAATCGCCTAGGTGTAAATCTAGACGCCAAGGATATTACCGCAGCAATTCTTGCCCAAATTCAGAATCCTAAAACCCACCGTGCGGTAAGTTTACAATTTCAGATTCTCTATGCGCTGAATCAAATCACTCCTTCATGGCTCAATCGCCAGATGATGCGATTTTTAAACCGACCGTAAGTACTTCTAGCCATGAAAGAAAAAGGCCACTATCAAAAATAATAGCGGCCTTTTTATCATTCAGGTATCTCTGTATTCGGTGGATTAATATCTAACAAAAAATGTCCGTAGATATCCTGCTGCACCAGATCCACAACAATCACCATGGCAACCCCCATGAACTCGCTATTCACAAGAATATGCTCGTATTGATCATTCATACGATAAACGTGTGTAACAGCACCTGTGCGGCAATCAAATCCACAAAAATCGGCCACCGGAATGGCCTCTACGTACTGCCATAAATGCGGTACAGGCTGACCTGAGTTTACTCGCTGTGGATTAATGCGAGTCGCAGCAAATTCTTCCGGTGTTAAACGTCTTGTCATCATTAAAATAGCTTTTTAAGTTTATCTTTGGCTTGTTGTTCAGCTTCTTTCTTTTTACGCTCAGCTTCGGCTTTTGCAGCCGCTTTTTCGGCGTCTATTTTAGCCTGAGCAGCTGCTTTTTCAGCATCTATTTTAGCTTGTGCTGCCGCTTTTTCAGCATCGACTTTAGCTTTGGCTTCACGCTCTTTTTGTACAGTAAAATCTTCTAACTGCTGACCCGCCATGTCTTTAAGCGCATTGAAACGATCACTCATAGATCCATCCATCGCCGCCAACTGCTGTAATTCGCCAATGTAATCACCGCCATACTGAGTAATTTGAGCGGTCAAACGTGTGCGTAATTTAGCCTCTAGCTCATCTTGCTTCGCACGTATGCGCTGATTGAAGGCTTTGCTTAGCTGCTTGTCCAAATCAGAACCAAATTCTATTTTTGGCGTTAACAACTTGCCTTTAGCACCCGCATTGACCGTAAACTGCGTAATACCGGCCAGTGCTTGATTCATTTCTCGGGCGAATGTCGTTTTACCTGCACCACTAAACTTCGCATCACGCACGGTCGCATCAGCCGTCGCATTAAGTTTACCCGCGACAACTTGCGCATCGGCTTTCACTTGCACCCGCGATGATGCTAATTCAGCGCCGGCTATGCCCAAATTAACCGGTGCAAGACGCCAGTCACTGATGGTTAACATAGCGCTATCGGTTGCTGGCTGCTGGCGATGATCAAGGGTTATCAAACCACTAAGATCACCGACCCGTTGTAACTTATCACCTGTAATCGTTAATACCGATGGTCGCCGCGTGACGTCCTGTTGGTGGGTAAGATCGCGACCATTAATCACTAAATATCCACCATCGAATGGACCAGTAATATGAGCATTACGAATCAAAAATTCCGGCCAAGGGTCATTGCTCGGAAAATGCACAAAACGTCCGGTGAGGCGCGACTCTTCAATAACCTCGGGCTCTTCCACACCATCAGATGCTAGATATGGACTAATAAGTTCATACCAATATAGTGCTTGGCTTGCCCATTCAGCCGCTTGATCGCCAAATAGCAGGCCTGTCATATTGGCAGCACCGCTGGCATTAAGCTGATATTTGTCGCGCAAATAAGCTAAATCTTCACCCGGTGCATTTTTCAAATTAGCAGCTGCCAGCTGAATATCTTTACGACTCGCTTGAATAACATCTCGCGCTTGCTGAACCGCAGCTTGATCCGCTTTAAAGCGTTTCTTAAGCTCATCAAACTTAGCTTTACGCTGTTTAAAATCTTCTAGCGATGAAAAACTACCACTTGTTAGCGCTTTAAGCTCAGCTTCATACTTAGCCAAGTCAGCTTGAGTCGGCACACTTGCCACAGCGGCTTCAACGTCTGCTTTACGCTGCTTATAAGTGGCTTCCATAGCCTCACCCGCAGCCGTTGTTTTTAACGGTTCACGCGCAAAAATTTCATCGGCACTTGGTAAATCTTCAACACTCACTAATGGCTCTTCTGCGGCTTTTTTAGCAGCCTCGGCGGCAGCCTCCTCCGCAGTCGGTTTTGCAATCGCGCCGCTTTCTGTGCGCTCAGTATTGAACTGCAAATTACTCACCCCAAGGTCACGAACAATGCCTTTACCCAACAACAATGGCGCTAACTCAAGTTGCGCATCAGCTTGAGTAAATTCGACCAAATTACGCATCGGTTCACGCGCATCGGTAACCTGCAGACGATTTAAAGTAACGCCCAGCGGGTTAAAGCTAACATCAACGTCATCCACACTGACCTTCGCCCCTGCAACCTCAGTACCTATGTACTCGATACTGCTTTTAATTAACCAAGGCAAAGCTAAAACGAAAATAACAACAAGCAGCGCCGTAACGGCAATAAAGCCTAATAAACCAGACCAACGAATCCATTGTTTCATGTCTTACTCCGCAAACTTTTGATAAAGGCTATAAAAAGTACTGGCCTTTAACATCTGAGTAATTTTTAGTTTATTCACCCAATTCAGTACTCTCTCACGATAAACGCGTACCAATATTAGGGATATGGCAAACACAGGGATAAAAGCGATAAGCGCAATACACACACCGCCAAGAGTCAGGGTGTGATTAAAGGCTAACATACGCCAAAAGTCTTGAGCGTATAACTCGGTCCATAGAGTTTGAAGATCAGGGCGTGTTAGTAGTTCCTCGCCCAGTCGAATAGACCAAGGGTCGACTAACGCCATCCCTATACCGGTAAATACCAATATCCCAAGGAAAAATGCACTAAGGTTTACGCGGATAATCATTGCTAAAAGCAAGATCACCAGATTATGCAACGACCACAGCGGTGTTAAGCCTATGATCATAGATAAAGCTAGCGCCAAGGCAATTTGCCAAGGTGCAGATTCGGAGTTCAGTGCTTTTAGCAGCTTCGCCAACATAGTTAACATGATGCTTTCCTAGCAAATTGAGTAAGACAAGACATGTGTCTGAATTTGAATACTCGGGTCAATACCGATCATTGATAGATAACCGGCAACCCGCAGCTTCGGGCACCACTATAAAAGCCCGTCGCGTATAAATCCACCGTAGCCAGTGAGACAGGCCTCAGGGGGTATGGTTCTAGCGAAATCTAGGTCGGATGCCGATAGGTATAGTACGACTAAGCCGCATGACTGTCAGATGGTAAGGCTATTTGAACTTTTGTACCTTTCCCTACCTTACTCATCAACTTAATGGAGCCGCCATGTGCTTCAATAATGGAGTGCGCAATTGAAAGCCCCAAGCCAACCCCCTCCCCCACCGGACGAGTAGTATAAAATGGATCAAATATATGAGCTAAATGCTCCTGCTCAATGCCTGTGCCGCTATCTTGAAACTCAATAATTGTCTTTGCACCGCGCTGATATGCACGCACCCGTAGCTCACCTTCATTCGCGCAAGCTTTTAGCGCATTATCCGCAATGGCAGTAAATGCTTTACGTATTTGCTCATGTTTAAACCGAACAGGCTGCTTAACATCTATCGAATAATGTACCTTTACGTGCTGGGAATTAACTTGGCTAACCGCAAACTGTAGACACTCGTTGAGGTCGATGACTTGTTCTTCAGATTTATCCAATTCAGAGAAAACCCCCAAACTACCTACTATGCTTTTCACTCTCCCCAGCCCTTCTAACGATTCATTAAGTAGCTCTTTCATGTCTTGATTAACAAAATGAATATCTTCTTGCTGCTGAAATGCTACCAATTCACGATTAATTTCTTCGTAACCGGCACTGTCATTTTCCGTTGCTGCCTTTAAGTAGCGGTCGTACATATCGACCAGCTGCACATAAATCTTAGAATACTGACGCATGGTATCCATATTGGACGTTACCACACTCATAGGATTATTGATTTCGTGGGCAACACCAGCTGCTAAATGTCCAATCGATGCCATCTTTTCCGATTGCAGCAGCTGTGCTTGAGTACTGCGCAAGGAATGCGCCATGTCATTAAACTGATGAGCAAGTGCGCCCAACTCATCCTGCCTTTCTACTTGTGACCGTGCATCACGATCACCACGGGCAATTTTTTCTAAGTTATCAGATAGATCTTTTAACGGAGCGACAAGACTTCCAGATACATGACGGGAAACAAGAAAAACCAAGAGCAAAATAATCAAAGTTACTCCCCACGCTGAAAACTGCAAATCCGTAATCGCCGCTAATGCCATATTTTTTTCTCGACGAACTAAAACGACTGCATTGAGCGCTGGCAATGCTCGCGCACTAATCAACCAATCATCCCCCCACTCATTAACACTGCCACTATAATCGCGCCCCAGATAGGCCGCTGATAAAATGCGGCTCAGTAATGTGCCTCGATCAAAATGTCCATCGCCGAATAATTCATTAAAGCCACCATCACTATCTCGGTGATAAACACTCAAAACCTGCTTACTGCGATCATTCGTGGTCGTCAAAAATTGACGAATGGTGCTAGGCCCCGGAATGAGGACAACAACACCGATGAGCTGCTGATTTAAAATGGGCGATGCCATAAATGCAAAACCATCAGAGCCGTTAACACCCACTTCAATAACACTGTCCATCTGCCAAAGAGCTTGTTGAAAGGCACGTTGTATCGCCGTTCCGCTGTAATCGACATGAGTTAAGTTCGCACCATAAAGATCAGATTGCGAGGCGGAATAAACAACGTCGCCTTTTAAATTTACAAACAAGAGGTCCGTTAGCCCGTGTTTTTCAGCATAGAAAGCAAGATAATTCCAATAGCGATCCTGCTGGTCTTGATACTCCATCGAGTACAGTTCTCGATCATCATAAACCGATGAAAAATCAACCATTGCGCCCTGAACATAAGGAGAGCGAGAGAAAATTCGAACATCTTCAACTTGCGCCACTACGGCGAGATCAACTTCACGCTGTAATCGCTGAGTTAACTCTTCTAAATCTTCCATCATATTTTGCGCTAATCGACTCTCGGCATAGGTCATACCAATGCCAACGAGCAGTAATACAGGAAGAAGTACAAGTAACATCATCCATACCAGCATTCGCGCCTGCATACTTTGAAATTGATAGCTTTTAAGCGAGCGCAATCGTTGGCGTAAACGTTTTAACATTAATGTTTACCTACACTGGTCGCACGCCACAAACCACCGGCATTGCGCCAATAGATCGTAAGATTGTGAAGCCAATCAGAAGGAGCTTCTAACCCCGGAAACATTACAGGTCGAATGGCTGTATTTGATATCCATAATAGCTGCTGCTCGTTATTACGAACTTGAGCAATATAGAGGGTGTGCCAAGTACCTTGAAAAGCATGATCAACAGTGATCGCTCCGCCTGCGGTTAAGGCATTTCGTCCTAAAACAAATTCAAGCAAACTACGATTATCTAGGGTACGACCACGATTAAAAGCTTCTCCTAGCCAAGAGGCACTCAATTCAGACAAAATAGTGAGACCATCTAAATCACCCCTCAAATCCGCTTTCAAACGATGAATCTCGTGATTATGCGGATTTTCGAAATAATGACTTATAAAGTACATATCAACGCCGCTAGGAGGGCTCTGATCCACACAAAGTGAGAATATTTTCACACCGGTTTTGCTCAGCTCGCGATTAAACTGTCGGTCAAACATCCATTCGCAGGCATCCATTACGAGCACATCAGCTTTGAAAAAATTAATTTTATCGATAATAGAAGGGAGCTGTTCAATATTACTCATAAAATCTGAGGCAACAATTTGCGCATCATGAGTCACGAGCAACTGGCGACTAATCAATCGAAGTAGCATGGCGGAGCGTGCCGATTCGGTGCCTAAGAATTGGATTCTTCCACCTAAATTTTGTCGAACCCAACTGACCGCAGGAAACAAATATTGATTAGCAACCACGCCCAAATGAATGACATGCCGAGATTTAAACAACCCTTCCGAACTGCCCGGATATAGAAGCACAAGATCACTTTGTTCTAACACCGGTAATACCTGACGTACGCAAGCCGAGTCGCCACATCCAAGCACAGCAGCGACTGGCCCTTTCGCCAGTATTTCGTCAAAACGCATTTGCATGTCATCGCGGCTGAGTAAACTATCCACCACCTCGACCACAATATTGGACTCTGTCACTCGGTTTAAAGTGCGACGCAGTGTTTCCACCATTGCCGCATCGCGCCCTCCCATCGACCCCGAATGCGCAGCCATGACAATCACACGCAAACCTACCTCGTGGCGCGGCCAAAACCAGACGCCAGCAACAAGTAGAATTAGGATAGTCATCACGACCGTGCGCTTCATCCAATCGCCTCCATACACCACACCAATACTTCCCAGCCGTCACCCAAATAACATTGCTGACATATTGATAGTAGCTGATCAGGTCACATTGACGCTCATATAGAGCGAAAAGGGATAAAACGCTGTGCTCGTCTATAATCTTGGCGTAAGTAACCTTGATGTAACCACTTCCCTGTTACAATCTTATCAATCTTAGGTGTATATCCAAGGATTGTACCAATTACATTAACAATCCTTTCCGAGTTACCGATCTATTCATAAGAGTCGTAAATCGCTATAAATAACAGCTAATCATCTAATCGCTGGGCTATTTAGCTAAGCAATTAATACTGTACCAGCAAAACTTTTAAGCTCGCGGTCGACGAGCGCACTTAAAAGCAGCACCGGAACATCCACGAGGAAAATATGGCAAGATTAATATCACGCATCCGTCACGGGTTTATCGTTAGTACTATCCTTCTAGCTATAGTGGGGTGCAGTGAACAACAGGGAAGTGCCCCTCAAGGCCCGCAGATGCCGCCTCCAGCTGTCGGAGTGGCAACTATTAAAGCCGAATCGCTAAAGCTATACGACAATTTACCGGGACGGGTTTCCGCTTTCCGCACCGCGGAGATCCGTCCTCAAGTGAGTGGAATTATTCTAAAACGCTTCTTTGAGGAAGGCGCTTCAGTGAATGCCGGTGAAAAGCTATATCAAATAGAACCGACATTATATGAAGCTGAACTCGCCAGCGCAGAAGCTCAACTCGCAGTTGCTGAGGCAAACGCATACAGCGCTCACCTGCGCGCAGAGCGCTACAAAAAGCTGTCTAAAAATTCGGCGGTAAGCGAACAAGAGCTGGATGACTCTGAAGCAACGGCAAAACAGACCGAAGCTCAAGTAAAAGCGGCTCAGGCTGCAGTTCGTTCTGCTCGCATTAACTTAAGCTACACCGAAATCACTGCACCAATATCAGGTGTTATTGGTCGTTCAACGATCACAGAGGGCGCACTGGTTTCAGCACAACAATCGACTGCTCTGACAATTATTCGCCAATTAAGTCCTATTTACGTTGATATTCAGCGTCCCGCGAGCTCTGTTTTGCTGATGAGAAATCCAGCCTTGCCACGTGAAGTAACCCTTTCATTGGAAGATGGTACCTCTGTCGAAAAAACAGGTGAGCTGCAATTCAGTGATGCCAATGTTGATCCGGGCACCGGCACTGTAAACGTCCGCGCCTTGTTCGAAAACGCCGATCACTTGCTGCTGCCTGGCATGTTCGTGCGCGCCAATGTGCCAAGTTCATTAATTGAAAATGCTCTGCTTGTGCCGCAGCAAGCCGTAATGCGTCAAGCTGGCGGAGCAACCACAACTTACGTTGTGAACAGTGACAATGTTGTAGAAGTCCGTGGGGTAGAAGTCACCCGCGCAATAGGCGACAAGTGGCTAGTTAAAAGTGGCTTAAAAACAGATGACCGCGTTGTTATTAGCGGGCTGCAGAAAATAAAACCTGGGGTCACAGTGACTCCAGAAGAAACTAAGTAAGGGGTATTCTGCAACATGGCCAGATTTTTTATTGACCGACCCATTTTTGCTTGGGTGATTGCCATCATAATTATGTTGGCGGGTGCTTCTGCTGTGATAGAGCTGCCAGTGCAGCAATATCCAACAATTGCTCCTCCAGCAGTAAGCGTTAGTGCTTCTTATCCTGGTGCGTCGGCACAAACGCTAGAACAAAGCGTTACCCAGGTCATTGAGCAAAATATGACTGGGTTAGATAACCTTCTATACATGTCATCGAAAAGCAGCAGTGCGGGTAGTGCAACGGTAACACTTACCTTTTCACCGGGCACCGACGCAGATATTGCTCAGGTACAAGTTCAAAATAAACTGTCCTTAGCCGAAGCCTTGTTACCTGCAGAGGTGAAGCAGCAAGGTCTTAGCGTAACCAAAGCATCAACGTCATTTTTAATGGTTATTGGTCTGGTCTCTAAGTCGGGCGAATTAAGCCGCGTCGATTTGGCTGACTACATCAATAGTTATATAAAAGATCCGCTATCACGTACTAACGGTGTTGGCGATATTCGTGTGTTTGGTTCCCAATATGCCATGCGTATTTGGCTAAAACCCGAAAAATTAACAGGTTATGGCTTAACACCTAACGATGTTAAAAGCGCCATTGGTACGCAAAACAATCAGTTTGCATCAGGACAACTCGGTGGTTTACCTGCTGCACCGAACCAACAGTTAAATGCGACTATTATTGCCCAGACGCGCCTAGAAGCTTCTGAACAATTTGAAAATATATTGCTAAAGGTTAATAGCGATGGCTCGCAAGTCCGTTTGAAAGATGTGGCGAGTATTGAACTGGGTGCTGAAAACTATTCAGTTGCTGGCTATTACAACGGCAAACCAGCCTCTGGCATTGCGATTCAGCTCGCCAGTGGAGCGAATGCTCTTGGCACTGCGAAAGCTGTGCGAGAACGCATTACCCAATTATCAGCCTTCTTCCCTGACGATATAGAAGTGGTATATCCCTACGACACGACTCCTTTCGTTCAGATATCAATCAAAGAAGTGGTCAATACGTTAATTGAAGCAGTGGTATTAGTGTTTCTAGTGATCTTCCTATTTTTAGGTAATTTCCGCGCCACGTTAATTCCGACCATTGCCGTACCGGTTGTTCTGCTGGGAACCTTTGCTGTCATGGCTGTATTTGGCTACAGCATTAACACCCTCACTATGTTTGGTATGGTGCTCGCCATCGGTCTATTAATTGATGATGCCATCGTGGTCGTGGAAAACGTCGAACGAGTCATGGAAGAAGAAGGCTTATCGCCTAAAGAAGCAACGCGTAAATCCATGGATCAAATCACTTCAGCCCTAGTAGGTATTGCGCTAGTGCTGTCGGCGGTTTTTGTACCTATGGCGCTGATGAGTGGCTCAACTGGGTCTATTTATCGTCAATTCTCCCTCACTATCGTGTCCTCAATGGTACTGTCGGTATTTGTTGCGTTAACACTAACACCGGCATTGTGTGCAGCGATCTTAAAACCTGCCCACAAAGGTGAGCTGAGCGAGCAGCGTGGCTTCTTTGGCTGGTTTAACCGATTCATGCACAAATCAACCGGTGGCTATGTTAATTCCGTCAACGGTACATTAAAGCGCCCTATCCGCATGATGTTGGTGTATGCCGGCATGGTGGCAGTATTAGTATTTCTTTACGCACGCTTGCCGGCCTCTTTCTTACCATCCGAAGACCAAGGGGTGATTCTTAACCTAGTTCAATTGCCAGAAGGGGCGACGCTAGAACGCACCAATGAAGTCATGATGAAAATGAAGGATCACTATCTTGCTGATCCGGCGGTTAAATCTATCTTTACAGCGTCAGGCTTTAGCTTTGCTGGTCAAGGCCAGAATATGGGTATCGGTTTCGTAATGTTGAAGCACTGGGATGAACGTCAGACCCCAGAACTTTCTGCCGATGCAGCTATTGGTAGGGCTTGGGGAGCATTAAGTCAGATTAAAGATGCCACGATTTACCCGATTAACCTGCCGCCAATTCCTGCACTTGGAACCGCGGCCGGCTTCGACGTTATGCTGCAAGATCGCAATAATATTGGACACGACAACTTATTATTGGCACGTAACATGTTGCTCGGAATGGCAGCACAAGATGCACGACTTAATAGAGTTCGTCCTAACGGCATGAACGATGCCCCAATCTTTAAAATAGATATCGACTACGAGCGAGTAAAATCATTAGGCTTAGAAATCGCTGATGTGAACTCTACGTTGAGCACGGCTTGGGGTGGTTCATACGTCAATGACTTCCTAGATAATGGCCGCGTCAAAAAGGTATTTGTGCAGGGTGAGGCCTCATCTCGCATGCTGCCTGGTGATTTGGAAAAATGGTATGTACGCAACAAAAATGGCGAAATGGTTCCTTTCTCGGCCTTTATTTCAACCAGCTGGGAATACGGTTCTCCGTTATTAGAGCGTTACAATGGCTTGCCATCAATGAACATACAAGGCGAAGCGGCACCTGGATTAAGTACCGGCGATGCCATGGCTGCAATGGAGGAATTAGTTAAGAAGCTACCAGGTGGTGTTAGCCTTGAATGGACAGGTATGTCGTTGCAGGAACGCATGTCCGGCGCACAAGCGCCACTCCTCTATGCGATATCACTATTAGTTGTATTCCTTTGCTTAGCCGCTTTATACGAAAGCTGGTCCGTACCATTTGCGGTTATCCTAATCGTGCCACTGGGGGTTATGGGTGCTTTGATTGCCGCCACTGGCCGCGGATTAAGTAACGACGTGTATTTCCAAGTTGGCTTATTAACAACCATTGGTTTATCAGCTAAAAATGCGATTTTAATCGTGGAATTCGCCAAGCACTTGGTTGAACAAGGCAAAGGGTTAGTAGAAGCCACGTTGGAGGCTGCTCGCATGCGTTTGCGCCCTATTCTAATGACCTCCCTTGCCTTTATGTTGGGTGTATTACCATTAGCGATTAGTACCGGTGCCGGCGCACAAAGTCGTCATGCAATTGGTACCAGCGTTCTCGGCGGTATGATTGCTGCTACCTTCTTAGCTATCTTCTTTGTACCTTTATTCTATGTATTGGTTATGAAGCTAACTTGGAAGTTACGCGGAAAACCGGAGACATTAAAAGCGCCTGAACAGTAATAATGGAAGATAAAAAACCGGGCGATTGCCCGGTTTTTTTATTTCTTTAAACACAATATAAAAGCGTTAAACGATCCTCAATAACATGAAGCTTTAACGTCCGATTTAGCATTATTAATTTCGCGCCGACGATTCTTTAAGGTATCTAAATTAGCTTGCCCACCCCTCCTTACCTTTCCGTCGATATCACGCTGACGCTCTCTAGCACGCTGGCAAGCACGCTCTTTTTTCATTTTCAATTCTGCTTCTTGTCGGAGTTTTACATCCCTCATACTGTCCTCATAGCTATTATCAGGTTCATAATTCCTGCCGTTATAAGTACGATGCGTTGAAGACGGTGAATCCATACTATTTGTAGGCGCTACGTCAACAGATTCAAATGAGGAGTGACTCGGACTAACGTCAGAGAAATGCTTACGGCCATTCTCATCAGTCCATTGATAAACTTGAGCAAGTGTAAATTGGCTAACAAATACAGTCGATAAAACAACCAAATGCACTGTATTAAACTTTCGATCTTTCATTTCACATCCTTGTAACAATAATTAAATAAACGAGTTTATTCCAAATGACGAATCAACAACTGCAATGACTGACGCCCGCGAAACTCATTAACATCCAATTGAAATGCGCAATGCACTCGATCTCGCTGTTGATCGGGCCACTGCTGAGGATCGATATTAAACCATATTGCATCCAAGGCGAGATCAGATCCCTCTGGTTGCAGTACCATCTTTAAATGACGTTCGCCCACGATCCGCTGCTGTACTAAGCGAAAATGACCATCAAACACTGGCTCAGGGAAGTTCTGCCCCCAAGGGCCACCCCAGCGTAACTGTTCAGCTAGCTCTAAACTAAATTCAGCTATCGACAAATTGCCATCGCTATCAATGGTTTGATGCAATTGCTCTGACGATAAATGCGCTTGGCACACCCAATCAAATGCACGACTAAAGGCATCAAAAGCACCATCGTTCAAAGTCATACCGGCGGCCATCGCATGGCCACCAAATTTCTTAATTAAACCTGGGTGACGCTTATCCACTTCGTCAATCACATCCCGAATATGTAACCCCGGAATTGAACGTGCGGAACCTTTCAATACGCCATTATCATCCGCTGCAAAAGCAATCACTGGACGAAATAATTTATCTTTAATACGCGAGGCTAAAATACCAATCACACCTTGATGCCAATCGGGTTGAAACAAACATACCCCCACGGGGTTGTGATCATCTGCCTCAAACTTGGCCAATAAGGCTAGCGCTTCTTGTTGCATACCCTGCTCAATCGAACGACGATCACGATTAAACGCATCAAGCTGAGTCGCAATATCCAACGCCCGATTCATATCGTCGGTTAATAAGCATTCGATACCCAAAGACATATCATCCAACCGTCCTGCGGCATTGAGACGAGGGCCAATCGCAAAGCCAAAATCCGACGCTACAATCCGTGCTGGCTCACGCCCAGCCACCGTCAATAAAGCCTGAATACCAACGTGCCCTTGCCCTGCACGAATACGCCGTAAACCTTGTTCAACCAGAATTCGATTATTACGATCAAGCGGTACCACATCTGCGACACTTGCGAGTGCCACTAAATCCAATAATTGCGCCATATTCGGTGCTTCTCGTTGGCTAAACCAACCACTTTTATCCAGCGCTGCTCGTAACGCGAGCATGACATAAAACACCACAGTACAACCGCATGCTGCTTTACTCGCAAACTCACACCCTGGCTGATTAGGATTAACAATAGCGAGTGCATCAGGAAGTTGATCAGCGGCTAAATGGTGATCTGTAACCACCACAGCAATGCCTGCCGCATTCGCGGCAGCAACACCATCAATAGACGCGATACCATTATCCACCGTCATAATTAAATCGGGTTTCATAGTGACTGCGACAGCGACTAATTCGGGTGATAAGCCATAACCGAAATCAAAACGATTAGGCACTAAATAATCGACGTTTTGTGCTCCCATTAAACGCAGAGCGCGCAAAGCAACCGCGGTACTTGTCGCACCGTCCACGTCAAAATCACCTACCACCAGCAAACGCTTTCCTTGGGTTACCACCGGAATTAATGCCATAACCGCTTGGTCTATGCCTTTCATTTCGCGGTATGGCAATAAGCCTTTTAATTGCAACGCTAACTCGTCGACGGCCAAAACACCCCGCGCGGCGTAGACACGTTGCAACACCGGAGGCAATGATTGCAAGCCCAGTGCAATTGGAATTTCTCGCGATTGAATACGCGGCATACAAAGACCCAAAACAAGACCGAAAATGAAAAATGGTAACACATGACAAAGCCCGTATCGTAAGAAACGCTAACGATTATTCGTCTGGCCTTATGCGTAAAAAACGGGCAAATCGCGGTAAACCACTGGATGTTAAGCCGTTATAAGCAAAGGTGATCCGCGTCCCTAACGCCGGAGGAGTATGCCTTAACGTATCATTTAAACCGCTGCCTACTCGAATTTCTCTCCCATCATCCAAACGCAACAGCAGTGACCCTGTCATTCCCTGCAAGCGCCCTTCCCCAGGAATATACGCAATCACAACGCCTTCGCTATCTTGCACCGATTTTACTTTGAGCAAGTCTTGACTGCGTTGTCCCTGATATAAAGACACTGAACGATGCAACATCACACCTTCACCACCACGTGCTTCAACCTCTGCTAAATAGGCATCTAATTGCGCGCGATTACTAACGACTTTTTGTTCAACTAATTTAAGCCAAGCAACATCAGCCGTTTGAATTAAATTAATTAATGCTAGATAGCGCAAATGAAATGGCTGCGGGCTGTGTGGCTTATCGAATACTTGGTACGTCACCTCGCGCCACAATGTCTGGTTCGGAATACTCGAGCGAACAAGTCCGCTAATCTCGTCAAAACGCCCAACCCCAAGCCACAGCTCTCCGTCTAATGGCGTTCTCGGCAAGCGCGAGGTGAACCACTCTGGGGCCTCAATTATTCGGCCACTGCGAGTAAGTAGGTGCTCACCATCCCAATAAGCACGCACACCATCGAATTTTTCACTCATGGTATAACCCGCGATATCCTGATCCGGCTGCCATGACTCAGCCAACATCAATGCGGGTGACGGTTTGAGCGTTGCTGCCAAGATTGGCGAACTAAACCAAGTAACGGTAACAATAATGACAGTTACCAATAAAAAATTAACAACATCCATGTTGAGCTCCCATTGCTACGGTACAGAAGTGAGCAAGTCAAACAGCGAATACAGAGGATTCCAAGCGATAGAGCCGAATTTCAAACTTTAGAATTAAGCAGAAGGTCTACAAACCAAGCGATTGAACAAAAAGTTAGCCGTCGTCATTAGCCAACACTCGCCAGAAGCATTTATCCTTCCAAGATAGCTTGACAGAGTCCGTAGCGCGCTTAATCCTTAAGCATCACCCTTTCGACAAAAACTTATGCCATATTATCTTTTGGGTTTGGGCAGCAACATTCGCCCCAACGAACATCTACGGTTAGCCGAACAACAGCTCCAAGACATTGGTGAAGTAGTAAGCGCATCGCCAATACTCAATACCGCACCGGTAGGAGATACCTTTCACTACGAATTTTGTAATCAATTATTAGTGCTGCACACAGAAATGCCACCAACCATGTTGAAGCACAGACTACAGGTCATTGAAACAAATCTTGGACGCGAACCTAAAAACCCAAGTCGAAAAACCAAAGATCGTACTATCGACTTAGATATTTTAGCCCGTGCTGCGGATGCCGACACCTGTCGTCAACACCCGTTAGAAGAGAGCTACTACCAAAAGGTGATGTCCTTATGGAGCAGCAAGCTGAAGCAAGATACCGATACTCATACCCTAAAGGTTTGATCATATCGGTTAGCGACAAAACGCCCACCATCGACGCGCATTTGTGTGCCGGTAAGTGCTTTCGCAGAAAGCAGATAGTGACAGGCCTCAACAATAGCGTCGTAACCTAACTCACGACGAATCAAGGATTGTGAAAGCACCATAGTACGATACGCCTCGTCATGTTCAGGCAAAAACTGAATCGGCCCAGGCTGAATCACATTCACCCGAACCTTCCCCGCCAACCGCTGAGCCATACTCAATGCCCAGTTCTGTAAGCCAGCCTTCGACGCACAGTAAGCCGCGAAACGCTCGTTCGGTATATCAGTATAGATATCAGTAATCGCGACCATAGCCGCTTCAGGAGCCCACTGCAGGGCTTCAGTGATCATCGCTGGGGCTTTGACGTGCACGTTGAAATGCACCTCATAGTGCTTACCAAGATCCGTTGCCGCACAATCTGGGATAAAACATGATGCATTATGAATAACCGCATCCACCGGTCCAGCGAGTGCAAGCTCTTGGCACAAACTCGCCACATCTTTTTGCTCCGCCAGATTGGCCTTCACGGTGCGTAAGTTAGGGTGTAGCTCAAGCTCACACACGGTATTAAAGTGTGCAATTACCTGCCAGCCTTGAGTTAACCAATATTCAGCCAGCGTTTTACCTAAACGACGACCTGCACCGGTAATTAAAATGGTTTTAGACATGAATCTCATCTCACACATTGAACATTGAGTGTAAGAGATCGTTGCGCGGGATTCGAGAAATGAGTTTTCTATAGACGAAAAAAAACCAGCACTTGGCTGATTCATCTTTTATTCACTTTTTAATTGGTTGCGGGAGCAGGATTCGAACCGGGCGGCGCTCCGTCTACGACCGCTTGGTCGCTTTATCACAGACGAAAAAAAAACAGCGCTTGGCTGATTCATCTTTTATTCGCTTTTTAATTGGTTGCGGGAGCAGGATTCGAACCGGGCGGCGCTCCGTCTACGACCGCTTGGTCGCTTTATCACAGACGAAAAAAAACCAGCGCTTGGCTGATTCATCTTTTATTCGCTTTTTAATTGGTTGCGGGAGCAGGATTCGAACCTACGACCTTCGGGTTATGAGCCCGACGAGCTACCAGACTGCTCCATCCCGCGACAATGCTGTGTATCTGTTTACCGTCTTCGTACATCTTAGCGTGATGTTACGGTCTTTCAGGTCAGATCACCTGTTTCTCTGAACTACAAAATCATACTTAGAGTAGTTGGTTGCGGGAGCAGGATTCGAACCTACGACCTTCGGGTTATGAGCCCGACGAGCTACCAGACTGCTCCATCCCGCGTCAGAGGTGCGTATATTACGGAGGAGCCCTCCACCTGTCAACCGTAAACCATTGGTTTCATACTAATTTTCCTCATTTAAGTAATAAACGATGAAAAATTGTTCAATCTTGCTGGCTTGAGGCTCGATCTGGTGATAATTTATCAGTGTAGCAGTGGCGAACGGCGGAGAGTGTCTCCAAATGTCCTAGCTTCTAGCTTGCACTAATAAAAACAATAAATAGCAAAAGCCTAAATTTATGAGCACTAATCCAGCCAATACTATGACGACGGCGGCGTTGCAGCCCCTTCTACGTCTGTTGGAAAGCAAAGGTTATTCAAGCAGGGATCTGCTGGGTTCTTTAGGGTTGGATTCGTCCTCGATATCCAGCTCCACCCAACGTATCTCGATTTCGAATTTTGACCATTTGCTGGAGCAGTCGAGTCGTCTGTTAGATGATCCTGCCATCGGCTTAGCCGCTGGACAACGTTTGGAACTGCCAAGTTTTTACTTGTTAGGATTCCTAATCAGTAGCTGCCAAACTGGTCGTGAAGCACTCGCCGTGTTGCGACGCTACTACTCACTCATCAGCGATTCGAGATCTCCCGATTTTTTCATCGGACAAGATTCGATAAAGATCGTGTTCTACGTTACCGAAGGTACACCCTTTGGCAGCCAGACGCGGGCCGAATTTATCGCTGCAGGTATCCACACCGCAGGGCAGGCCATTGGTGGTAATTACTACCAAATCCAGGGAGTGGGGTTCCGCCATCCACCTCCGGCTCACAAAGATCGCCTGCAAAAGTTTTTCAATGTACCTATGCAATTTAATCAGCCGCAAAACTGGCTAAGCTTCTCTAGCCGTCATCTGGATAGCCCGCTGTCGTACGCAAACCCAGCGCTGTTCAATATGCTGCGTAGTGAAGCTGAGCAAGCCTTGTCGCGCTTCAGCCGTTTAAAGAGCTTTAGCCAAAAGGTGATGCATATCTTGTATCAATGGCCGGAAGCCGTGCCAATGACTAAGGATGCGGTTGCTGAACTGCTCAGCACGAGCAGTCGTACCCTAACCCGTCGGTTACAAGAAGAAGAATGTCAGTTCTCCACCTTGGTAAAAGAAGTACGCCTTGAGAAAGCGAAAGTCGCACTTAAATCGGCACAAACCGATGTGCAGCAATTAGCCCTTGATTTAGGCTTCTCTGATCGCCGTGGTTTCGAACGCGCATTTAAACAATGGACAGGTCTGACACCAGCGGCTTATCGCCGTCAGCATCTGACCAAAGGTTGCAGTTTAATCGAAGAGTCTAATTAAAATTTCAATTGCGTTTTAATGGACAAAAAAGCCGCTATTAATAGCGGCTTTTTTATTAACACGATATCACTTAGTGATCTTGATCGAAATGCGATGTAATTTTCGTTAAATAGGGACGTACGGCTTCTTTATCCGCTGCAGAAATAGTACCCAATGATTTAATCATGTTCATTGAAGCCTGCAACATATTTTCCATCATTTGCTTTTGTTCTTCAGGTAAAGCTGACGCCTTAAGCTGTTCGATCTGCGCTTCAATTTGCTTCACATCAATCGTTTCGCCTTCCATCGAAATTGCCATATAAGCCATGGTAATTTTCTTAGAAACTTCGCTCCAAGCTTCAACCGAATCAAAACTCTGAGTTTTTACTAATTTACTAAACTCATCGTACAAACCGGCTTTTTGTAATTGCGCAATACCCTGAGTAAACATCTCATCAACACTGGCAACGCCTTTTTTCATCATGTCTTCTTTCGGTAGCTGATCTTCGTGCTTATCCAGCCACGACTGCAAGGTCGGCATCGAGGATACCCAGTTATTCACTTGATCGTCCGATAAATCTCCAGCTCGGGCAACCGACATCATCAAACTGAGCACAAGCAATAAACCAAAACGCATAGGAAGTTCCCTTTTTTAAAAGTCTAGATAGACACTAAGTTCGGCTGACTTTAGCACAGCCATATTTTTCTTAGCAGCCCTAATTTAGGACAATTTGACTCGGTCAATGGCATTCAGTTCAGTATCACTAAAATGATTCAAGACCGAGCAACTAATTCAACATTGGGATCAGCGGGTCATCCCGACGACAGTATATGTCCACCTCTACTCGCTCGTCGAAATCGCCAATAGCAGGAAGCGTCGATGTTACAATCTGCTGTAAGCAGCGCAACTCGACAAAGTCAGGAGCAACAAATCGGCTCTCGGCAAGCAGCCAGTGCGGGATGTCTAACATCAATGCCTTTAAATCAACACTGCTACTGATGTCATACAAGACATCGCTAGCAAGTAATAAATCTACCTGCGGCCAATCACCGTCCACAATTTGAATATCGACACCGTTAACCGCCGCATTTACTTGTGCCGCAAGTAAAGCCTGTGGATCTAAATCCGCCACAAACACCGTTTTTGCACCCGCAAGTGCTGCTGCTATACCGACAATTCCTGAGCCGCAGCCAAAGTCGAGAACCCGTTTACCGGCGACCAAATTAGGATTAGCCACTATAAATTGTGCCAACGCTCGCCCGCCTGCCCATGCAAACGCCCAATAAGGAAGATTCTGCCAAAAGCGGCCAATGCCTTGAGCATCCATAGACACCGCATCGGCATCAATATTCAATAGCCATAAAGCCAATAATTCGCTATCCAACCAACGGCGACTTAAGCTTGCATTTGGCAATTCTAACGACTGTTGTAGTTGCTCTACTCGCCGTTCAATTTCGCTTACTTCATTCGCCATATTTCTGTTTTCTCGCAATAACTTTCTCTAGATAACGACGTGTTTCTTCTTTCGGGTGGCGTGTTGTCAAATAACGATATAGCTTGTCTTCAGACATACTATTTATTTGCGCTAGCGCCTTATTGCGATCGCGATGAAAGGTACGTAATAATTGCCCAGCACCACCGTTGTAGGCTGCAATCATACAATATTCACGCTTGCGATCACCTTTAATCCCAGCCAAATAACTATCCCTTAATATGGATAAATACGCAGTACCTGTTTCGATATTATTTCTTGGATCTAATAAATATTGGCGACTCGGAGCATGATCTTTACCATGAATCTTCGCCATCACATCTCGACCTGCGGTTTTTTGCATTACCTGCATTAAACCATAAGCCCGCGCTGGCGAAACAGCGAATGGGTTAAAGCTACTTTCAGTTTCAATAACAGCCAAGATAAGTGCTGGAGATATCCGATAACGTTGAGCTGCGGCATCAACGAAGGGGCGATATAAATTTGCGCTGACTTGTTTATGCTGGCTCACCATAGGTATTTCGATTAGGTAGCCATCTCGCGTTTTTACCAACGAACGTGTTAGTAAATAATCGGCATAGCGCTGTGCTCGCCAAGGGTATTCAATTACCTGACCTTCTTGATCTTTTACCTGTCCCGCCAAAAATGGACGCCCCGTAAGGCCAAAATCTGTAGCCGTGTACAAATCAATTTCGCGCGGATCTGCTGGCGTTAATAAAGTGCCAACAATGGCTTGCCGCAATTGTAGTAAGGGCTCTTCAGCACCGCGTGTTTCAACCCGAATTAAACCCCGCTCAAAATCAATTTTAACCAGTGTATGAAAGTCATCGAGATAACGAACCATAGTATGAGTTCCAGAAACCTCACCATTAGGTCCCCAGACATCTGCTGGCGGTGGTTCTAAAAAATCAAGCAAGACAGCCTGAACATCGTCAGGCAGTTGATCAAAATTATCGGGAAGATTATCAGCATAGGTACTGGCCGTAGGCACGGCCAGTAGAGCGCAAAGCGCAAATAAATTGAGGTGCTTAAACAACCACTTCACCACACGAATGTACCGCTAAAAAAGCCAGTGTAGCGGTACTTGGCTTAGCTGTCAGCGTTTTGCTTCACGGCGTACCGCGTTGGTTGAGAAGTCTTCTTCTGTCAGTTTAAAGCTGAAGTCGAGTGTCTTCGGACGCTC
The DNA here is from genome assembly GCF_000355675.1 of Thalassolituus oleivorans MIL-1. NCBI lineage: Bacteria > Pseudomonadati > Pseudomonadota > Gammaproteobacteria > Oceanospirillales > Oceanospirillaceae > Thalassolituus > Thalassolituus oleivorans. The sequence goes on along the minus strand of NC_020888.1, from coordinate 1,079,476 downwards.
ATTATCTAAACCTTCGACGTAATACTGACCACTAGTGAAGTCATACGTTACTTCCAAGGTAGGGAAGATTAACTGCTGATCATAGTAGTTAATGGTGTGCGATTCGGTTACTTGCAATAAAGTACCCGTAGCGTCGTATTCCTCAGCATAAATGATCGACCAACTGTCTTCATCGAGGTAATAACGGCGTTTGGCATAGCGATGGCTAAATCCTACACGTAAATTCGCTTCCACCACCCAAACTCGATGAGCTTCATAACGTAGCAAAGCAGAATTCAAATGATTGGTGTGCAAAATATCATCTATTTTTAGCGTATTTTGATGCACCTTATAACTGTTATACGGAATATACATCTCTTGCTTTCCGAGCAAGCTCCAATCGTAATAATCCGGTGCACCATTAAACATATCGACTTGATCGATGGTACGAATAGAGTTGGTATTCGAGTCTGATGTATCGTAAGCCAAATCTGGGGTTCTGCGCAGACGGCGCTGCCCCGGCACATAAATCCATGACTTACGTGGCGAGCGCACTTGATCAAGTGTTTCATGCACTAAAGTAATGGCCCCAGACAATTTCGCAGGTGCTAAAGTTTTGCGCTTAAGAAAGAAGATTTTATTATCCAATTCTTCCGGCTCTAAGCCTTTTTCGCTATAACGAACGTAATATTCGTACAAACGCAATGTATCCGAGCGCAAACCATTACTCGCGACCGCCGACGCTACTGCTGTGTAATTAAGCGTTTGCCCTCGAAAGCGTAAGGTATGATTCCATAGGGCCTCTAAGCCATTTGCAGGAATTGGAAATGGCGATGACATAGTGGCGCCCGTCACCCCGGCACCATATTTCATCAACTGGGCACGTTCGGCATTCACTTTGATCGCATCATAAACGTAGTCAGGATAAGACGCCGAGCGATGCGTTGGGTACACATCGAAATACATATCAGGAAAGCGCTGCAGCATGGCAATCTGCCCTGCACTCAAACGATTTTTGTGCTCAACAATATTCGCCGCACTGATACGTAAAAAAGGAATGTCTCTGGCAAATGGATCTTTATGAAAAGTGCCTGCCGGTTCGGAATCATCTTTGGCTAGACCGCCTTTCCATTCAGGAATGTCACTACCATTACCCGCACGTTCTGCTCCTACAGGCGTCAAGTCCGTGCTCAGTCGAGCGACTTTCTCTTCTGCCGTTAACGCCAATATCCCTGGGCTAAACAGTACTAACAAGACAGCAATACTAAGAACGTTAGGAAAACGGCGTGTCATAATCGATTAGCCCCTGAAATTAAATGGTGCAGCAGGCTAATAAGATGGCCCAATAGGATCAATAGCAAATTACAAAAAGACTACAAATAGAAATCGCTCGGGATTGCCCCGAGCAAAAGAGAAGTGCAGCAAATGTTTGCGAACAGACCTTATTATGGCGGCTTACTGAATTGCAAAGCAGAGCTATATAAACGTCGGACCTAACCCCATCCCCCACATAATAACGGTGATGGCCATACAACCGACCAAGGCGCACAAACCAACCGTCACGATAGAACTCGCAAATATAAATCCGCGTTCTTCTGGGATATCCATAAAGATAGGCACGCCGCTATACAGCAAGTACACGCTATACGCAGCAGCTCCCATCACCACTACCACGTCGAGCCAGAGCACAGGCACTAGGCCAATAATTCCTGATAGAAACAGTGGCGTGGAGGTATAAATAGTGAACATCAAACAGCGTTCAAAGCTCGCCGTCACACCAAACGTTCGCTCCATCCAAAATACGCAATAAGATACGAATGCCAATCCTAGTAATAGGGCAAAATAAAATGCGATGGCGATGGGCACTGCGCTGTCGTATGACAACTTCACTATGTCACTACCAGCAATACTCCAGCCCATTTGGGTGGTGCCAACGAATAAAGAAAAGGGGGGAATTAAAGCAAGAAGCAAAGCATAGCGAAGAAATGCGTGGGTAATACTGGTTCCCCCTTCGCGGCGAATCTCACTCCATTCTCGATGCGGATTATATATAAGTCCAAACATGTGATTAGTGAACATACAACGCTCCAGAAAGCGATTATTGGATAACCAAGCTACTGAGAATGATGGCTGCGGGCAACGTAAATACAGCAAGCGGCCCGAAAGAGCACTTTGTCATTACGCCGAGCTATAAGCCTTGCCGTTTTAAGTCTAGTTAATACTAGGCTCTTCTCGAATTAAGTAACTGGCGGGCAGCACACTTTGTCGATTGCGTTCCAATTGCGCTGACAATTCGTTGAGTTCAGCCCCCTGTAGTTGCGCCAGCATGGCCGCCAATAAGGGAATAGCGGCTGGAGAATTGGCTGGTCCTCGCCAAAAAGCTGGCTTCATATCGGGTGCGTCGGTTTCTAATAACCAAGCGGTCTTTGGTAAGGCGGCAATGGTGCGGCGCAACTTTTGCGCGCCTGGATGACTCATGGCTCCGCCAATCCCCAAGCAGAACCCCAAATCAAGCCAGGCCTTACCCTGTTGCTCGCTACCGCTGAAGGCATGCACGACACCGCCATACTCAAACCGCGCGCGTCGCAACATAGCAGCGGCTTCATCATGGCAGCCACGAATATGCAGTATGAGCGGTAATTTATGGCGCTTAGCGAGTTGGATATGTGTGGAAAAACAGGCGAGCTGTTGTTGCCAGTGAGCATCATCAACGGCCAGCACTCGATCTAATCCACACTCCCCCACCGCGCATGCCAACGAACTTTCAAGTGCAACATCGAGCCACTCAAAGTGCATCTGCTCGTGCTCAGCTAAAAAATAAGGATGTAATCCTAACGCGAATGACCATGAGTATTGCTGGCATAACGCCTCTAATTGCAGATTGCGCGCATGGGTAACACCCGGAATCAACAACCCTGAGACACCAACACGGCGGGCAAATTGCCACTCGCTTTGTCGATTTTGGTCGAACTCGGCAAAATCAAAGTGACAATGACTATCAAACCATAGAGGCATCGATACTCACTTACGGCAGAGGACGATAAGGCACCTGACAGCCGCTCAAACCACAATAACCGTTGGGGTTTTTCGCTAAGTACTGCTGGTGATAGGTCTCCGCCAAGTAAAACGGAATTCCGGCGCGTAGCTCGGTTGTAATTTCAGGGGCCCGCACTGTATCTAAGCAACGCTGATACTGATCTAAGCTCGCTCGAACCAAGCGCAAATCTTCATCATTTTCAGTAAATACCGCCGACCGATACTGAGTACCGATATCGTTACCTTGGCGCATTCCTTGTGTAGGATCATGCTGCTCCCAAAACACAGCCAGCAATTGTTCAAGTGAAATTTGCGCTGGGTCATACCAAATACGGACCAATTCTGTGTGCCCTGTGTTACCACTACAGACTTCATCATAAGTTGGGTTTTCGGTGTATCCACCGCCGTATCCCACTGCGGTCGCATAAACCCCCGGCAATGACCAAAACAGGCGTTCGGCTCCCCAAAAGCAGCCCATTCCTACGCTTAACTCTTTCAGTCCTGCGGGACAGTTTCCCGTGATATCATGCCCATTAACGAAATGCAGAGGCTCAACCGTCATAGGTTCACTACGGCCCGGAATTGCCTCTTCTGCGCTTGGTATTGCCATTAATTTTGGTCGCCACATAGAAAACCTCTGCTGCAATTTAACCAGTGTCTGAATAAAGTGATTGATCATTATGACCTGCGAATCGTCAGAATATTCCCTGCTTTTTCTTGGAACTGGAAGTGGAGGCCACTTACAAATGGGTTGCTCTGCTGCCTGTATTGAACAGCATCAAAAGCCGCTATTGTTGATTGATTGCGGCCCGGGTACGTTAGCCGCGTACCAAGCAAATTACGGCGGCCTCCCGAACGCCATATTTATGACCCACGCTCATATGGATCATATTGCCGACCTTGAAATTCTCACGGTTCGCGCCCGACTGCAAGAGGTAGCACCGATTACCTTGTTTGTACCATTGGCTTTAATTCCCACATTGCACCAGCGTCTTGCCACTTACCCCGGCACCATGGCAGAAGGCGATCACGACTTTTGGCAGTCATTTCAGCTACGCCCAGTTACCGATCAGTTTATTCATGCGGGGCACACATTTAAGCTCTACCCAACACGCCATCATGCTCCTAACTCCAGCCACGCACTCTGCCTGCCGGGACACATGTTTTTTTCGGGCGACACTCGACCGATTCCCGAAATTATTCACCATGAATTAACCGGCAGTGAAGCGATATTTCACGATTGCGGCACAATCCCGAATCCGTCGCACACAGGCTTAGACGATCTTAACCGCGAATATCGTGACGACGTGCGCAGCCGTTTTGTTCTGTATCACTATGCCGATGAAGCAGCCGCAACAACACTTGAAGCTGCGGGCTACCAAGTCGCTCGACCCAATGAGCGCTTTTCCTTACCCGATGGAAAGCGCCTGTCACTATGACGATAAGTAATCCTATTTTAGATACTCGTATTCGTACCATGTTGGCGGACGCCTACGTTAGCCAGCAAGTCTTACCGCAATGCTCAGAAATAAAGCTATGGCTGGTCGAGCCAGAAACCATGCGCCGTCACTTTAGCCAAGACGAAATTCGCAACATTCAAGAATATCCAGCCTACTGGGCATTTTGCTGGGCTAGCGGCCAAGTACTCGCTCGGGAAATCTTAGCCAATCCGAGCTGGGTGAAAGGTAAAAAGGTCATGGATTTTGGAGCGGGCTCAGGCGTCGTTGCCGTCGCTGCAGTCATGGCTGGAGCCGCCGAGGTCATTGCCTGCGATATTGATCCCGATGCCTTACTGTCGTGCCAACACAATGCTGAATTAAATGGCACCCAATTTCGGCTCCATCACGATCTATTCGAATTCGATGAACCCTTGGATCTACTGATCGCCGCGGACGTACTTTATGATCGGGCAAATTTGCCTTTATTAGAAATATTCCGCCAAAAGGCTCAAGAGGTTTTAGTCGCCGACTCTCGCGTAAAAGACTTTGATTTCCCCCCCTATCAAGCCATAGGTCGGCACGAGTCCTTCACTGTACCCGACCTCGATGAACTTGATGAGTTCAGGTGGGTCAACCTATATCATTGTAAATAACGCTATTTACGCACGGGATGGATTTCCCCAGCCTCGGGAAATCCATTACACTCTCCGCCTTTTCTGACATATGGTCCCGATCGGATGCTTGATAAAAACGCACTATCCCAGCTGAAGTCTCTGAAGCAGGAAATCCAACAAAGCACCCCTCGATTCGAAGGTACTGTTCGCGCCACTGCGGGACGTTTCGGTTTTGTGAATACCGAGGATGGTCAAAGTTTCTTTTTATCCCCCGAAGAGATGGAAAAAGTATTACCGGGAGATGTTGTCGCATTTCGCGTAGAACCCGCAGGCGAAGGTAAAGAACAAGCCATCGTTGAAAGCTTAATCAGCACAGTTCAAAACGAATTTTTAGGACGCTATGTCGTTCGCGGTAAAGGACATTTTGTCGAAGCTGATCATCCAACACTAAATCGTTGGATATTTGTACCACCCGCCAAACGCTTACAAGCAAAAGACGGCGATCTTGTTAAAGCACATATCAGCCAACATCCATTTCCGAAAGGTAAAGCCCAAGCCGATTTAGATGCGGTTATTGGTAACGATCAAACACCGCATATCGAACGCTTATTTGTGCAGCAGAAGTTTGGCCTCAGTGATGCCATCTCCGATGCAGCCCAAGCACAAGTAGACGCGTTATGCGCCCAAGGCGTGGATACGATTGCCAATGAGCGCAGCGATTTAACCCACCTACCGTTTGTGACCATCGACTCAGCAGGAACGCGCGACATAGATGATGCCTTGTACGCTGAAGCGCAAAGCAGCGGCTGGACATTATGGATTGCTATCGCCGATCCAGCAGCACTTATCGAGCCGGGAACGCCACTTGATGAATTAGCAAAAACACGTGCAACATCGGCGTACTTTCCTGATCAAGTACTGCCAATGCTGCCACCCGCATTGTCAGAGCAATTGTGCTCGTTGCAAGCTGGCGAGCTACGCTTGGCCATGGTGGTTGAATTACGCTTGAGCCAAGATGGCGATGTGCGTCAAACAACCTTACACAACGCGATTATCAAAAGCCGAGCAAAGCTGACGTACAACCAAGTTAGCCATTTGATTGCTGGCGAATGTGATGAGATTGCCGCTGAACTGCAAGGCCCGGTGTTACATCTATCCGACTGCGCCAAAGCACTGGCAGCTAACCGCCTGCGCAACTGCTTGGTGATGGAAGATCGCCCAGACTTTAAGCTCCTGGTCGATGAAGATGGCCATGTAACCGATATCGTTCGTATTGAGCGCAACGATGCACATCGTTTAGTCGAAGAATGTATGTTGGTTTGCAATCGCTCGGTCGCCTTGTGGTTGAAAGAACGCAACGCTGGTATGTTCATAGAACACGCAGGCGTTCGTAGCGAACGTATCGGTGAAGTCGCCGCGCTATTACGCGAAAATCTAGCGCTTGAAGCCAAGCCGAAATTCGACAACCTCGAAGAATACGTACAACTAATGCAACAAGCGGCCAAGGCTGAATGCGAACTACCGTTACGCGCGATTATCGGTCGCCAACAAGAACGCAGCCGCTTTGGCCTTGAAGGCAAGCCACACATGGGCTTGGGCTTCCCTTGCTATACCACCTTCACCTCACCACTGCGCAAATACAACGACCTGATGATTCATCGGACAGTACGTGCTTTGCTTAATGGCGAAAATATCGAGCAAGCATCTCAAGAATTACTCGATGCCGTTCAACAAGCACAGACTTCTGCACGGATAGCAGCAAATCAAACCGAACAATGGATGAAACTTGTTTGGTTAAATGCGAAAGATAAAGATGCGGTTTATAACGCGACAATTGTGCATATGAATAGCAGCTCAATAACGGTGCGTTTAAATGACAATGGTATCGAAGGCACTATTGATCGCCGTAAAGTTAAAGGTGATTGGACATTTGATAGCAAAACATTTACTCATCGCAATGCAGAGCAATGCTTTATGCTTGGACAAGCACTCAATGTGCGTATTAATGAGGTTCGCCCTTATAATCGCCAAGTAACGTTCGTAATAGTGGAATAATCATTTCTTACAACGGATAACAGCTAATAAAAAAGGGAGCCTAGGCTCCATTTTTTATTTCTAACTAATCAGTAATTAGCTAATTTTCCAAGTACGAACAGTTTCAAAACCGTATTCATTAATCCACTCGTCTAAAATACGTGGATTACGTTTGATTTTTTCTACTTTTTCGTGAGTTGCTGGATTGCGATATTCGCCAACTGCTAATTTAGGCTTAGGCAAAGATGACGTGCGCTCAGCACGTGTTTTTGTGCCTTTAGTTGCCGCACGGTTGATCACTTTTTCAAAATGCTTACGCAAGTTGTTATAGATAGAAGACGGTGATTCTTCTTTCGCCATACCAACAATCCAAGCTTCAATTTGCTCAGAGCGAGAAACATACAGCTCCGACTCTTGCAGACTGTTTTGATTGCATAGGCGCTTAATAGCAACATCAAACTCTTTTAAGCCTTCAAATTTCTTTTCTTGATCTTTTTTCAATTGCTCAAGCTCAAGAATTTTTTGATGGTGTTGCTGGATTTGTTTTTCAATATCGTTTGCAAATACGCTCACGTTTACAACCTCAAACTGTGTCGATTGGTTAATCTACCGTCGTATTATTACTACGTCCGATAAGGGGTATTCAAAACGACCTCATATCATCTTTAATGTTGCAGCAGCGTACGAAAAATAAACAATAAACGTGCTCACGTATAAGTGCGCGGACTTATACCAATATCGAGATATATGATCGGGACGCCAATATTAAACAATTAATAGGCGACTGCAAACAAACCATTTAGAAATTTAGCGATTTTTTGTCAATATCGAATATAGCAACATATATATTGTGGATTTGAGTAAGGGTTTATATACCTAACGCGTTTTCGAATCAGAGTGTCCTTAGAGTCTCTAGGGATTCCTTGCACTCTTGAATGATAAGGATTATCATTTGTGTAGTTTTCGTTGCTCCATCGTGACATCTAAGCTGGATAATTATGACACCCGAAACCCTCGATCAAATGGCAGTTGGCAGTCGCGCTAAAATCATCGGCTTTGCTAAAACAGAATCTCATTTCCGCCGTAAGCTGCTGGCATTAGGTTTAATGCCCGGAGCGGTCGTTGAAATTCGTCGTCTGGCACCATTGGGAGATCCTATGCAAATCCAACTGCGCGGAGCATCCGTTAGCTTACGCAAGCTAGAGGCCGCTATTATTTATGTGGAGCTGGAAGCATGAAAAGAGCGGTTATCGGCGTTATCGGCAATCCAAATTGCGGTAAGACGACCTTATTTAATGAACTAACCGGCTCTAAGCAAAAGGTTGGTAACTGGCCTGGTGTAACCGTTGACCGCAAAGAAGGCATCATCACCCTGCGCGGTGAAGCACACCTACTGGTCGACCTTCCTGGTACTTATGCGTTAGATAGCCACGATGATGAGCTATCCGTAGATGAAAAAATCGCTCGTGAATTCGCCCTAAGTGGCGAAGCACAGCTGATAGTGAATATCCTCGACGCGAGCAATTTACACCGAAACCTCTTCCTGACGTCACAACTCTTGGATATGGGCATTCCGGTAATTTGCGCAGTCAATATGATCGACGTTGCTGAACGCGAAGGTATTCATGTTGATTGTCAGCGCTTAGCCGAAGAGCTGGGTGTACCGGTTGTACCCATCGTAGCATCGACGGGCGTCGGCATTGCAGAGCTTTGCCGCGTATTAGGTCATCAACTGGGCCATGCGACTGTCGCAACGCCAATGATTCGACCAGATAAAGATCTAGATAGGGCGGTTCATCAATTAAAAGATTCCTTGCAAGGCACTGTTCCCAACGCATTTTGGACAGCGACCCGTGTATTAGAACAAGATATTTACGCGATGAAGGATCTTCCTCAAGATCGTCGCGACCAAGTCGAAGCGCAAGCGGAAGTACTACGCAAACAGCTCGAAAATGCACACAAGCAACCAATTGACGTGCTCGTCGCTAATGGACGATACCGCGCCATTGAACGTATTTTGCAGCAAGTATTAACCGTTAATAGCTTTGGTCGTTCTCTATCTGAGCGCATTGATGACTGGGTTCTCAACCGCTGGTTGGGCATACCGTTTTTCTTCTTCATCATGTACTTAATGTTTACCTTCGCGATTAACTTGGGCGGAGCATTTATTGATTTCTTCGATATCGCATTCGGCACTGTATTTGTCGATGGTACTCATTACGTACTTGAAGCTATCGGTACTCCCGGTTGGTTAACTACCCTATTAGCCGATGGCTTAGGCGGTGGTATTCAACTAGTCGCGACCTTTATCCCAGTCATCGGCGGCTTATACCTTTTCCTTTCCATTATCGAAGACTCTGGCTACATGGGGCGTGCTGCATTTGTGATGGATCGCTTAATGCGCGCTGTTGGCTTGCCCGGCAAGTCGTTTGTGCCGTTAATTGTCGGCTTCGGCTGTAACGTACCTGCGGTCATGGCAGCCCGCACTATGGATACCGAAAAAGACCGCTTACTTACCATCGCCATGGCACCTTTCATGTCGTGCGGAGCACGGTTATCGGTATACGCGCTTTTTGCCGCAGCCTTTTTTACTGAGAATGGCGCAACGATTGTTTTCAGTCTCTATTTTCTCGGTATCGCCATGGCCCTGTTAACAGGCTTAGCGCTGAAAAATACCTTATTCAAACCCGAATTAACGCCTTTTGTTATGGAGCTGCCGGCCTACCACATTCCGACCGTCAAAGGCGTTTTGCTAAAAACATGGGAGCGCTTAAAATCGTTTTGCCTACGTGCAGGTAAAACCATTATCGTGGTCGTCACCGTTCTTAGCTTCTTAAATTCCATCGGTAGCGATGGCTCGTTCGGCAACGAAAACAATGACAAATCGATTCTTTCAGGTATCGCTAAAGTCATTACTCCTGTTCTGAGTCCATTAGGCGTACAAGCCGACAATTGGCCTGCGACCGTTGGCATTATCACCGGTATATTCGCCAAGGAAGCTGTTGTTGGTACACTCGACGCTTTGTACACGCCAGAATCCGGTGACAAAGGAGAATTCGACCTGCAAGCGGGTCTGCTCGAAGCATTACAAACCATTCCGGATAACTTAGCCGGTATAGCTGACAACCTGCTTGATCCATTAGGCCTGTCATTAGTTGGGGCTGATCAAGGTGCAGAGCAAGGCGTTAAAGACACAACCTTCACCGCAATGGATACACTATTTGGCAGCCAACTAGCCGCCTTCTCGTATTTAGTATTTGTATTGCTATACACGCCTTGTGTCGCCACCTTGGGTGCCATGGTGCGTGAATCAGGTATGCGCTGGATGCTATTCGTAGCAGGTTGGAGTACAGGTTTAGCCTATACAACTGCCGTTATTATTTACCAGTTAGGCCGTATTTTTGAAACACCAGTAACATCCATCAGCTGGATAAGTGGATGCTCTGCTTTCATCGGTCTGTGTCTCTGGCAAATGCGTCGCTACGGAGCCAAACGAGATGCTCGCATGATTCCGTTGGTGAACATTGGCTAATGCTAGCAAGGAAGAAACCAATACAAAAAAGGCGATCTAAAGATCGCCTTTTTTGTGGTTGCTGTTCTGGTCGCGTCTATTCAGGTCTCGCCAATGAAATGATATCGCCCAACGCGGCATATTCAGAGCCACCTAGACGAGCAAGAGGATTAATCGCCGCCGCAGAAAGACGAGTACTGCCGCCTTTCACATAATCGACCCCTTCGGCAACAATCAGCTTATCAATCTCTAAAAAGACAATATGCTGCGGCGCTGGTCCTAAATCAGTCACTTGCTGCAAACGACAGTAGTAAGCAACTGGAGCACCATCAATATGCGGCAAACCGCCATCACTATCCGTCAATAATGGAACATTGCCCATACTGACTTCACTCTCATTTTTAGCCAAAGTTGCAGAACTAGCATTCAAGGCTTCCAACCAATCCACCGAGGCGATGTGAACCACACAACGTCCATCACGCTGCAAATTGCGGAAAGTATCTTTGTCTTCTCCCGGTTGCTTTTGCCCGATAGATACCACCATTGTCGGTGGATTAGCGCAAACAGGTGCAAAGAACGAATATGGAGCTAAGTTGTGCGAGCCATCATCGTTAACTGTTAATATCCAAGCAATCGGTCTCGGCAAAACTGATTGCACCATCAGATGATAACGTTCATTTGGCGTTAGTTCGGAAAATTGAAACTGCATACAACCACCTTAATTTTGATCTTGCGAAAATGCTACGCGATCCCGTGATACAGTCCTAGCGATAAGATGAAATCGTCATCTATTGATCCTCGGCTAAATCACTCTGCGACAGCAATCCGTCTTGCAGCTCGCCAGTAAAGTCGTTATAAGGCCTATCAACCGGAGGATTGCCATGTTTCCTATCAACCGCTTTTTCCCATTTCTCGCCGTCGCTGTCAGCCTATTAGCTTGGCACGATCCGGAACCACTACTCGATTGGAAAAGCGCGATTACCCCACTATTAACTGCCGTTATGTTCTGTATGGGGTTAACGCTTCGCTGGCAAGATTTTCGACGTATTTGGAAAAAACCAGAGCCGGTAGCATTAGGAATTCTACTGCAATTTACCTTAATGCCCCTTATCGCTTGGGCTCTGGCGTGGGCATTCAACCTGCCAGATGAACTGGCCATCGGCATGATCTTAGTCGGTGCCTGTGCTGGTGGCACCGCCTCCAATGTAATGACCTACCTTGCCGGAGGCGACGTTGCCCTTTCCATCAGCATGACCCTAGCGTCAACCTTATGGGGTTTATTTCTGACGCCTTGGCTGGTTTGGTTTTACGCCCGCAGCGGCATAACCGTTGATAGCCTAGGTATGCTCGCGAGCATCGGCCAAATGGTCATCTTACCGATTGCGGCAGGTTTATTTCTTAACCAATATTTACCGCAAGTTCGCGCGAAATTGCATAACCATCTTGCGGATATTGCCAGCGCTATCATCCTGCTCATCATTGCCATTATCGTCTCACTGAATGCCGATGAGATTGCAACCGTAGGAACCTCCGTGTTAGCTGCGGTCATACTTCATAACTTACTGGGACTTGCTGGCGGTTATGCAATTGCTCGCTGGAACGGTCATACTGAAGTGCAGGCCCGCACAATAGCGATCGAAGTAGGCATGCAGAACTCAGGACTGGCCGTTGCCTTGGCACTCAAGTTCTATACACCAGTGGCGGCATTACCCGGTGCCTTGTTCAGTGTTTGGCACAATGTGAGCGGTGCATTGCTCGCCGCCTACTTCCGCTGGCAAACCCAAAAAACGATTAAGCGCCAAGTTGCGTCGCACCAAGCCATAAAAATAACGATGGAGAAGCAAGAATGACAAAAATACTACTCAGTTTCATAGTTCTATTAATGTCTTTGCAGGCGTATGCCTATGACATGCGTATTACCGAAGCTCAGCTACAAGAACAGCTCAACGCGCGCATGCCGTGGCAGCAAGCTAAGTCTTTTGTTAATTTGACCATCAACAACGCTTTGGTCGATTTGTTACCTGAGGGCAATCGAGTTCGTGTCACGACTGATGCCAAGGTAATGCTGAGCATCGGCTTACAATCCAGCGGTACGTTAGTGTTTGAAGGCGACATTCGCTATAAGACAGAAGATCACAGCTTCTATATCGATAATCCTGTCATCATTGATATGCAGGTAGAAGGTATGTCGCCGCAACTAAAGCCTCAAGTAATAACTCTCGCTCAACATTCCATTGAACCGGCGCTGAAAGATCGGCCGGTCTACACCTTGTCAGATAGCGATGCGACACAAGTGATGGCGAAGATGATGCTAAAGGACCTCACCATTGAGAAAGACGAGGTTATTTTAACGTTAAGCCCGTTCTAAACGTCTCTCCTGCTGCATGAATAGCGCTTACGAGCGCTATTTTTTTACTTGGCGCTAAATAGTTAGTAATCGCCATCGAACTTTTCCAACATCCCCAATTCACCCGCTTACAGATCAAGTATTGAGCTGCGGCGGGACTTACAGGGCGCTTCCCCTAGGTTTCACCTGTCTATTTATTGCAAATTCGGGCCATTTACAAACTTGTTATTCAAATTAATTGCCGAAACCTGATAATGATGCTTGGTAGTCCTGCACAGTTGATATACTATTAGTCGCGTTGATGTACTGCATCAACAGATTGGCGAGTGCTACATATTGAACATATGCAAGATACTGGTCGAACAACGGCATTATTCAAGTATTCCCAGTTAGGCTGGGCCAGTATCGATGTAATGCCATTTGAAAAAGCAAGAGGTAGGCTTCGGCCACCGCAATATATTTAGGAAAGAAAAATGGCTAATACAGTTCAAGGCACCGTTAAGTGGTTCAACGATGAGAAAGGTTTCGGTTTCATCGAGCAAGAATCTGGTAAAGACGTATTCGTACACCACAGTGCAATCAACGGTTCAGGCCGTAAGACTTTGCACGAAGGTCAGAAAGTAACTATGGAAGTTACTCAGGGTCAAAAAGGCCCACAAGCTGAAAACGTTACTCCACAGTAATTGTTGAAGCTGCGTAGTCTTCGGACTACGTTGTGTTGACCGGCGAGATTCTTCTCGCCGGACGCCGACCCCCTCCCCGGTTATCCTTATGTCTGATTCTCTGTTCTTCACAGTTGTAGTCGACCATTCGTTTGAAATACTCATGCTGAATAACAGCCACTGCCGATCTTTGTCTTATGATTGATCAGGGCGAACTATTCTCAATTCCAAGTCCTTGCCAAGGTATTTGCGAAGTGAATAATCGTGGCTACTGCAAAGGCTGTCTACGCAATCGCACAGAGCGTTTTCACTGGCTTGAATTTACTGCTTATCAGCAACAACTCATCATTAATAACTGCGAAAAGCGCCGCCAAAAGATTATTGCCTCTCGCAATGCAATTGATGTCGAAGAAGAAGAATTAGAGATCCCGCAATTTGATCTATTTACGCCGCCTACCGAGTTAACACTCGTAGAAGATAAGCCCGATGCAGCTACCAGCGTATTAATAGATGATAAAAATACAGTGCCAGAAAACGTAGAAGAAATAACGGTAGAAACAGAGGTAGAGGAATCTTCTTCGAACTCACTATTTGCCGACTCTGTAGACGCTACCCCCCAAAAAGAGTCGACCACCTCTGATGACAAAAAAGCTGAGAAACCAGCAAAAACTCAACGCAATAGCACTAGCCAACCACCCGATAGCGACCAGCTAGATATGTTTTCTTAAACGCACTCTAGTGCTGGCAATTTTTTCTTCCAAGCCATGGTTACCGATGTATTTGGGCGACTCGGACGGTACTCTGCACCTATCCAGCCATCATATTCCGACTCTTCAATCGCACAAAAAATCTCATTAAAATCTAAATTTCCTGTACCCGGCTCGTGACGTCCCGGCGTGTCAGCAAACTGAATATGACCGATATCAGTGGCATAGTGCTTAATGAAGGTTGGAATATTTTCCCCCATCACTGCCATGTGATAAATATCGAACTGCATCTTAATCGAAGGGTGATTAACCTCCTCTAAAACACGCAGCATTTGCTCACCTGTCGATATCAAAAAATCTGGCATATCCTGCGTATTAATTGCTTCAAAGGTCGTGATGATTCCAAAAGGAGCCAGATGACGTGCGGTTTCTAACAAGTTGTTTTGAAACGTCGCTAAATAACTAGCGCGTTTGTTTGCATCAAAACAACGACCCGGCAATACATTCACACATTTAACTTTTAAGGCACGCGCATAAGCTTGGCACTCGACTAATGCGGCTGCAAATTCTGCAGTTTTACCAGGAATGGCCGCTAAGCCTTCGCCACCAGCCATTAAATCGCCAGCAGAGACATTGATAAGAACACAACGTAAATTCGATTCGACCAATGCGCGCTGGATATCGGCTATCGGCGTGTCGTAGGGAAATTGAATTTCAACCGCATCAAAACCATCTTTACGTGCCGCTGCGAAGCGACTTAAAAACGGTAATTCTGTGTATAGCAGCGATAAATTCGCAGTGAGTTTCACTCAGGTTTCTCCACATACATTGAGACGAGAGTGCAGGGATCGCGCTCGGCATTTCCCTGACTCGCATGAAGTCGCATTAACTCCGCACCTAAACCAACCATAGGTGCGGAGCTGTTCATTATTTTTGCTAAATTGTTGGCCATATCAAGATCTTTTAACAGTGTTTTGACATGCCATTTCACTTCATCAAAATCGCGCTTGGCCATCCGCGGCCCCGTCAATTGCAATGGAATCGAATCGGCAAAACCGCCTTTCAACGCAACAGGAATTTGCTCGGCATCGACTCCCGCTTTTTCAGCCAGAGCCATCACTTCTGCCATTACTAGCACATTGCAGCTTACCAGCATCTGATTGCAGATTTTGGTTACCTGACCTGACCCTACATCACCTACACGAGTAACCCGCTGTGATAATGGTGCTAATACAGGTCGGATAGTTGCAAGTACATCCTCTGGTCCACCCGCCATAATAGCTAGCGTACCCTGCTCAGCCCCAGCAACACCACCCGATACTGGAGCATCAATCCAAATACACCCAGAGGTCGTGTATAAACGCTCAGCCATCATTTGTGTTGCTTGCGGCTCTATGCTTGAGAAGTCAACAAGCACCTGCCCAGCACGCGCAGAATTCGCGACACCCGCCTCACCGAAAACAATATCGCTCACCGCCGCCGTATCGGTAACGCAAAGCATGACAATATCACTATGACGCACCAAATCGTCAAGTTTGTCAGTAAGAATAGCGCCAGCAGACACGACACCCGCGCACTTGTCGATGCTACGATTCCAAACACGAACCTCATACCCTGCACCCAGTAGGCGCAACGTCATAGGAACGCCCATCAAGCCCATACCAATAAAGCCGATTGTCGGTTGTGCCATATTGGCTCCTTGTTAGATTTCGTAACCATCTCGGCGCAAATCACTACCAATTCGGCCTGTTTAGACATGTCCCAATAATATCAAAGACTTAGCGAGTTAGTAGCGATTAATTAAGCAGTTTTTAAATCCTGTCCTATGCTTATTTCAGTGAACACCAAAGGAAGTAAACACTATGAATATGGCTTCAATTTTTGCTGAATCTCATCAACTACCGCACATTCCTCGTGTGGTACAAGAACTCATCCTAAGTTTCCAAGATGATGATGTTGACGTCGATGCGATCAGCGGCAAAGTTGCGCTCGACCAATCATTAACGGCTAAAGTTCTTCGCATGGCCAACTCGGCACACTACGGCGTATCCAGAACAATTGCCAACCCCCAAGATGCCGTTATGTTGCTGGGCTTTGATCGCTTACGCACTATGGTGCTTGCGTCGGGAGTTACCGGCGCATTTAAGATGGAAGGTTTCGATCAGAATGCGTTCTGGCGTGAGTCATTTGCCATTGCTGCCTTATCTAAATGGCTAGCTCAATATATCAGGGGTTGTGATAAAGAAACCGCTTTCACCTGCGGCATGATGCACTCAATTGGTAGCCTACTTATTCGTATGGTGATGCCAAAAGAAGCGAAGCACTTAGATGACGCTGAATCCATTGGAGGCAGCAAGCGCCATGAATTAGAAAACGGCCAGCTTGGTTTCTCTTATGCTGAGGTTGGCGCAGAATTAGCGAAACGCTGGAAATTCCCAGAGGTTATTCAAAATGCAATTGCAGGGCAAAATAAGCCTGGAAAAAATGAAGAATACTCAGTGGAAGCTGGATTAATCTATATCGCGAAGTATCTGAAACATTCCCATGAAAATGGCCTGTCAGAAGAGGATATCGTATCGGGATTTCCGCTAGCAGTAGCTGATAAAATCGGTTTAGACGCTACTCGTGCCTATAAAGACCTATCAGCAACAACCGATCTCAATTCAGGCCTTGATGGCCTGTTAGAATAAGTCGCGCAATACAATGCACATGGCGCGGCTAAGCGCCAAACCATGTGCGACTTAATGCCGAGCGTTCTTCCGGCCCTAGCGCTAATTCTGCAGCGGTTAAATTGTCAATCTTAGTTAGACGCGGACGCAAACCCGCTCCATTTGCCACTTGAATTCCTAAACCAGGACGGGCATTTAACTCTAACAGCATGGGTCCTTTGTAACGATCAAGCACAATATCTATACCCAAATAACCCAATTGGGTGACGTCGTAGCAACTAGCCGCAATCACTAACAAATCAGACCAGTTAGGTACAACCAACTCGCTCAGTAACTGACCCGTATCCGGGTGATGGGTAATCACCTCTCCATTTTGCACGGCATTTAGTGCCTTCCCCGTAGCGATATCCAAACCAACACCAACAGCACCTTGATGTAAATTTGCCTTACCATCGGAAGCATGCGTCGACAATCGCATCATCGCCATCACAGGATATCCTCGGCAAACGATAACGCGGATATCAGGCACACCTTCAACGGTAAAATGAGCAAAACTCGGATCAAAATGAATTAATTCTTCAATAATGACCGTGTCCGGACTTCCGCCCAAGCTGTACAAGCCCGACAAAATATTCGATACGTGACGCTGAATATCGTCTGGTGACACCGCCGCACCGCTGGATTTATAAAATCGCTGAGTGTCTTTGTCGGTAATCACCAAAATACCCTTACCGCCCGAACCTTTCGCAGGCTTAATAGCAAACCCATTATAATCAGCCACCAGCTCTCCGATACGACGTACATCATGCTGGTGCGCTATCGTTCCAATCAATGAAGGCGTATTGATACCGGCTTGCTGAGCAATAATTTTCGTCTTCAGTTTATTATCCACTAAAGGAAATAAGCGACGTGGATTGTAGCGACTGATGTAGCGACTATTTCGGCGATTAATGCCTAAAATACCGTCACGCGCTAGCTGCCAAGGAAAACGCAGACGAATCAATTTCTATTCCTAAATGATGCAAATCGTTTCAACTCTGACAGTCGATAACCCGCGTATGTGCCTAACATTAGCACTAAGGCTAAAACCACAAATTGCATACCGACAAAATTAAACATCAAATGACGAACCCATGGATCATTCATTGCGCCATAAGCGAAAACTGCAGTAAGTAAGCTGCCGCCGCCTTGAATCATTACCTCACGCCCGCCTTCTTCTTCCCAAAGAATCGACATACGTTCAATCGTCCAAGACAGAATAATCATAGGGAAGAACATAATTTTCAGGCCTTCGGTTAATCCTAACTTATAAGATAAAACGCTAAATATACTGATAATCCCGATAACAGAAATAATAACGGCCGTTATTCGTGCCACCAGCAGCAAATTTAACCGCGACAAATAACTACGAATAAATAAGCCAACAGCCACGACTAAAGAAAAGCCTATTAGCCCCGTCCCCAAAGACGTTTGCACAAATGCCAAGGCAATTAATACTGGCATAAAGGTACCTGAGGTACGAATACCCACTAAAATACGCAATATACATACAATTAAAGCACCCACAGGCAGCAGCAAAATGGTTTTGAACATGGCCTGCTCTTCTACCGGCAGACTCTGAATGGAGAAGTTAAGAAAATTTTGTTGATCAGATAAATTATTGGCAATTGAAGTAAAAGTAGACTCTTCACGGCGAATCATAGAAAAACGCACGCGTGAATCACTGGCGCCAATAACATCTAAAACCGGTGCGCCACGTTGCTCCCACAATATTTGCGGATGATTACTTAGGTTGTCGGTTCCAGCAGCATCTAAGTAAAACACTTGGCTTTCGTCACCATCCCATACGCGCAACAGCGGCGTTAAAGATTGCCGGCGGCGACCGTCCTCAAGCGCTAAAGCATAAACCACACTAGCAGGCACTTGGGTATGATTAAGAATTTCAGCAATTAACGCCGCTGGATGCCCATTAGAGTAACTGCGCAATAATTCAATATGCTGTGGCGGAGACTGCGAATTAAATCGTTTAAGTAACTCTCGGGTGAGACTGAAATTATCTGCTGATGTCGTGTAAGCCTCACTTAACACCATGCCAATTGCCGTACGATACGGCTCTGGCCAATCAGGATGACGCAAAAGCGGCGGTGGTTTCGGCGTCGCCGTAGAAGATTTGCTCTCTAATATTTCCGCCCGATAGTAAAGCTCTTGACGTCCAGCAGCACTACGAATAGTCCATTCTGCACGCGGCTCACCCTCATCAATAAAATTCAGGCCATAACCAGGTGAAGCCCCCGATTCTTGCAAAATTGTATAGCCATCCTGTGCGGATGGGCGTACCAAAGACACCGTCACCGCATCGCCGTTGGCGATAAACTCAACACGCGCTTCGACCGACCATACGGTTTGCGTTTCGCCATACATAAAAGGAACTTCATACACCCAATGGCGATGCAATATCAGCGCTATCCCTATCGCCAACAAAATAGCTATGAGCGTTATAAAAGGGACATTACGACGTTGAATCATGGTGTATTGATCACCTGTTCGGGTTCATATTTAGGGTGAGTAAACTCGATAGCGACATCCACTAAAGTTAAGTCGCGTAGAAAGCTGCGGCCTAGCAACACCGGGTAACTCATTTGAGTGCGATCCGTCAGTGTGAATTCCGTTGTTTGCATAATGCTATTGCCAAGGGCTACATCCAATTCCACCACAGGACGACGCTCGATTTCTTCGTAAGACGCCTGACGAATTTTAACTTTACGTACCATAGGCGCCTCTAAATGCAGTGGCGTTTTAGCATCTGACGCCAGCAAATCAAATGATACCCAACGGCGTCCATTACGTTCGAACTGTTGCACATTTAAGGCGTTTAAAGACGATGTTGCCGCGCCGGTATCAATACGCGCTTGAAAGTGATGACCCGGAGGATTGAGATAAATCCACTCGTTGGCACCAACAACCACCTTGTGATCGTTACCGACCTCCTTGGCGACGTTATCACATGCCCGTACCGGTGAACTGCTAGCAATGGTCGGGGTTTCGGTCAGCGCTTCGGTAGCGATAACTTCCAGCTGACTGCGCATGACGGCTAATTGCTGCTCTTGCATCGATAGCTGTGCGGACAACTGACGGAATTCCGCGGGATCGGTTGCTACAGTTGCACAAGCGCTGGCCATTTCTGCTTTTATTGCATCAATAGTGACATCACGGTGTGCCTGCGAAGGCCAATTACTACAACCTACCAGCCCTAAGCTAGCGATAACTAACGTACAACATACCCAACGGGGCATAACTGCTTACCTCACCCAAAATTGCTGCGGTATTTAATCACAAACCAAGTATCTGCCATACGTACAAATGGTCGTATTTTGCCGAATAGTCTAGCCTGCAAGGTTTTGATTCCACAAAAAAAGCTCCCGAGGGGAGCTTCGACATGCAGAGAGCAAAACCTATCCCATTTGCGACTGCAAATAATTCGGCAAACCTATCTTAGCGATCAAACCAAGCTGCTGTTCTAACCAATGCGTGTGATCATTTTCAGTGTCATCAAGAAGTACCTGTAACATCTCGCGAGTCTGATAATCCTTTACTTGCTCGCATAGCGCCATGATCTCACGAAGGTCGATAATGACCTTATATTCAAGATCCAAATCGCTTTGCAACATAGACGGCACATCACTACCCACATTCAGTGGTACACGAGTAACCATGTCGGGCTTACCACCCAAAAATAAAATACGCTCAATAATTTTTGAGGCGTGTTCTTTTTCGTCTTCAAACTCGTGATCAATGCGTTCGTACAGTTTTTTCAAACCCCAATCGTCGTACATACGGGAATGAATAAAATACTGGTCCATTGCACTTAATTCGCCCGCGAGTAACTCGTTCAATTTTTCAATAACTTGCAGATTACCTTGCATACAAATAACTCCTTACATCATGGACTGCTGGTAGTTTTCAATGCCGATCTGTGCAATCAGGCTTTGCTGGGTTTCCAGCCAGTCGAGGTATTCTTCTTCATACTCTTGAATATCTTCTAACAACTCGCGAGTAACAAAATCTTTTACCGATTCGCAATACGCAATCGCATCTTTAACAACGTCTAATTGCTCGACTATTTGATCTAAATCGCACTGCAACATTTCCGCTGTGTGCTCACCAATACGTAAACGATTTAAACGCTGTAAATTTGGTAAACCTTCAAGAAATAGAATTCGTTCAATCAAAGCATCCGCTTGCTTCATATCCTTGATTGATTTTTTGTAGGCTTTTTCATTGAGCTCTGACAACCCCCAATTTTTAAACATGCGAGCATGCAGAAAATACTGGTTGATCGACGTTAATTCGATACTCAATACCTGATTGAGCCATTCGAGTACTTTGCTATCGCCTTTCATAGAGGGCCTCATTAACTGTCGCGTCGTGGCAGCGGCCAAACTTGGCCCTGCAGGAATGATAAATCAGTGTAAAAGTCGCTTGTCGATCTTGCAAGTTAAGCACCCGAGAGCAGGGCTAGCGAATACCCGTTTCATAAGTACCGTTTGAATGAAAGCGAGCTACTTGCATGCGCTTCTTGGCGAGCATGATCGGCTCATCATCGTAGAACAAAAAGTTCTTCCAACTTTGTTTAAAGGTTCGCCAAGTTGTCTGGACTACATTGTTGATGTCGTAGCAGAAATACACCACCGTATTATCGTTCCAGTCAGAAAAGGCCTGTAGTAGCTCCGGCAGCGCCATATCGTCACTTTCCCACGCCGCTTGCCACTCGCCTTTCTCTAGCCAGATCCCGTTATGTGAAGGCCAATCATCACCGAGAAAATGAGAGGCATGCGTCGCCTCAGCACTGATATTTTGACGCCAATATTGATTAGCGAATCGCGTAGATAGTGGTTTGATATCGGCTAAGCATTCTTCCGATAACACCAACTCACGATGACGAAATATCCAACCCTGTGAATATTCCTGCAAGGTCTGATAATCCATGAAAATTCCTAAAATCTATATAATAAGCCAACGAATAAGCATCAGGATGCCACAAAAAAACCACCCGAGGGTGGCTTTTTTAGGCTGATGTGGCGATCAGTCTTTAAAAGTGTTGGTTGCGATAAATTCTTGCACCGTTGCCAAATCGGCTGGCAACACTTCTAAGCGCTCTTCACGAGTCATTAAATCCGACAAATGATGCGGCAACTTCGGCATATCGAAACCGGCACGCAACACAGCGTCTTCAAACTTAACTGGATGCGCTGTACCCAAAGTGATCATAGGGATACGTGGGTTACGACGGCATTCGCGCGCTGCTTTCACACCAATGGCCGTGTGAGGATCAAGCAAGTAGCCCGTTTCTTTGTAAACTTCTTGCATGGTTTGTACGGTCAAATCTTCACTTACCGCAAAGCTATCGAACAAGGCACGCGCCTTACCTAGCTTGTCCTCAGAGACTTCAACCGATTCAGTGCGCTTATTCATTTTGGCCATCAAGTCAGCCAAAGCTGCGCCATCGCGATCGTATAGATCAAACAACAAACGCTCGAAGTTGCTAGACACCGCGATGTCCATAGACGGCGTAATCGTGTGCTGCAACGGATGAACTTCGTACAAGTTTTGGCTCATCAAACGGTGTAATACATCGTTGCTGTTGGTCGCAATGATCAACTGCTCAATCGGCAGACCCATCTTCTTCGCCATATAGCCTGCGAAGATATCGCCAAAGTTACCGGTAGGCACCGAATACGCCATTGGACGTAAAGGACCACCCAAATTCAGACTTGAATAGAAGTAGTAAACGATCTGGGACATGATGCGCGCCCAGTTGATGCTGTTTACTGCAACCAGTTTACGCTCACCACGCAAGAACGATTGATCGCCAAAGCTGGCTTTGACCATATCTTGAGCTTGATCGAAGTTGCCTTTGATCGCGATATTGAAAATGTTATCGCCAACAACTGTCGTCATCTGACGGCGCTGCACTTCCGACACTTTGCCGTACGGATGCAGAATAAAGATATCCACATTACGGCAAGCTTTAGTACCTTCAATCGCAGCTGAGCCGGTATCACCAGACGTCGCGCCCATGATTACAACTTTTTCGTTGCGACGTTCAAGCACGTAATCCAACAAGCGACCTAACAGCTGTAAGGCAAAGTCTTTAAACGCTAACGTTGGACCATGGAACAACTCAAGTACATATTCGTTGTTATCCAACTGCTGCAATGGTGCAACCGCTTTATGACCAAATGCACCGTACACTTCGTTGATCATGGTTTGCAACGCGTCAGAATCAACACAACCCTCAACAAACGGATAAATCACTTTATGTGCTAATTCCGTGTATGGCAGGTCACGCCATGATTCGATTTCAGCCAAAGAAAACTGTGGTACTTCCTTAGGCACATACAAACCACCGTCGGTGGCTAAGCCAGTTAGCAGTACGTCTTCAAAGGTCAACTCAGGTGCGTTACCGCGGGTAGAAATGTATTTCATCATGGTCAGGAAGCCCTGCGAACATCGGTTAGCGTAAAAATGCGCGTAGTTTACAGGTTTTGAATTTATTGCGCACCCGCGATTAGTGAGCGACTACTCCTAACGCTTCAGCCGTTTCATCAAGTAAAGAACGGTCGGCGCTGATGCATTGGTAGTAAACCTCCGAAGATACCTTGCCGTCGTATTCAACGTCTAAGTAGAGATACTCTTCGTCGAACGGTGGCAGGTTTAACAAGGTCAGCATGGTATCAATGAGCGCAACACGATTTTCATCGCCGTCTTCGTAACCGCCTTGATAGAACACATCATCGACGCAGGAAGCGATGGTTTGGATTTTTAAGATCTCCAAGTCCGATGGCTGTGCATGAGCAATCGCACCAACAGATAGAAGCATTAAGACAAATAAAGGCCGAATACGCATAGATACCAGTCATAAAAGTAAGGTTATGCGGAGATTAACAGCACCATTTCCTATCAGGCCAGTATTGGTGTGTTACAAGGTGTAACTACTTTGCTCAACTCCTTGCAGCTAAAGCTGGCTCAATAACTCCGGCGAATAATCTTCGATACTCACATTCAGCCCTAGACGCTCAATCTGCTCATCCAAAGCGACAATCTGCTCGTTCAACTCAGGCATGGTCAAAGTATTATCTTCCAGCTGATACAAGTGCGCCGACGCATGCAAACTGAAATAGCGGATACGCACCGCAATAGGATTATCCTCCACCAACGCCGCATCCACTTTTTTAGACGACCGATAAATCTTATTTAAAGCCTGCTTTAAGCGCCAAGCATAAACAACTTCCGCCATATATGGATGATTGCGGTAGTGATACAGGGCAAAGGTCACGATAGCCGCAGCCGTCGCCACCCCCGCCGCATTAAGCATAAAGCTTGATTCGCCGCCGATCAGAAGATAACGGTATAACTCAGCTAGGGCTAACGATAGCCCGAATAATGCGATTACTAAGCCTGCCTGCACACGATTAAGGCGTTGCTTATATTGCTGCTTATCTATCTTTTGTAATTTCATAGTTCCACTCTTTAACGTTCCGCAGTGTCACGGCTAAACCCTGCGCAGCATAACCAGCCCTATGCCCTATGCCTACTACTGATGAAGAAACTACCGACGAAGCCGGTATTAACCTACGCTTTTGCTAGTTTTTAGAACAGTGTCTGCAAGAAACCCTATCAAAATGGCACATATCACTCCTAAAATGCATTAAACGCCGCGCTATGCTAACGGCTTACTTAAACCACCTAATTTCGCTACGTAATGGAGCTAACATGACGCAAGCCCTTTCCAACGCTGCTTTGTTTCAGCCTATCGAACTAGGCCCACTTTCGTTGCGCAATCGCATCGTAATGGCTCCGATGACTCGCACCTTTTCACCGGGCAACGTACCTAACGATTTAAACGTCGCCTACTACGAACGCCGCGCAGAGAATGAAGTCGGTTTAATCATTACCGAAGGCACCTGCATTGGTCATAAAGCGGCTAACGGATATGCACGAGTGCCTTTTATTTATGGCGAAGAAGCCCTCGCCGGATGGAAAAAAGTCGTTGATGCCGTGCACGCCAAAGGCGGAAAAATAGCACCACAACTCTGGCACGTAGGCTCCATTCGCAAAGAAGGCGTCGAGCCTGATGTATCCGTTCCTGGTTACAGCCCTTCTGGTTTAGTTCGCCCGGGCAAAGAAGGCGGCATCGCCATGACTAAGCAAGACATTGACGACGTCGTCGAAGCCTTTGCACAAGCGGCAGCAGACTCACAACGCATTGGCTTTGATGCAATTGAAGTTCACGGCGCACACGGTTATTTAGTCGATCAATTCTTCTGGGAAGGCACTAATCAGCGCGAAGATGAATACGGCGGCGATTTAGTTGCACGTACACGTTTCGCTTGCGAAATCGTATCAGCCATTCGCGAACGCGTCGGCCCAGACTTCCCCATCATCTTCCGTTTTTCACAATGGAAGCAGCAAGATTACTCTGCGCGCCTAGCAAATACGCCAGAAGAACTGGATGCCTTCTTAAAGCCATTGGTCAATGCCGGTGTTGATATCTTCCATTGCTCAACCCGTCGTTTTTGGGAACCTGAATTCGAAGGCTCGGATTTAAACCTCGCAGGCTGGACCAAAAAATTAACCGGTAAGCCAGTCATTACCGTTGGTAGCGTTGGCTTAACCGCCAGCTTTATCGATGAAGAAAAACACGACATGGTCGATGCATCAGGCGTTGCGACGGCATCATTTACTGAATTAGAACAACGCATGAATAACGATGAATTTGAACTGGTCGGAATTGGCCGTGCATTACTGCAAGACCCTGAGTGGGTTATTAAAATTCGCGAAGGTCGCTACGACGAGTTAGAAGACTACAGCAAGCAATCGTTGATGCAGTTAGTGTAATTTTTAAATTACCCTAATTAAATTAAAACCGGCGTAAGCCGGTTTTTTTATTGTATTCCTACTTATTGACGTTCACACCAACTACTTATACAACACCATCTGTAAAGCAATATTAAGAAAAGAACAGCTTTGTAAAATTCCATCTGCAAGCAACAACTCTCCCGATTCTATCTGTCTAAAATAGCAATTCCATCAAGACAAACGGAAATAGAGGAGACTCATCATGAGCGAATCAATACAGCCAAACAACCTGAAAAATAGTCTGATTGGTATCGGATTTATTGCGCTTGCTGCTCTCGGCTATTACAACTGGGACTTGCATAGCAAAGTTGCAGCACTAGAAAATCAGATATCGACGCCTGCGCACAGCGTTCCTGTGCAGATATCGGGGCAACCGCTTAGCCAAGCGTCTCCCGCTACTGGACACACAACCAACAACCTAGGACAAACAATAACGAATAGCATGCCTGACCCTTTTCAAACGCTACTGGCTATGAGACAAAACCCGGATGAAATGATTCGCCAAATGCAGCAACAAATGCAGAATATGGACATGGCGATGAACCAATTCATGTCTGGAAATCAAGGGCAAATCCAACAGGCAAGTTCTACGTCATTCGGCCAACCAGATATTAAAGTAACGGACGAAAAAAACGCCTATGAAGTGGTGATTGATGTACCTAAAGATTCCAACGTACAGGTAAACACCTCGTTAGATGGAGGACATCAGTTTACAGTGAATGGCACAGTCAAAAACGAGCTGAAAAATGACAACGAATACGTCAATTCGGTCAGCCAGTTCTCACGCTCTATGTATCTTAGCGATGCTGTGAAACAAGATGGAATTAAGACACAAAACAAAGGCAATCAAATCGTAATTACCCTGCCGAAAGTTTGATGGATTTTAAATGCTTAGGCGACCGAGCTACGGTCGCCTAATACAAGACACACCTAACACTTATAAGCTGTTGCAGATCAACCACCCATTTTACCAATACAGTAATTGAGATAAGCGGACTCTTCTTTGTACCGAAACTTAATCATCCTTAAACATCTGCTCACCATTCGGCACCGCAAACATATCCTCATACCGTAACCCCGCTCGCGCGAACCTATCTCTGATAATGCAAACCATCGGTGCAACCAGTGCCGCATCTTTGCTGACCAGTTGATACTCGACAATTTCATATAACGAATCAAAAGACCGATAGATCAGATGCAATTCCTCATGCAAGGATAAAACGTCATCCAACGCTGCCGGACGCTGTGGTAAATCGACATCTGTCATTTCCATGCTCCAGTAGTGAAAGGTAATAGCGAGCCACCTGGGGCAACCATCACCGTATATTGATCAACACATCATTGGCCATATCACCAGCCAAACACTCGCTTCAAGGCAAATGCTAGATTGCTTTTTTTGCATCAAAGACGATGAACCAACCATAGCTTGACATCCAACCATAATCAAACGATTATTTCTGCATCATTAACTATGAACTGGAATAGATTTGAAACTAAAACAGATCGCAACCATCAACGCAGGCTATCCGTTTCGGGGGAAAATCCCTGAAGTTAGCGATTCGTCCGTGGTTGCGGTGCAAATGAAAGATGTTTCGCTGGCAGAAGGCATTCGCTGGTCTGCTTGCCAAAAAACTGAGTTAACCGGCAAACGTCCTCCCGACTACCTCACCACCGGTGATATTTTAGTGGCCGCACGCGGTAACCATAACTACGCCATACCGATAGACTCAGCACTGGCCACCACCAACAAACAAGCCGTCGCCGCCCCACATTTCTTTGTCGTGCGCTTAAAAAGCCAAAATGAGAAGAAACAGGGCATACTGCCTGAATTCATTGCTTGGTTGCTGAACCAAATACCCGCTCAACGCTATTTCGAACAAAATGCTGAGGGTACACTAACCAAAAGTATTCGCCGTAGCGTGCTAGAAGAGGCTCCCATCGTTGTTCCGCCACTAGCCAAACAACGCACCATTGTTGCGATGGCGAACACCCTCCGCGAAGAACAACGATTAATGCAGCAGCTGATCAACAACAACGAGCTGATGATGAGAACAATAGCCAGAGACCTACACCTGAATCGCCGCCACTAAGTCACCGATACAGGTAAACAAAACAAAACTGGTCAACCAACGACTTGGCCCTAATAAAAGAACACAACGGATAAACGACACAGTCATGAGCGCTAACAGCAAAATCAATCAAGACGCCATCAACAAAGCCCTATGGAATGCCTGCGATACCTTCCGCGGCACCATCAGCGCCGACACCTACAAAGACTTCATCCTGACCATGCTATTTCTTAAGTACATCTCCGATGTATGGCAGGATCACTACGACGGCTACAAAGCAGAATACGGCGACGAGCCAGAACTCATTACCGAAATGCTAAAAAACGAACGTTTTGTACTGCCACCCCAAGCCAGTTTTTATGCCCTGCACGAGCGTCGGCACGAACCCGGCAACGGCGAACGTATCGACCAAGCCCTGCACGCCATCGAAGAAGCCAACGGCACCAAACTCAAAGACGCCGGAAAAAGCGTGTTCCAAGACATCAGCTTTAACACCGACAAACTGGGTGAAGAAAAGCAGAAAAACACCATACTGCGGCACCTAATTGAAGACTTTGCCAAACCCGAACTCAACCTCAAGCCCAGCCGTGTCGGCACGCTGGATGTCATCGGTAACGCCTACGAATACCTGATTAAAAACTTCGCCGCCAGCGGCGGACAAAAAGCCGGAGAGTTTTATACCCCGCCAGAAGTCTCGGATTTAATCGCCGAATTATTAGACCCACGCCCCGGCGACAGCATTTGCGATCCGGCCTGTGGCTCCGCCTCGTTATTAATGAAATGCGGCAGCAAAGTTCGCAAAAATCACGACAGTAAAAACTATGCCCTCTACGGCCAAGAAGCCATTGGCTCTACATGGTCACTGGCCAAAATGAACATGTTTTTGCACGGCGAAGACAACCATAAAATCGAATGGGGCGACACCATTCGTAACCCTAAATTGCTGGATAAAAACGGCGACTTAATGCTGTTCGATATCGTGACCGCCAACCCACCCTTTAGCCTAGATAAATGGGGGCACGACGAGGCCGATAACGATAAATTCAGCCGCTTTCGCCGCGGAGTACCACCCAAAACCAAAGGCGACTACGCCTTTATTTTGCACATGATCGAAACCTTAAAACCGAAAACGGGCCGCATGGGTGTGGTAGTGCCGCACGGCGTATTATTCCGTGGTTCGAGCGAAGGCAAAATTCGCCAACAACTCATCGACGAAAACCTGCTCGATGCCGTGATCGGCCTGCCCGAAAAACTGTTTTACGGCACCGGCATACCCGCCGCGATTTTAATTTTTAGCAAAGACAAATCCGACGATTCCGTGATGTTTATTGATGCATCACGCGAATTTAAAGCCGGTAAAAACCAAAACCTACTCAGCGAAGACAACATCAATAAAATTGTTGCCACCTATCGCAACGGTAACGACGTCGATAAATACGCCTACGTCGCCAGCCTGAATGAAATAAAAGAAAACGACTACAACCTCAATATCCCGCGCTACGTCGATACCTTTGAAGAAGAGGAAGAAATCGACCTGATGGCCTTACGCGCCGAGCGACTAAAACTTAAAGATCAACTAGCCGAGCTAGAAAGCGAGATGGCCAAGTATCTGGAGGAGTTGGGTTATGAATAACCCCGCTGAAACCGACCCGCTGTACCACAGTATCCGCGAACTGATACAACAAGCGCGCCAGCAGGTACAACGCCAGATTAACAGCACTATGGTGCATATCTACTGGCACATTGGCCAGCTGATTATCGAGCACGAACAGCAAGGTGAGCAGCGCGCTGCCTATGGCAAACAACAGCTGCAACAACTGTCCAGCCGCCTGACCGGTGAGTTTGGCAAAGGCTTTGACGTAACCAACCTGCGCAATATGCGCCGGTTTTATCAGGCCTTTCCAATTCGGGAGACAGTGTCTCCCGAATTGAGCTGGTCGCATTACAACCAACTAGCCCGCTTGGAAAACCCGGCCGCCCGGCAGTGGTATCAACAAGAAGCCATTCAGCAGCACTGGAGTGTACGCGCCCTGGAACGCCAGATCGGCACCCTCTACTATGAACGGCTGCTATCCAGCCAGAACAAAGCCCCGGTTGAAGCAGAAGCCCAGGCTAACACCCGCGCACTTGCCGTAAACCCCAAAGACTATCTGCGCGACCCCTACATACTCGATTTTCTGAATCTGGAATCGGGCAGCTATCAGGAAGCCGATCTGGAAGGCGGCATTATTCACAACCTGCAACAGTTCCTGCTGGAAATGGGCAAAGGCTTTGCCTTTGTTGAACGCCAGCAACGCATCCGTACCGACGATGGCGACTATTACATCGACTTAGTGTTTTACAACTACCTGCTTAAATGCTTTGTGCTGATCGACCTAAAACTGAACAAACTCAACCATCAGGACGTGGGCCAGATGGACATGTACGTTCGGCTGTACGAAGAACAAAAACGCAACCCCGACGACAACCCCACCATCGGTTTAATTCTGTGCAGCGAACACAACCACACAGTGGCGCAGTATTCGGTACTCAAAGACAGCCAACAGCTGTTTGCTTCGCGTTACCTCACTGTTTTACCCAGCGAAGAGGAACTGCAGCGCGAATTGGAACGGGGGCGGTGCAAAATTGAACAGCAGATTAAGGAACAGCGGGGGAAGTACCATGAGTAGGGTATTGAGTGAGAGCACCGTGGCAAGGCCGGTGTGGTCAGTGGCAACCGTAGTATCGCCGAAAACCGAGATGGCTAAGTATCTGGAGGAGCTGGGTTATGGTGCCTAAGGGGTGGTCGAAAGTCAGACTTGGCTCTGTCGCAGAATTGCAACGTGGATTTGACCTGCCAAGCAGCCAAAGGATTGATGGGAGCGTTCCAATAGTGTCATCTGGCGGTGTTACTGGTTATCACTCTGAAGCCAAATCTAAAGCACCTGGCGTTGTAACAGGACGATATGGTTCTATTGGTGATGTGTTCTACTTGGAAGAAGATTACTGGCCCCTCAATACCTCTCTATGGGTTAAAGATTTTCATGGAAATCATGAGAAATTTGTTTATTACTTATTGTGTAATTTTGACTTTAAAAAATTCAGTGATAAAACAGGCGTACCCGGTGTCAATCGAAATGACCTCCATGCCGTAAGAGTTAAACTTCCCGCCATCCCAGAACAAAAGAAAATCGCTCAAATCCTCTCCACTTGGGATAAGGCCATCACCACCACCGAACAACTACTCGCCAACAGCCAACAGCAGAAAAAAGCCCTGATGCAACAACTGCTCACCGGCAAAAAACGCCTGCTGGATGAAAATGGGGTTAGGTTTAGTGGAGAGTTCAAGCGCTTCCACTTCTCAGATTTACTTAATATTGATCAAAAGAGTCTAGGGGCAAAAACTGATCCAGATTTGAAATTCGATTACATATCCCTTTCTGACGTTGGAACAGGAACAATCTCTCGTGCTATTGAAAGACATACCTTTAAAACATCTCCCAGTCGAGCAAGAAGAATAGTTTCGTCTGGAGATATTTTACTTGCAACGGTTCGTCCAAATCTTCAAGGTTTTGCGAAAGTAAAAGAGCAACATAAACATTGCATTGCATCTACTGGGTTTGCAGTCCTGAGTCCAAAAAAAGGGACGTGCAATGACTACATCTATCACTATTTGTTTGGTTCTCATATAACAGGCCAAATCAATGCACTTGTGGTTGGTACAAACTACCCAGCAATTAATTCGTCAGATGTTTCAGGGTTGTGTATTTACTGTCCTAATTATGAAGAACAAGTCCAAATTGCAAAAGTACTCAATAGTAGTGATGAATTGGTATACGCTCTGCAACAAAAGCTTGATGCTTTAAAACAAGAGAAAAAAGCACTGATGCAGCAGCTATTAACTGGCAAGCGCCGGGTTAAAATTCAGTAACAGGGAGATTAATAGTTTATGCACGAATTCACTGCTGAAGAGTTACTGGAACAGCTGCAATTGCTAGACGAATGTCCACGCATAGAAGCCAAACGGGGGACTGAAATTGGCAGTTCGGTGATGCAAACCGTCTGTGCACTTGCTAATGAGCTTGGGCTGGGCGGTGGCTATATTTTACTGGGGGTATCAGAACCAGATGATCAGCAGAATCAGTTTTTCGTTTCGGGGGTAACCAACACCGATCAGCTACTAAATACTCTGCACACTAACTGTCGTGAGCAATTTGAGCACAGTATTCCAGTGTCGGCAGAAACCGTGCTTTTACAGGGTAAAACTGTGATTGTGGTGTTTGTGCCTGAACTGGAACCCGCCGCGAAGCCCTGTACCTTCAAAGGTAAATTCGACAGCAAAAATAAACGTAAAACCGGTGTATGGCGGCGTGGTCTTAACGGCGACTATGAATGCACCCAGATTGAGCTAGAACCTTTGCTTCTCGCCAAGAGTGGCCTTGGCTTTGAACAGGTGATTCTGCCGGATGCCGAATGGAGTGATCTTGATCCGGATGTCATCGCTCTTTATCGCCAATTACGTGCCCGAGTTCGTCCTCATGCGGAAGAATTACAGGCGAGTGACCAAGAAATGCTGCGAGCGCTGAATCTGGTCAAAAAACAGAACGGTGAATGGCTTCCGAATGTGGCTGGATTGCTGCTGATGGGTAAACCTCTGGCCTTACGGCGCCTGTTGCCCTCAGTTCGTGTAGATTACGTGCGTATCAGTGGTACCCAATGGGTTGAAGATCCTGAGCAGCGCTTCCAGACCACATTAGATTTGCGAGAGCCATTGCTAAGGCTGATTACCAAACTGGAAGCCACCATTCTAGATGATTTACCAAAACATTTTCGCCTTGAGGAAGGCAGCACCCAACGCAGCGACCAGCCACTGCTGCCACAAAAGGTGGTTCGGGAGGCGGTAGTGAACGCATTGATGCACAGAGACTATCATGTGCAGCAGCCGATTCTAGTGGTGCGTTACAGTAACCGGATTGATATTCGCAATGCTGGGTACTCCCTAAAACCAGAAACAATGCTGGGCGAGATGGGCTCCAAATTGCGTAATCCCGTATTGGCTGCGGTATTGTACGACCTGAACTTTGCCGAAACCAAGGGCTCGGGTATTCGAACTATGCGCAACTTACTTGAGCAGATTGGCTTAACAGCTCCTGTATTTGCTAATCATGTGATTGCCAATGAGTTTCAGGCAACCTACTTGCTACATCAACTATTAGGTCGAGATCAGCTGGCTTGGCTCAGTCAATTCAAACACTTGCAGCTGACCAACGATGAAGCCCGAGCTCTGATCCTAGCAAAAGA
Source organism: Thalassolituus oleivorans MIL-1 (assembly GCF_000355675.1). NCBI lineage: Bacteria > Pseudomonadati > Pseudomonadota > Gammaproteobacteria > Oceanospirillales > Oceanospirillaceae > Thalassolituus > Thalassolituus oleivorans. Next base: position 1,046,210 of record NC_020888.1, on the reverse strand, counting down.
AACTGGTGCGGTAGACAATGCAGGATTACTCGCAGTTACCGGACTTGATACGCTATCAGCGAGCCAAGTTTTGGGGCGCTTGCATCACCAGCATGGTTTGCTAGTTAAAGGTGGCGCCGGCCCGGCAACCTATTATCAGTTGGCAGACTGGTCAGAAAATCAGGGGGAGCTACCTCTGTTTGGTAGCCAGAAATCGGCAAATACGGGTGACCTAAGTACAAATACGGGTGACCTAAGTACAAATACGGGTGACCTCGACGGAAATCGAAGTCACTTACCTAAACTGTTGGAACAACGAATCCGTGAACTCACCCCTAAAGCACGCCAAGGTCAGCTATGGCCTGTGATCGTATGGTTGTGTGCCCTGCACCCTTACAAAGCAGAACAGATAGCCAGCCTTCTTGGTGGACGATCCGACAAATCGCTCAAGAGTTCACACCTAAATACCCTGCGTGAACAAAAACAGCTGATTGCCTATCGCTACCCTGAAGTTATTAACCATCCGGATCAGGCATATCAGGCGACAGAGAAGGGGTTGCAATGGCTGAAAGATCAGGGAATTCATCCTTCAAAAGAGAAGTATTGATGATGAACACTGATCCAGTCGCAAAACTTCATGAAGAATACAGTGCCAAGCATCCGGTACTGGCGTTGCCAAAAGCTAATCTGGGTGGCGGAAAATAAAATGCTTAAGCGAACAGGAATAAACCATCGATGACAAATCAGCCCCCTTCACCACCGGCGGGTGAATTTGTGATGTTCACTTCCGATGATGGCAGCGCTCGCGTTGAATGCCGGTTTGAATCAGACACTCTCTGGCTATCGCAGGCAGCTATGGCAGATTTGTATCAGGTTACCCCTCAGGCTATTACCCAGCATGTTCGAGCGATTTACGAAGAAAGAGAGCTTGATCAAAATTCAACCTGTAAGGATTACTTACAAGTTCAAACAGAAGGTGGTCGCAAGGTTAGCCGTAAACGTTTGCATTACAGCTTACCCATGATCATCGCCGTTGGCTACCGAGTGCGCTCTACCCGTGGCACTCAGTTTCGCCAATGGGCAACTCGAACGTTAACTGAATATCTGACCAAAGGCTTTGTCATTGATGACGAACGCCTAAAGAATCCCCCTGTCGGAACGTCAGTGGTGCCGGATTACTTCGACGAGTTGCTGGAACGTATTCGCGATATCCGCGCCAGCGAGCGCCGAATGTATTTGCGTGTACGGGAAATCTTCGCTTTAGCCGCAGACTACGAGCCATCCCTAAAAGAAACCACGCAGTTCTTTAAAGTGATTCAGAATAAATTGCACTATGCCTGTACGGGTCATACTGCCGCCGAGTTAATCCATAACCGTGCCGATGCTTCGCAACCGAATATGGGGCTGAACACTTTTAAAGGCGCCGACGTGCGTAAGGGCGATATTGCTACGGCGAAAAACTACCTGACAGAACCTGAGATCAAAGAACTTAACCGTATTGTGACTATGTGGTTAGATTTTGCCGAAGATCAGGCTGAGCGACGCCAACAAGTGTTTTTGCAAGACTGGCAAATCAAGTTGGATCAGTTTCTACAATTTAATGATAGAGACGTGCTGACAGGATCAGGCAATATCAGTAAAAAAGACGCGGATGAAAAAGCTTCTGCCGAGTATGAGCACTTTGCTGAACAGCGTCGCCAGCTAATAGAGCAAGCAGGAGAACAAGACATCGACGAGCTGTTAAATTGGATACCGCCGAAGAAGGAAAGATAACGAATGGAACATTGCTTCCCCAAATTTCAGGAAGAATACAGTGCCAAGCTTCCGGCGCTGGCGTTGCTAACCAACCTTGGCTGGTCGTTCCTTTCTCCTGAAGAGGCGCTGCGTAAGCGCGGTAATCAATACGATCAGGTTGTGTTGCGCGACATTCTGCGCGATGAGCTCAAGAAGCGTACCTTCACCTTTGCCGGTCATGTGCATTCGCTGTCTGCTAAAGCCATTGATAATCTCATTGCCGAGGTGTGCAGCCCAGCGCTGAATGAGGGGCTATTAACCGCTAATGAGCGTCTTTATAACCATCTGCTTTATGGTATTTCGGTCACTGAGTTTGTCGATGGCCGCAAAGCTAATCCGACGGTTGCCTTAATTGATTGGCACAACCCTCAGAATAACAGCTTCACCTTTACTGAGGAGTTCAGTGTTACTCGCTCTGGTGGGGCTGGTTCATCGTCGGCGGATCGTCGTCGCCCAGATATTGTGTGCTTTGTGAATGGCATTCCACTGGTCGTGATCGAAGCTAAGCGCCCTGACGGCAATAGCAAAAAAGGCCCAACAATTGATGAAGGCATTTCGCAAAATTTACGCAACCAACGCCATGATGAAATTCCGCAGCTGTTTGTTTATAGCCAATTATTATTATCGGTAAACGGTATTGATGGCCGCTATGGTACGTGCGAAACCAGTAAGAAATTCTGGGCCGCTTGGCGTGAAGAAGATATTTCTGATGCAGAAATGGTGGCGATAAAAAATAAAAAGCTCTTATCAGAACAGGTAACTGGCTTATTTTCTCACCGCTCAACGTCAGACTTAACTTGGTATGAAAATCTGATTGCCGGTGGTGAATTGGCTGTCACTGGGCAGGATAAATTATTAATCAGTTTATTAAGCCCCGCGCGCCTGCTAGAAATGACGCGTTATTTTACCTTGTTTGATAAAAAGGCTGGCAAGATTGCCGCCCGTTATCAGCAAGTATTTGGCATTAAACGGCTGATTGAGCGCATCAATACTCGTAATTCTGCCGGAGGGCGTGAAGGCGGTGTTATCTGGCACACCACGGGGTCTGGTAAGTCGTTTACCATGGTATTTTTAAGCAAGGCGTTGATTCTGCATGATACGTTAAAGCAGTGCCGAATTTTGGTGGTAACAGATCGGGTTGATTTAGAAACTCAGCTGAGTAGAACCTTTGCTAATGGTGGCGAACTAGCCACTTCGAAAGACAAAACTGCTGCAATGGCAACCTCCGGCACTCGGCTGGCCGAGCAAATTGGTTCAGGGACCGAGCGAATTGTTTTTTCTCTTATTCAAAAATTTAATTCGGCCACCAAGCGTCCTGAATGCCATAACAACAGTGCAGATATGATTGTGTTAATTGACGAAGGTCACCGCAGCCAAGGTGGCGAGAATCATATTCGCATGAAGCTGGCATTGCCCAATGCGGCGTTTGTCGCGTTTACCGGTACGCCATTATTAAAAGATGATAAAACCACGAATAAATTTGGCCCTATTGTGCATGCCTACACGATGCAGCGCGCCGTAGAAGATCAAACCGTTACGCCTTTGCTATACGAGGAGCGAATCCCCGATTTAGATGTCAATGAGCGCGCGATTGATAGCTGGTTTGAGCGTATTACAGAAGGTTTAACGGCCAATCAAAAAGCCGACTTAAAGCGAAAATTTGCGAAAAAAGGTCAGGTGTATGAAGCCGACGATCGTATCCGTTTGATTGCATTGGATATTGCGAACCACTTTGTTAAAAACATTACCGAAGGCCTAAAGGGTCAGTTGGCCTGCGAAAACAAGGCCTCTGCCATTAAGTACAAGAAGTTCCTAGATGAAGCCGGCCTGTTTGAATCGGCCGTGGTGATGAGTGCTCCCGATACGCGTGAAGGTAATACCGCAGTTGATGAAGCGACAACCCCGGAAGTCACCCAATGGTGGAAAGACAATGTCGGTAAAGAGGATGAAAAAGCTTACACCAAACATTTGATTGAGCGGTTTGAGAACGATGATGCGTTAAAAATTCTTATTGTGGTCGATAAGCTGCTAACGGGATTTGACGAGCCAAAAAACACGGTACTGTATATCGATAAACCTCTAAAAGAACACAATTTAATTCAAGCCATCGCACGAGTAAACCGCCTACACCCATTGAAGAAGTTTGGCTTACTGATTGATTATCGCGGGATTTTATCTGAGCTGGATACAACGATTCAAAAGTATCAAGATTTGGCTTCTCGTACTCAAGGTGGTTACGACATTAATGACATTGCGGGTTTGTACAACCAAATGAGTACGGAGTACAAACGCTTACCACAGCTTTATAAACAGTTATGGGCGATTTTTGATGGTGTAAAAAATAAGAGCGATATTGAGCAGTTACGTCAGGTTTTAGTGCCGCGAATTAAAGAGACTAGCGGCGACCCGTTGGCCGGTGTTGCTGGCGAACTGGTTGATGTAAACCTGAAAAAACGCGAAGACTTTTATGAGGCGCTAACGGCCTTTGCGAGCTGCTTAAAGATTGCTCTGCAATCCGCTACATTTTATGAAGATAAGAGTTTTAGCGATGATGATCGCCATCGCTATAAACAGACGGTCAAAGAGCTTTCTAACTTACGCCAAACTATTCAGCAAGATACTGGCGAGCGAGTTGATTACGACGAATATGCTGAGCAAGTGAAGAAGCTGCTGGATAAACATGTGGTTGGTGTCGAAGTAAAAGAACCTGGCGGTGTTTATGAAGTGGGAAAAATGGGCCAGAAACAAAAGCCGAAAGATTGGGGTGAGGAAAAAACTCGCAACGAAACCGACATCATTAAAACCCGTGTCGCGAAAATGATCGAGCAAGGCTTGCAAGACGACCCGTATGCCCAAGAGGCTTTTTCCAAATTGCTGCGTCAGGCCATTGAAGAAGCCGAAAAGCTGTTCGATCACCCATTAAAACAGTACATGCTGTTCCGTGAGTTTGAAGCGCAAGTTCAAGACAGACGCTTAAACGATATTCCGAATGTGTTTGCCGGAAATCGTCATGCACAGGCCTACTTTGGTGTATTCAAAAAGGTATTACCAGACGCTTTCGCCTCTCCAGAAATGACCACGGATCAGCAAGTGCAGGATAAGTGGATAAAGCTGGCGTTTGAAATTGACCAAGCGGTAGAAACGTCGGTGACGGAAAACTCTATCAATCCACAAAATATCGAAGCCGATATCCGTAAGCAATTGCTGCCACGATTATTTCAGGAGTGCAAATCCATTGGCGGTGGTATGGATCAAGCCAAGAAACTGGTAGAGATGATTGTGCAAATTACTCGTGTTGGCTTAAGTGATCTCTGACGACCTATGAACGTACCGATTAAAGCCAACCGCCAGCTTATGAGCTTTCGTTACGGTGATCAGCAGATTGCGTTTGAGCGTGTTAAACGCCCCCAAGCCACGAGCAAAGTGCTGATTAAGGTTCACCCCGATTGCCGAGTAGTCGTGTCTGCTCCTGAAGATGCCGACAACGAGATGGTACTCAGTGCAGTAAAAAAACGTAGCCGCTGGATCTATGAAAAACTACGTGATTTTCGCAAACAACTTGAGCACATTACGCCGCGCCAATACATCAGTGGCGAAAGCCATTATTACTTAGGTAAACAGTACCTATTAAAAGTAATAGAAGCACCGGAGCAAGCTCAGGGAGTCAAACTGCTTCGAGGAAAGCTGGAGGTATCGGTAAAAATTAAAAGTGCCGAAAAAATAAAAACGCTACTGGCTGATTGGTATAAAGCACGCGCAAAAGAAATCTTCGCTAAACGCTTAGATGCCATGCTAGAACAAGCACTTTGGGTAACTGATTGCCCTCCTCTGCGTATTCTGACGATGCAAACCCAATGGGGCAGCTGTTCCCCCAATGGCCGGATCACCCTGAACCCTCACTTGGTTAAAGCGCCTCGCGAGTGTATTGACTACGTGATTTTGCACGAGCTCTGCCACATAGCTGAACATAATCACAGCGAACGATTTTACCGGCTAATGAGTAAAGTCATGCCAAAATGGGAAAAGACGAAAGAAAGGCTGGATGGGATGGCTTCAAGTATCACAAGTTGAATCAGTGATCAGCCGTATATATCCATATTAAAGATAGCCATCACTCACCATTCACTGTCAGCACCAGTCTTCTACTGCCGCCATAATCGCGGTGTTCGCACAAGTAAACGCCCTGCCATGTGCCCAGGTTTAATTGCCCATTGGTAATCGGAATAGTGACCGATGGCCCCAACAAACTAGTTTTAATATGCGCGGGCAAATCATCCGAGCCTTCATCATTGTGCTGATAGTAAGGCTGATTCTCGGGTACTAGGCGATTAAATACCCGTTCGAAATCACCGCGTACGGTTGGGTCCGCGTTTTCATTAATAGTAAGCGAGGCTGAGGTGTGTTGAATAAATACGTGCAGCAGACCGGCTTGAATTTGGCTTAATTCAGGCAGTTGCTGTTCTATTGCGGAGGTAATTAAATGAAAACCGCGAGCATACGGCTTTAATGTTATCGTGCGTTGAATCCACATAATCTACCTCCACTCAATCCTGCGCTGAACCTAGGAGGTAGATTACCAGAAAACGACAGCTTAGAAGCGGTAGCCCACCGAACCAATATACTCATCGAAGTAAAAAGTTTGATCGGCCTTGTCGCCTTTATTGCTGGTAAGTACGTCGCTCATATCGGCATAACCGAATTTACCTAAAAAGCGCACAAATACTCGCTTCCAAACCGTGGCTTCGATACCCAATTTCAGCACGGAGGCATAACCGGCTACATGCCATTCGTCGTTACGCTCACCACTCAATAGCTTTACGTTACTTTTTGGAAACAGCACACCGCCGCCGCCGCCGGCAAATAACGCAACATCAAACTTATCTTGCCACTGCCATACCGGCAAATACCCTTCGGTCTCTAACGAAATCATGTTAAAGCCATCAGTATGCTCGTACGTTAAAAAATCGTCGGTTAGCTGCTTTTGGCCTAATGCTGGATCTGTACGTGCAAATCCAGGTTTTAAAATTGTACCGCTAATATCGACGGTTTGATCTTGTACCATAACGTATTTCATATGGTCGAAGCCCAAAGATACAGACCAATTATTGGTAACAAAATAACCAAAACGCCAATTGTATTGCGGAATAGTCATGCGAAATGGATTGAGATAGGAGTGATGTACCTCCCTACCGCTTAATTCAGTCTGATGGTCACGGGCACTAACGTTATACAAGGTGAAATCGTGATCTTCGCCCTTAAAATGGATATCACTATCGGAATAGGTAGCGTTGTTCCAGCCCCAGTATGCATACCAGTCGCCTTGCTGACGCATAGTCGCGGCTTGAGTAAAAGATGAGAAAAACAAAATTATAAGCAATGACGTGTAAGCGTTTGTCCGCTTCATTCTAAATACTCCTCCAGTGAGTCATTGGATTTCCGCTATCATAACATTCTATTTAAACCAACAATGGGCGAACCAGTGGGATTATTAGATTCATATACGAAACAATATATCTTTTAGGCAAAAAAACGGCCAACCCAAAAGGCTAGCCGTTTTTGCGATCATCAGTACGATTATCGCATCATGGGTGGCATACCACCGGGAGGCATTCCGCCACCACCGCCCATTCCACCCATAGCGCGCATCATTTTTGCCATACCGCCTTTGGCCGATACTTTCTTCATCATCTTTTGCATTTGCTTATGTTGCTTGAGCAAACGGTTAAGATCCTGAATTTCGGTACCAGAACCAGCAGTAATACGCTTTTTGCGTGAGCCATTGATTTTATCGGGGAAGCGACGTTCATCGGGCGTCATGGAGAAAATAATCGACTCCATTTGCTTGAATTGTTTTTCCGCAGCGTCGGTTTGTTTGGCCATGGCGCCCATGTTACCCATGCCCGGTAACTTATCGAGCATGCCGGTTAAACCGCCCATGTTTTTCATTTGCTGAATTTGATCAAGGAAGTCTTCAAGATCGAAGCCCTTGCCCGACTTCATCTTCTTGGCGAGCTTATCCGCCTTCGACTTGTCGATCTTACGTTCGGCTTCTTCGATCAGGGTAAGAATATCGCCCAAATCCAAAATACGGGAAGCAACACGATCAGGGTGGAATGGTTCTAAGGCATCAACCTTTTCGCCCATACCCATAAACTTGATTGGCTTACCTGTGATATGACGCACCGACAGAGCGGCACCGCCACGTGCATCACCATCCGCTTTGGTTAAGATAACACCCGTTAGCGGTAAGGCATCGTTAAACGCCTTTGCGGTGTTCGCGGCATCCTGACCCGTCATGGCATCAACCACGAACAAGGTTTCAACCGGTTTGATACCTGCGTGTAACGCTTGAATTTCAGCCATCATGGCTTCGTCAACGGCCAAACGACCGGCGGTATCCACCAGCAACACATCAACGTGCGCGCGCTTAGCGGCATCAATGGCGTTGCGGGCGATATCTAATGGTTTTTGATCACCAGAAGATGGGAAGAATTGTGCGCCCACTTCTTTAGCTAACGTTTCTAGCTGCTTAATCGCCGCAGGGCGATAGACGTCAGCAGAAACGACCATGACCTTTTTCTTCTCGCGCTCAGCCAGATACTTAGCCAGCTTAGCAACAGTGGTCGTTTTACCCGCCCCCTGCAAACCCGCCATTAAGATGACGGCAGGCGGTTGGGTGGCAAGGTTCAACTTCTCGTTGGCCTCACCCATCACCGCTTGAAGTTCGTCATGGACGATTTTCAAAAACGCTTGGCCCGGATTTAGGCTCTTCATGACATCAGTGCCGATAGCACGCTCTTTCACCTGATCGGTGAAGGCTTTTACCACTGGTAATGCAACGTCGGCTTCCAACAAGGCCATACGCACTTCGCGCACGGTGCCTTTTATATTGTCTTCTGTTAACTTCGCCTGGCCAGTTATCCCTTTAAGGGCACTGCCAAGGCGGTCCGTGAGGCTCTCAAACATCTCGATGACTCTGCCAAATACAAAACAGCCGGCAGTATAGCGCGTTGCGGTTCTACTCCCAAACTCCGCTAATGCATCTTTTACCGAGTGTCGCCATGTGCGACACTGCGGCTATCTTTTTGAGGAATCACAATGTCTGGATTCGCATTGGCAGCCCCTGCTGCTGGTTTCTATATTTTTGCAGCCTTTGTGCAATGGTTAGTGGCTACCGGCCGCCGCCAAAATTCTCGTGGTTTAGTGCGCAGCTGTACCGCTATCGCAGCGCTTCTGCACATTGGCTATGTAGCGGCCACTATGTTCAAGGGCGATGAAATAAACTTGGCCTTTTTACAAGTGGGCTCTTTGATTTCTCTGGTCATTACCTTACTGCTGCTCTTCTCTAGCTGGCGCAAACCGGTCGATAACTTGCTGATTGGCTTGTTACCCATGGCTGCAGTGATATTACTAACCGCCTCTATTTTTCATCAGATCGTTATTTTCACCGAGCTGAGTTACGGCCTTACGTGGCATATCTTGCTGTCGATTCTGGCCTACAGCACCTTTACCATCGCATCCATGCAAGCAGTACTAGTGATGCTACAAGACCAGCACTTACGTAAACATCAAACTCGCGGCCTAGTTCAAGCGCTGCCGTCGCTGCAAACCATGGATGTATTGTTATTCGAAATGATCTGGTTAGGCATGATTTTATTAACAGCAGCCTTTGCTATCGGATGGCCACACGTCATCGACATAAAAGGTCAGCACCTGATCCACAAAGTAGCTTTTGGTTGCATCGGCTGGCTAGTCTTCGCGGGATTATTGTTTGGCCGTTATCGCTTTGGCTGGCGCGGCGTTATCGCTAGCCGTTGGACTCTTGTTGGCACAGGCTTCTTGGTCATGTCGTATTTTGGTTCGCGCTTTGTCCTCGAAGTTATTTTGCATGTATCGCCGCTATAGTCAGAGCTGAAGCGATTTAGCACTGACTAACCTCTCTGTCTGTTGACAGTTGAGACCTACACCCTATGATGGCGGGATCGAAATTATAAAAGGATACCGTCTTGAATGACGTCCCCTTAAGTATGCTATTCGGCATACTTGCTCTCCTGATAGTTATGTCAGGATTCTTCTCCAGTTCCGAAACTGGAATGATGTCGCTCAACCGCTATCGCTTGCGCCATATGGCCAAGAGCAAGCACAAAGGTGCCATGCGTGCTTCTAAGTTGTTGGAAAAGCCCGATCGTTTAATCGGCACCATTCTTACTGGTAACAACCTAGTTAACTTTGCCGCAGCCGCGTTAGCCACCATCATTAGCCAGCGGTTATGGCCGGACAATCCCGATCTTGCGGTATTTGTGAACACCATTTTATTTACCTTGGTGGTCCTTATTTTTGCCGAATTAACGCCGAAAACATTAGCTGCAATCATGCCGGAACGAATTGCCTTTCCTGCTGCGCGGTTATTGATTCCATTACAGTGGGCTCTGCACCCTTTTGTATGGTTCGTGAACACCATTGCCAATGCGCTGTTAAAAATCATCCGCATTGATGTCAATAACACTACCCCAGATAACCTCAGCACCGAAGAATTGCGCACTGTGGTACGTGAAGCCGGAACTATGATCCCGAAGCGCCACCAACATATGCTGATCAGTATTCTCGATTTAGAGAAGATGACGGTTAACGACATTATGGTGCCGCGTAACGAGGTAATGGGGATTGATTTAGATGATTCGCTCAGTGAAGTGATTCAGCAACTGCGTACCACACAACATACGCGCTTGCCGGTATTCCGTGGTGATATCAATAACGTAGTGGGTATTTTGCACACCCGCAATATCAGTCGCTTTTTATCATCGGGCGAGTATCTCAAAGCCGATATCGAAGAAATTTGCCGCGAACCGTATTTCATTCCTGAAAGTACACCGCTGCACACTCAGCTATTCAATTTCCAGAAAAACCAGCGCCGTATTGCACTGGTGGTTGATGAGTATGGCGATGTTCAAGGTATTTGTACCTTGGAAGATATCTTAGAAGAGATCGTGGGTGAATTTACTACCGATGTCGCCTCCAGCAGTTCTCCCGATGTACATCCGCAAGAAGATGGCAGCTTTATTGTCGATGGCACGGCCTATGTGCGTGACGTCAATCGCGCGCTGAAGTGGGATTTGCCCACCGATGGACCAAAATCCATCAGTGGATTAATTGTAGAAATGCTCGAACACATTCCCGAGGCGCCAGTCTGCTTGCTCATTGGCCGCTATCGTATCGAGATCATGCAAATTAAAGACAATACCATCCGCACCGCCAAGGTGACGCTTGATCCTAGGGTCGCTGATCACCACGAATAACATGCCTCAATAACTTCACGCCCGAAGAGATCTATCTTGGGGCGTGAAGCCGAACGTAATACCCGTTACAATGGCGCCCTTTCTTTGAGCAACCCGTAGCGAATTGTCATGACCGCACAGAACTCTCGTAACATCCTAGTCACCAGCGCCCTTCCTTATGCCAACGGTTCTATCCACCTTGGGCATTTGTTGGAATACATTCAAACTGATATTTGGGTTCGCTTTCAAAAATCGCGTGGCCATCAGTGCACCTACGTCTGTGCCGACGATGCGCACGGCACCGCAATTATGTTGCGCGCAGAAAAAGAAGGCATCTCACCAGAAGAACAAATTGCACGAGTAAAAGCCGAGCACGAAAAAGACTTCGCCGATTTCCAAATTGCGTTCGACAATTTTCATAGCACGCATAGCGAAGAGAACCGTGTGCTATCGGCTGAGATTTATAAAGCCTGCCGCGACAAAGGCTACATAGCCACGCGCAGCATCAAGCAATTATTTGATCCGGTAAAAGAGATTTTCTTAGCCGACCGTTACATCAAAGGCGAATGCCCTAAGTGTGGTGCTGGCGATCAATATGGCGACAACTGCGAGGTCTGTGGTGCAACTTACACTCCGGCAGAATTAAAAAATCCTTTTTCGGTTATTTCGGGTGCTACTCCCGTTGAAAAAGAATCTGAGCATTTCTTCTTTAAGTTGCCCGAATTCCAGAGCTTTTTACAAGAGTGGACACGCTCTGGCACGCTACAAGACGAAGTGGCTAACAAGTTGGCCGAATGGCTAGATAGCGGCCTGCAAGAATGGGATATATCTCGCGACGCGCCTTACTTTGGTTTCGAAATTCCAGATGCACCGGGCAAATATTTTTATGTTTGGCTCGATGCACCAATCGGCTACATGGCGAGCTTTAAAAATTTATGCGACCGTCGTGACGATTTAAACTTTGACGATTACTGGAAGGTCGGTTCTGAAGCCGAGGTGTATCACTTTATCGGCAAAGACATTATTAACTTCCATGCGTTGTTCTGGCCATCCATGCTCACGGCAGCAGAATACCGTACCCCAACGGCGGTAAACGCACACGGCTTCGTCACTGTGAACGGTGCCAAAATGTCCAAGTCGCGTGGCACCTTTATTACCGCCCGTACCTATTTGGATCATTTAAATCCGACTTATTTACGCTACTACTTTGCAGCCAAGTTAAGCTCCAGCGTCGATGATTTCGATTTAAACCTAGAAGACTTTGTACAGCGCGTAAACTCCGACCTCGTGAATAAACTGGTTAATATCGCGAGTCGTAGTGCTAGCTTTGTGATGAAAGCCGGTGGTCAGTTAAGCAGCCAATGTGCCGAGCCGGAAATGCTGCAAAGCTTTATTGATCGCGGTGATGTGATTGCCGATTTCTACGAAAAACGCGAGTTTGGTCGCGCCATGAAAGAAATCATGACACTGGCCGATCGCGCTAACGAATACATCCAAGAAAAAGCGCCTTGGGCGATGGCCAAAGAAGAAGGCCGTGAACAAGAAGTTCTGGATGTATGCTCGGTAGCCCTCAACTTGTTCCGTCAATTGATGACTTACCTTGCGCCAGTATTACCAGAATTAGCGCAAAAAACTTGTGAATTTATGAACCTCGATAATTTGCAATGGGATAATCGCGCTATTTTATTGGGCCATACTATTAACAAGTTTAAGCCGATGCTTAACCGCGCAGAAATGGATAAGGTCAACGCTATCCTGTTCGACACCCAAGAGCTTTTGGCAAAAGAAGCCGGTACTTCAACACAAAAAGAAGACAAAACGGCGGCAAAGAAAGACGCCAAAAAAGACGGTAGTAAAAAGGACGAGAAAAAAGCCAAAGGCCCAGCAACTCGTGAAGACGGTTCTGAAGCCATTGCTGAAACCATCGAGTTTCCCGATTTTGCTAAAGTCGATTTACGTATTGCTCGTATCGTTAAAGCCGATCACGTGGAGGGCGCAGACAAACTGCTGCAACTGACCTTAGATATCGGCAATGGCGAACTGCGTAACGTGTTCTCGGGTATTAAATCGGCTTATAAGCCAGAAGACCTTGAAGGCAAGTTAACCGTGATGGTCGCTAACTTAGCACCACGCAAAATGAAGTTCGGCATGTCCGAAGGCATGGTGCTGGCTGCTGGTCCGGGCGGATCAGACATCTGGTTGCTAGAACCACACGATGGTGCTCAGCCGGGTATGCGTGTGATGTAACACTGTTTGATCATCAGGTAGCCACTCAGCTACCTGATGATCAGCCTCTGAATAGCAACACCGATTCCGCAAAAACTCCCCTCTGCCTAACATTCTCTTACGCCTTAAAATCTGTTCGAAACCTTCTAATTTTCAATAACTTAGATAAAACCATCCAGTTTTTTTTAATTGGCAACTTTGCGCCCAGTTTTAAATCATCTATGGGTTTGCCTCCCCCCTGAGACAGTTGTAAAGTGATTGCAACATAACGGCGCACGTTCCTAATTAGGGTTCAAACCGCTGCTCAGCCGCACAGGAGAAACGGCTTGAATCTGCCTGTTCCGCCACCGAATTTAAATATTACTAATGCTTCAAGCTGGCGTGCTTCGCTCAGTCTCGGTTTTCGTCGCACCGAACGCGGCTCGCGTTTAGTTCGCAGTGAACACAACGGTCCGCTGTACGTACAAAAACCGTTTTATCCCGAAGGCCCAGATTGCGCCCATGTGTATTTGCTTCATCCTCCGGGTGGCATGGTATCGGGCGATTTTCTTGCCATCAGCGCTCATGCCGAATCACACAGTCATGCACTGATTACCACTCCCGGTGCTGGTCGGGTCTATCGCGCACGCAGCGATGGCCTGCTGCAACAGCAACAAGTAGAACTAACAATAGACGACGATGCCGTACTGGAATGGATGCCTCTGGAGACGATTCTCTTCCCCTCTTCGCGCGCGCGCCTGCAAACCAATGTGCACCTAGGCAACAACAGCCGCTTTATCGGTTGGGATATTGTCAGTCTGGGCTTACCTGCCAATGAAGCGCGCCTCGACGACCTAGGGCAAACGACGCATTTAAAACAAGGGCTGCGTCTTTATAATCAAGGGCGGTTAATTTTTAACGAACGCCTGAATTTATCGCCTGAGCAAAATAGCCACCTCAATGCGGCAGCCGGTTTTCGCGGCCATCCAGTACACGGGCTATTAGTTGCTGGGCCATTTTCCGCACCATTACCCGACGAGCTGATGGGCGCATTACAGGCCTTGTGCGAAAACGAACTCGCCGGTGTGACGTTGAATGGGGAAATATTAACTGTGCGTTATCTGGGCACCTGTAGCGAAAAAGCACGCCAGTTGTTGGTCGAGGCTTGGTCACTCATCCGACCACATTTATTACAGCGACCGGCCTGTGCACCACGCATCTGGGCGACTTAAATTCATTTAATTTGGCGCTCATGCGCTAATTATTAACACCGAGGTGAATGATGGAATTACTACCACGCGAAAAAGATAAGCTGCTGATTTTTACCGCAGCTTTATTAGCCGAACGTCGGCTTAATCGCGGCTTAAAATTAAATTATCCAGAAGCCATGGCCTATCTTTCGATGGAAATCATTGAAGGTGCACGCGATGGTAAAACCGTAGCCGAATTAATGAGCTACGGCAAAACGCTACTAACATCCGATCAAGTGATGCCGGGCGTGCCTGAGTTAATCCACGAAGTACAAGTGGAAGCGACCTTTCCCGATGGAACTAAATTAGTCACTGTTCACGAACCCATAGTGTAAAGCGGAGATAAAAACATGATTCCAGGTGAAATTATCGTCGGTGAAGGCGATATCCTTCTTAATGAAGGCCGCCCGACCATTACGCTGCGGGTTGAGAATACTGGCGACCGTCCGGTGCAAGTGGGTTCGCATTATCACTTTTATGAAACCAATATGGCGCTGTCGTTCGAGCGTGAAAAAACCAGAGGATTTCGGCTAAATATTGCCTCTGGTACGGCGGTGCGGTTTGAACCGGGTCAAGGCCGTGAAGTGGAATTAGTGGCGTATGTGGGCGACCGTAAAGTTTACGGTTTCCGTGGCGATGTGATGGGCAGTTTGGATGGAGAATCAGCATGAGCCAAGATACCAGCAAGAAAACCATGGATCGCACTTCCTACGCGCAAATGTTTGGCCCAACCACTGGCGACCGCGTGCGTTTAGGCGACACCGAACTCTTTATTCAAATTGAAAAAGACTTCACCACCTACGGCGACGAAGTAAAATTCGGTGGCGGCAAAGTCATTCGAGATGGCATGGGTCAAAGCCAATACACCAACGACGTGGCGGTAGACTTGGTTATTACCAATGCCGTGGTACTCGATCACTGGGGTATTGTAAAAGGCGATGTCGGTATTAAGAATGGCCGCATCTTTGCCATCGGTAAAGCCGGTAATCCCGACATCCAAGATAATATCGACATTATTATCGGCCCAGGTACTGAAGTAATTGCCGGTGAGGGTTCAATTTTAACCGCCGGTGGTATCGACGCTCACATTCACTTTATTTGCCCTCAGCAAGTCGAAGAAGCCTTAATGAGCGGTGTTACCACCATGATCGGTGGTGGTACAGGCCCAGCAACGGGCACCAATGCTACCACTTGTACCTCCGGTCCTTGGTATATCGGTAAAATGCTACAAGCCACCGATGACTTACCGATGAACTTTGGCTTCCTCGGCAAAGGAAACGCCAGCTTGCCTGCGGCGTTAGAAGAACAATTAGAAGCCGGTGCCTGCGGTTTAAAACTGCACGAAGATTGGGGCACCACACCAGCGTCGATTGATTGCTGTTTAAGTGTTGCAGAAAAATACGACGTGCAAGTAGCCATCCATACCGACACGCTTAACGAGTCGGGTTTTGTTGACGACACCATTGGCGCATTTAAAGATCGCGTTATTCACACCTACCACACCGAAGGTGCTGGCGGTGGTCATGCTCCGGACATTATTCGCGCGTGTGGCTACCCGAATGTATTGCCGTCTTCAACCAACCCGACTCGCCCGTACACGGCAAACACGGTAGACGAACATCTCGATATGCTGATGGTGTGCCACCACCTTGATAGCAGCATTCCAGAAGACGTGGCTTTTGCCGATTCGCGCATTCGTAAAGAAACCATCGCTGCCGAAGATTTATTCCACGACCGTGGTGCCTTCAGCATGATTTCATCCGATTCCCAAGCTATGGGGCGCGTCGGTGAAGTCATTACCCGCACATGGCAAACCGCGCATAAAATGAAAACCCAATTTGGTTTATTGCCTGAAGACGAAACACTCGGCGCGGATAACTTCCGCGCTCGTCGCTATATTTCTAAATACACAATAAACCCTGCCATCGCCCATGGTATGTCGCACGAAATTGGCTCTATCGAAAAAGGTAAGCTGGCGGATTTAGTGTTATGGAAACCAGCATTTTTTGCGGTTAAGCCATCAATGATTATTAAAGGTGGCATGATTGCAGCCGCGCCGATGGGCGACCCTAATGCCTCGATTCCTACACCACAACCGGTGCACTATCGCATGATGTTTGGAGCGCTTGGACGTGCCGCCGCCGCCACCAGTTTAACCTTTGTGTCGGGCGCGGCATTAAAGAATGATGTGGGTACCAAACTCGGCTTACACCGTACTTTGGCTGAGTGCAAAAATACGCGCAATATTCGTAAATCCGACATGGTATTAAACAATTGGATGCCAACCATTACGGTGGACCCTCAAACCTATGAAGTACGTGCCGATGGCGAGTTGCTGACCTGTGAGCCAGCAACTGAATTACCACTGGCACAGCTATACAACTTATTTTAAAAAGGACAGCCTTCATGCTGGAAGTCTACGAGCGCCTCGGCACTCATTGTCATGATCCGGTTAGTGCAACCGTCGTATTAACTTACGAGCAGCGCGACCGTGGTCGGTTGAAATTAACCAGTACCGATGGTGAAGAAGTACGCCTATTTTTAGAGCGCGGTAAACCCTTATTGGTGGGCGAATATTTAAAGGCTACATGCGGCAAAATCGTGAAAATCGAAGGCGCGGTAGAAGCCATTGCCCACGCCAGTTGCGACGATTGGCAAGCCTTTGCTAAAGCCTGCTATCACCTCGGCAATCGTCATGTAAAAGTTGAAGTCGGCGACCGTTGGTTGCGCATTCAACCCGATCACGTTCTGGAAGATATGCTGCATTTACTGGGCTTAATTGTCAGTCATGAAAACGCGGTATTTGTACCTGAATCAGGCGCTTATGCGCCGGGCTATGGTCACAATCACGGTGGACATAACCATGATGGTCATGATCACGGAGGCCATCACCACCATGACCACTAACACCATTAACCAACCTGCTGAGGAATTAAGCACACCGGCTTTACTGCGTTTATTGCAGCTGTCGAGTGTGAGCTTACCGGTGGGTGGTTATGCGTTTTCTCAAGGTCTGGAATACGCGGTGGAATGTGGCTGGGTCACTACCATGCAAGCGACGCGCGATTGGTTGTCGATTCAATTGCAAGAAACCATAGCGCTTATTGATTTGCCGGTATTGCACGGTGCCATGCACGCCATTGCCACTGGCGACGAAACCGCATGGCTAAAATGGAATGATTTAATTTTGGCTAGCCGTGAAACCCGCGAGCTGCGTCTTACCGATACCGCCATGGGGGAAGCCTTAGTGCGAGTATTAAAGTCCATTGAAGTACCTTTACCCGCCGCCGTAACAGAATGCGAAAGCGGCATTAGCTATGTCGCTCTCTATGCCCTACCCGCAGTGCAATGGGGCATTCCATTTAATGCCGCAGCAACCGGATTGGCATGGAGCTGGTTAGAAAATCAAATCGCCGCGGCTACTAAATTAGTGCCGCTTGGGCAAACCCAAGCACAGCAATTATTAAGTGATTTACAGCGCCTAATACCGGCAACAATAGCCACGGCTATGCAGGTAGAGGAAGACGATATCGGCGGCTCACTACCCGCGTTGGCCATTGCCAGCGCACGACATGAAACCCAATACACACGCTTGTTCCGTTCATGAACGGGCGTAAGATTCAACGGAGAGTTATTTAATGAAAAAACAAACATTACGCATTGGTGTTGGCGGCCCAGTTGGCTCAGGCAAAACAGCCCTATTACGTTCACTATGTACCGCTTTACGCGATCACTACAATATTGCCGTCGTCACCAATGATATTTACACCAAAGAAGATGCCGAATTTTTAACCCGCAACGAAGCGCTGTCGGCGGATCGTATTATGGGCGTGGAAACCGGTGGTTGCCCGCATACCGCCATTCGCGAAGATGCCTCGATGAATTTGGCCGCGATTGATGAATTAATGAAGCGCCATGAAAACTTGGATTTAGTCTTTGTCGAAAGCGGCGGCGACAATCTCAGTGCAACCTTTAGCCCTGAATTATCCGACCTGACCATTTACGTTATTGACGTATCCGCTGGCGATAAAATCCCACGTAAAGGTGGGCCAGGTATTACCCGTTCCGATTTATTGGTGATTAATAAAACCGATTTAGCCCCGCTGGTTGGCGCGTCACTCGAAGTGATGGATCGTGATGCCAAAAAGATGCGCGGCGAGCGTCCATTTGTTTTCTCTAATTTGAAAAAGGCAGAAGGATTGGATGACATTATCCAATTTATTATTACCGAAGGCATGTTAGAGCAAAAAACATTACCACCTGCAAAAGCCGTGGTTTAAACGCCAAGCTGATTTTAACAAGTTGAATTTACTAAAAATTCTAATGGAGAAATGTATGAAAAAAATCATCATCACCGCGGCAGCATTATTACTCCCCGCCGCCGCTTTTGCCCACACGGGCCATGGCACTAGCAGCTTTAGCGCCGGTATTGCTCATCCATTTATGGGCTTGGATCACCTACTGGCGATGCTCGCAGTTGGCCTTTGGTCGGCACGACAAGTGGGGGCTGCTCGCTGGACCACGCCAGTTACCTTCGTTGCCATGATGGCCGTAGGTGCCATTATTGGTGTAAGTAATAGCTTGGCGATTACTGAGTTTATGATTATTGCTTCTGTCGTAGCATTCGGTGCAATGATTGCATTTAAAGTAAGCAGCTCGGCTGTTATTGCTGGAGCAGTCGCAGGAACATTCGCGCTATTTCATGGCTTAGCACACGGTGCAGAAATGCCGATGATGAGTACGCTGTTCACCTATGGTGCCGGCTTTATTCTAGCGACAGCCCTACTCCATGCCATTGGTTTTGGTTTGGCTATGTTAGGCCATAATAAAGCAGCGGATGTGAGCCGTCGCATCGCCGGTGCTGGAATTGCAGTTGCTGGTTTAGCGATGGGTGTTGCCTGAACTTACTTAGATCGCGTTTTACCTAAGTGTTAAAACGACAAGTAAGCGCGCATAAAAAACGCCAGCATCGGCTGGCGTTTTTTTATGGCAAAACAAAAGCGAGCTTATTTTTTAGCACGGCCTTTGAATTCACCCGTACGAGTGTCGATTTCGATGTCTTCATCAATCTCAATGAATGATGCGACTTGAATCTCAGTACCGTTTTCTAGTGTTGCCAATTTCATGACCTTGCCGCTGGTGTCGCCACGAGCTGAAGGCTCTGTGTAAGAAACCTTACGCACGATAGTGGTTGGCAATTCAATGCTGATTGCTTTGCCTTCGTAGAAGGTCACTTCACACACTTCGGTCATACCATCAATGATGTATGGTAAAGCTTCACCTAGGTTTTCTTTTTCCATTTCGACTTGGTTGTACTCTTCGTCCATAAAGACGTAAAGAGGATCAGCGAAATATGAGTAAGTCACCTTGCTGCGTTCTAGGATGATAGGCTCTAACTTATCATCTGCCTTGAAAACAGGTTCTTGAGAAGCACCAGTAATCAAGTTCTTCAATTTCATTTTTACAACAGCCGAGTTACGACCCGACTTGTTGAATTCAGTTTTCAAGATCACCCAAGCTTGGCCATTCAGGCTCAGAACTTGTCCGATGCGAAAATCGTGAGCAGTTTTCATAGCGGTTACCGATTAAAGAAAAATCGCCAGCACTATACTCTGTTTTTAACGTACGTCACCAGATTTGATGCAAGGTCACCGTTAGACATAAGGTGTTGGCGCCAGCCCTCGGCATGTTGCTGCCAAATTGGCAGGCGTTGCAACACCGCAGGCCAATCGCCAATAGCGCCATGCACCTGATTCCAATGCAAGCTTAAGACTGAGATCTGGCTTGCCAATTGGACGTCGGCATCAGCCAAATACACTTCTAAAAAGGCTTCTAGCTTATCGATATGAGCATTGTCATCTTGAGGGTAAATATGCCACAGCGTTGGCTTACCGAGCACCTGAGAGCGCACAAAGGATTCTTCGCCACGAACACAGTTAAAGTCACAAATCGCCAATAGACCGTCGTATTCTAATTGCGACATAAAAGGCAAAGGGGTAATGGTTAGCGATCCGCGCTGCAGCGAAGCTCCCTCTATCAATGCCCAGCCCAACCAACGCTCGACATCGGCAGTCACTCGGCCAGTTGGCACGAATAAGTGACTGGTCGTTGGATCGTTAGCCAACGCCGCCAACAGGGTTTCGACCGCTGGGTTTTCGTAGGCAAAAAGAGAAATACGGCGATCAAATAAGCCATCTTCAACGACACCCAGCGAAGCGAGGAAGGTTTGCTGAGCCGTTGCGGATTTTAATGTTTCCGCTGTCGCGAGTAATTCATTGTCGATTAAAACGCCGCCGCTTCCGGCCGCAAAGCCAGGAAAGAAAAACACCCGCTGCATACCCGCTAATGGCGAACACCCTAGATGACAATCTAAAGTCCAAGCTTCAGCGCTTAAGTACTCAAGATTGAGCCATTGCGGCTGCGGTTCGCGTTGCGCCATGCTCACCAACCAAGCCTCGGGCAAATCACATGCAAACGCCTCAATAACCACATCCGCATGCGCAGCTAAGCTTACATCTACAATTTCTCGCCAATGCCTAATCTCCACTCCATTGACCGTTTGCTCCGCCGCCGCGGTGGAGGCATTAGGGCAAATTGCATTAAAGCTATTGAGATCGTCGACCCATAAGGTCAGCACTTGCTGGTGCTCGCGTACGAGCTGCTGAGCTAAGCGCCAACACACACCGATGTCGCCGAAATTATCAACAACTCGACAGAATATGTGCCACTGCAAGCGCATAAGAAACCCTAAATATAAAACCGCTAGTATACGTCGAGGTTATTGATAAACCGACTGATTAAAAATCAACAGGTATAGCGAAATGGCAGCTCGACATAACAAGCTCAGATAATCAATAACGGCGGGAAACTAAAGCGTCTATTTAACACTCGAACACATTAACAAGTGCACACTCATTCTTTTTTTGCGTTAACATCAAGGCAGTCAGGCGACAAAACCGCAACAATGAATTTATCCGTATAAGAACTAGGGTTATCCCCCGAGTTTATTGATGAGGCTAATATGAAGACCTTTTTAACCGTTTTTTCTGCATTTATATTTCTAATCAGTGTCAGTGGCGAAGCTCAAGCTAAACGCTTTGGCGGCGGCGGCTTTGGCAAAACATACAGCACCCCATATAAAAGTGCTCAACCGGCTAAACCATCATCACAGCCAGCATCTAATCAACCTGGTCGTAAAGGCGGACTAATGGGTGGCATGCTTGGTGGTTTACTTGCTGGTGGCCTATTTGCTTATCTGTTGGGCAGTGGCGCATTTGAAGGCATTCAGCTAATGGATATCTTGCTACTGGCCGGTGCCTTCTTTGTCATCATGCGCTTGTTAAAAGGTATGCGTGGGCCGCAACCAGCACATGCCGGCCATGCGCATGCGAGACAAAGCTTTGATCAAACACCAAATACGAATAGCACGTCTTCTTTTCAAGGCAATGGCCATCAAGCTCCGTTGGATCTGCCTGAGAACTTCGACGTTCGCGGTTTTATCGATGGTTCGCTAGAGCATTACCGCTTAGTGCAACAAGCGTGGAATGACGGCAACCTTGATTTGATCCGTGAATACGTTGCCGCCGACCTGTATGCCGCATTGGCTGCTCAACGTAATCGTTTGATGGTGCCACCAAAAACCGAAGTACTCGATCTGGAAGCTGAGATTGTGCGCGCGGAAGAAAGTGACGGTGTTCGTCATATCAGTGTCTTGTTTAAGGGACGCTGCCGTGACGAGCTAGAAAAATCAGAAGATGGGATTTTCGACATTTGGCATTTAGAGCGTGATCTCAGCAATGATGACTCACCTTGGTTGGTGGTTGGCATCGAAGCCCCGTAATTAACTCGTTAGGCAGAATAAAAAAAGGTGGCTACATCCGTGGCCACCCAAAAACACAGAAACTGTGTCACAAATAAAAAACCCAGCAAACGCTGGGCAAAGTGGAGATAAGGATCCTATGTAAGAACCTATACCCTCATTCTACCCAACTCAATACGGTAAAACAGGCCCTTAATGGCCATAAAAGTAGCATCCTGCGCCAAAGCTATCACTAAAGGGAACTTTATGACGCTACTCCAATCGACTGCGCCCTAGAAACCAATACCCCAAAGCGCGGCAGGTGAAGTAACAAACGTAGCCTGCAAATATCGTATCACTCAAGAAATGCCCTCCCTGAACAATGCGCGTCGCGCTAACCACTACTCCAACCGCTATCCCAAACCAGAACCAACTGCGGCGACGCAGCACCCAAGCAAAGGCAATAAACCAAAAGCCCATCGCTGAGTGACCGCTCACGAATGAATTGCAGCCCTTAGAACAATGATCGGAAATAACAAATGCGGGGGTGAAGGTATTTGGACCATCAAATTGTTCAATATTTTTGGGACGACTGCGATCAAATCCCTCTTTGAATACACCATGAACAAGAATACCTGGGCCAATAAGCAGTACCAGCAAGAGAAACAACCACGACTTGCGTTGCCTAACATCAACACCTTGCTTAACAAAAGTAAGGCCAATCACGATCAGGAGCGTCGGTACGATCACATGGGGTGCATAACGAAATAAGGCGTAAATAGAATCGGCAATAGGATGGTGGGCATACGGCCAAGAATGGCTTACAGGATCATAAAAAGTTGCGCTGACGGCTAGGTCTATCTGCGGGAAAGCAACAAAAATAGCCGCTAAAAAAAGCATGCTTAACCAATCTGCATTCTGTCGTAAAAAACTCATTACACGGCCCCATAACAATTCCAGAGGCAGCATACCGTTTTACGCATAATTGGTCATCGAAGAATACATTTCATGACTATTCAAACTAAAAACGGCGACTAAAACGGCGACGATACTCTGTTGGGGTGAGCCCAGTTTTCTTGCGAAACAAACGCCGGAATGAACTAGCATCATCGTAGCCTACATCATTCATCACCACATCAACGGTGCGTTCAGTTTCTTCTAGTAACTTTTGCGCGGCTTCTATTCGGATCGACTGCACATAGGTGTTTGGCGGCATATCAAGGGCAGAGTTAAAGCGACGAATAATGGTACGTTTGGACACATTAAACCGGTCGGCAAGTGCCTCTACGGTTACGGTTTCCGAATAATGCTCATCCAACCATGCCTGTACGTCTTTCACTAGATCATCTTTATGCGGTTTCGCTAAGCGCATCAATGAATAGGTTAATTGGCTATCGCGACGATAATCAATAACGAAGGCCTTTGCGGTTTGGATCGCGACCTCAAAACCCACGGTGCGCTCGATAATGTGCAAACCTAGATCAAACCAAGCCAAACCACCCCCAGCGCAATAAATATGTGCATCGCGAGTGATTAACTGATCGGCCTTTAAATCCACCTTCGGATAGCGTTGCTCAAATTGCTCTTTAAAACCCCAATGCGTCGTGGCGCTACGGCCATCCAGTATTCCCGCTTCGGCCAATAGAAAGTTACCTGTGCAATTACCTGCAATCACCCAACCATTTCGATCCGCACGACGCAGTAATTCCAACGTAGGAGCAGCATTCGCCAACACTTCTTCAAATACACCACCAATAGAGGGCACGATCAGAGCGTCTGCTGAGGTAATCTGGTCGTAGCTCATGTGTGCGCCAAGCATCAAGCCATTGATACAGCGGATAGGCTCGCCATCAGGACTAGCAATACGCACATTGAATAGACGCTCAGGCTCTTCACCTTGAATTCGGTTCCAAGAAACTCCGGCCAAGGCCAATAAGTCAGCGACACCGGTAATAGCCGAAGCCAATGCTTTATGAAATCCTACAACGACGATGTTTTGCATAATCTGTCACTAATGGCTTTATCTGTGGCTATATTGACAATTACCAGACGGCATGACAAGCCCGATACTGGTAAAAAGAGACAATACGCCAGACTTTTTGGCTTTACGCTTATCGGGAGCAACACGCATGCCGCAACTCATTAGCTCGAAGGATATGGATTTTTTACTGAATACCGTATTCAACGCCGAAGAACTTTGCCAATTACCTGCTTATCAAGAACACGACCGCACGACTTTTGATAGCGTGCTGACGACTGCCGAACGTATTGCTACCGATTACTTTTTACCGCATAACGCGAAGGCGGATGCCAACGAGCCACAATTTGATGGCGAGCGTGTTAGCACTATCCCTGAAGTAAAAACTGCTTGGCAGCACTTTGCGGATTCCGGATTGTTATCTGCTCGTCATAGCTATGAAGATGGCGGTATGCAGCTGCCAGCCTTGGTTCATAGTGCCTGTATGGCCTACTTCACTGCCGCCAACCCATCAACCGCTGGTTACCCTTTTTTAACCATGGCGGCCGCTAACTTAATCAATGCCTTTGGCAATGACGAACAAAAAAGCCGCTATCTACCGGCAATGTTCGACGGGCGCAGTGCCGGCACTATGGCGCTAACTGAGCCGGATGTAGGTTCGTCGCTGGGGGATTTAACCACCAAAGCCATTCCTCACGAGGACGGTAGCTACCGCATCAAAGGCCAGAAGATGTATATCTCTGGCGGCGACCAAGATATCACCAGCAACATTATTCATTTGGTTATTGCTCGCATTCAGGGGGCGCCGCAAGGCGTTAAAGGTATTTCACTGTTTCTGGTGCCTAAATTCATCACCAATGAGGCCGGCGAACCCATTCAACGCAACGATGTGCAGTTAGCCGGTTTGCTACACAAAATGGGCTACCGTGGCACCACGTCAACGGTGTTGTCGTTTGGCGAAAAAGACGATTGTCACGGCTATCTGATCGGTGAAGCTGGTCGCGGCCTTAGCTATATGTTCAAAATGATGAACGAGGCGCGTATTGGTGTTGGCCTAGGAGCCGCTGTGATCGGTTATCGCGGTTACATGGAATCACTCGACTATGCCCGCAACCGCCCGCAAGGCCGTCGCCCTGATGAGAAAGATCCACAAAGCAAACAGATCAATATTATTGAGCACGCAGACGTACGCCGTATGCTGCTAGCGCAAAAATCCTATGTCGAAGGCTCACTAGCCTTATGCATGCTCGCAGCACGGTTAGTCGATGAGCACGAAGCAGGCGGCGATGAGGATTCGGGCCGGTTACTCGACCTACTTACTCCGGTAGTGAAATCCTTTCCATCGTTTTATGGCCCACGTGCCAATGATCTTGCGATTCAAGTCTTAGGTGGTGCGGGTTATACCCGTGAGTACCCTGTTGAGCAGTGCTACCGTGATAACCGGTTAAATCCAATTCACGAAGGCACGCACGGTATTCAGTCGCTGGATTTACTGGGCCGTAAATTATGGCAAGAGAACGGCGCTGGCCAAAAGCTGTTACTCAAACGTATTCAGAAAACCATGCACGCTGCTGGTAAGCACAGTGAATTGGTAGAGTTAGTTGGCGTTTATCAAAAACACATTAATACCCTAATGCAAACCACGCTGGCATTAGGCTCTGCGTTACAAAGTGGCAAATTAAAGGAGGGCCTGGCCAACTCTGCCCTTTATCTCGACATGATGGGTAAATGCATTATCGCTTGGCTGTGGTTAGATATGGCTGAAAAAGCTATCTCGACCTTTGCCAGCTCCGAATCAAAAGAAGATACCGATTTTATGGCCGGAAAAATCCAAGCCGCGCGTTACTTTATTTTGTGGGAGTTGCCAGAAGTCGAGCATCAAGCGCATTTATTAACGAGCTTTGATCGAACATGTTTAGATATGCAAGACAACTGGTTTTAAAGGATCAATACCATGAGTAGCTTACTGATTAATGCCAGCGAACATATTTTAACCATGACGTTTAATCGTCCTGAAAAATACAATGCTCTCGACATTGATACGTTTAAACTTTTAGCCAAGGCTCTTTATCAACTCGAACATGACCCTGAATTACGGGTAGGTATTTTGCTCGCTAACGGTAAACATTTTACCTCGGGGCTAGAACTCGATAAATGGGCACCAATATTCGCCAAAGGCGTCATGCCAACGCTAGCAGACGATGAATTAGACCCTTATGGCATTAGCGGTCAACGTTTAACCAAGCCGCTAATTATTGCTACTCAAGGTCTGTGCTACACCAGTGGTCTAGAGCTATTACTTAATACAGATATTCGTATCGCCACACCCGAAACTCGTTTTGCCCAACTTGAAGTTAAACGTGGCATCTACCCTTGCGGTGGCGGCACAGTACGCTTGCCCGAAGAAATTGGCTGGGGACGAGCGCAGCGATATCTATTAACCGGCGATGAATTTACCGGACAGCAAGCTTATGACTGGGGCATGGTACAAGAACTTTGTAGCGCCGATGAACTTGCAAATAAGGCACACGAGATCGCCACTAAAATAGCGGCGGCGGCACCATTAGGTGTACAAGCAGCACTCAGGTCATCCAAACTGGCACGCTTTGAAGGCGACACTACGGCGCTATCTCATGTATTTGATGACATGCCAAACATCATTGCCAGCGCCGATGCGCGCGAAGGGGTGATGTCATTTATGCAGCGCCGTGAGGCAAAGTTCACGGGTAAATAAACCAATACCACGCCCATAAAAAAACCCGCTTAAATGCGGGTTTTTTTATTTAAACTGAAGCTGCGCTACTCAACCTTTCGGCTTTTGGTAGGACTTTTTCAGCTGTTTACGCGCTTTCTCAATCTTGTTCTTACGCACGTTTGCCGTTCGTTCAACCGCTTCTGCACGACGACGACTACTGTGTTTAACTTCCTTAGTTTTGTCCGCAAATGGGTTTTCACCTTGGCGGAATTCAAAACGGATCGGCGTACCTTTAATTTCTAATACGCGACGGAAAGTATTGGCTAAGTAACGACGATAATCTTCGGGTAAGTCATTAGCTAAGTTACCGTGTACCACGATAATCGGTGGGTTTGATCCACCTTGGTGAGCATAACGCAACTTAGGTCGACGCCCACGAACCACCGGTGGCTGATGACTGCCAACAGCATCTTCTAAAATGCGAGTTAGCATATTGGTTTGCCATTTCGCCATCGCCGATGCATAAGCCTGGTCAACAGAGTCATACAAATGGCCAACACCGGTGCCGTGCAAGGCAGAAATAAAGTGCATTTCGGCAAAGGTTAAAAAGCCAAAACGGCGGTCAATTTCATCTTTAACACGCTGCTTATCATCGGCATCCATACCGTCCCATTTATTGATGGCGATAACCAATGCACGACCTGAGTTCAAAACAAAGCTCAGCATGTGTAAATCTTGTTCAACAATACCTTGGCGTGCATCCAAAACTAAAATACACACATGGCAATCTTGAATGGCTTGCAGTGTTTTAATAATCGAGAATTTTTCGGCCGCTTCAGTAATGTTTTTACGACGACGAATACCCGCCGTATCGATCAGGGTGTAATCCTGACCATGACGTTCATATGGAATATAAATACTGTCACGAGTTGTACCGGCTTCGTCATACACCACTACACGATCTTCACCAAGAAAGCGGTTAATCAGCGTCGATTTACCGACGTTCGGACGACCGACCACGGCAATTTTGGTGCCTTTAATATTCAGCTGCTCGTGTTCAATTGCACGCTCAGCTTCATCCGGCAGATATCCAGTTTCTTCTTCTGGCTCGACTTTAGGATGAAGTTTCTCCATCACGTAATCGATTAATGTGGTGATACCACGGTTATGCGCAGCAGCAATCGGAATCGCTTCACCCATACCTAATTCGAAGAATTCGGCGAGCACAACATCGGGATTTTTACCGTCGATTTTATTCGCAATTAAATACGCAGACTTACCACTACGGCGCAAATAATCGGCGATCATACGATCGCCCGCAGTGATACCAGCGCCAACATCGACCATGAAGAACACGATGTCGGCTTCTTTTATCGCTTGAAAACTCTGTGACGCCATCGCCTCGTCAATACCCTCTTCTTGCCCACTGATACCACCGGTATCAATCACAATAAAAGGATACTCACCCACTTTGCCTTCACCGTATTTACGATCGCGAGTTAAGCCAGCAATCTCAGCAACCAGTGCATCACGGGTTTTAGTTAAGCGGTTAAATAATGTCGATTTACCAACGTTCGGACGCCCGACCAGCGCTATGACAGGAACCATCTTCAGGAACCCTCAGAAAAATAACACGAATTGCGGGCAGCCCTAGCCGCCCATATATAAAGCCTAATTCTCATCGCGCGCTAAACGCGAATCAAGACTCAACGTTCAATAACAGTAGCTCACCAGTATTGGTGTATACCAATAAGCCAGCATCCGTCGCGACTAGCGTACTACGGATACCAAAATCTTTACCGCGCAGTGCGCGCCAGTTAGTGGCTTCGCCCTGATTTGGGAAACTCATATGAATGGGACGAGGACGCAATAAAATACGACCGGTTATATGACCATCAACCTGACTCATGGTATGAACATAGCCTTCACCATCAGCAACGGCTAACTGAGTGCCGATGGCGGTTACTTGTCCAACTTCACGACCCGTTAAAGCGGTTTGTTTCCACGCTTTAGCACCATTCACCATGTCGTAAGACTGAATGCTGTCGTCTTCCAAAGTCAGATACAAGCTACCAAGCGCTAACTCTGGGCTGGTATAGCTAGAGCCGTCTTCTTCCCAAATGGTTTCACCCATTTGAGAAATTGCCGCAATTTTACCGTGATAAGCAGCAGCGTAGAGAATGCCGTTATCCCAGATCGGCGCGCCATCAACATCCACTAAGCGCTCTAACTCAGAGCGACCATCAGGTGACGCTAAGCGCACATTCCAGCGAGGTATACCGAGTGCTTTATCTAAAGCCACCACTTTACCGGTAGCAAAACCGGTAACGACTAATTGTTCTAGCACGACGGGCGCGCCCGTACCGCGTACGGTTAATACTGGCGCAGCCGTTTGATACGACCATGCCTGTTTACCATCGGCACGTTCAAACGCAGAGGTACGACCATCTACCGTTTGCACAAACACACGCGCGTCATCAGTGGATGCAGGAGAAACCGCTTCACTGCTCAATTGCGTGATCCAAACGACATCGCCGGTTGCAGTATCAAGACAGACGAGGCTGCCATCATTTGTGCTTACAAATAACTGCTCACCAGCAACACTAACTCCACCTAAAATAGCGAAGTCTAATTGTGTGCTCCAGCGCTCACGCCCGTTCTCTAAGTTCAAAGCAGATACAATACCTGATGTATCTGCTGCGTAGACTGTGTCGTCCTGCACAACGGCTTTCAAACGCGTATAGCTGCTTCCTGGCCCGTTACCTAAAGTGGCGCGCCAGCTCACGGATAAATCAACACTGCCATCCGTATCCGGTAGCGT
Source organism: Thalassolituus oleivorans MIL-1 (assembly GCF_000355675.1). Lineage (NCBI taxonomy): Bacteria > Pseudomonadati > Pseudomonadota > Gammaproteobacteria > Oceanospirillales > Oceanospirillaceae > Thalassolituus > Thalassolituus oleivorans. The sequence goes on along the minus strand of NC_020888.1, from coordinate 1,016,415 downwards.
GGGCGATTTAACCGACTGGCTTGAACATGCCCCTACAAGGGCAGACATCATCAGGACAAGAAGCAAACGCATTAGGCGTCTCCAGCGATGGCCAAGCTATCAGCCTTACGTTGCAACGCTGGATTATTAATACCCAGTTCTTGAGCCGCTCCTAAAGCGCGCAAATAAGCTTCACGGGCAGCCGCTTTGTCACCCTTCAGGAACAGAGCATCACCACGAGTTTCTTCAAATTGCGGCGCATAAGCTGGATCAGGGATATTAGTAACAATTGCTAAAGCTTCATCCAGTTTCTCTTGCTGCACTAAAATAGCGGCTAAGCGTGCTTGGGCGGTGTATTTGATCGGCCCTTTGTCAGCGCTAGCAATCAGTGCATTCAGCTCAGCAACAGCACTGTCGTAATCACCGGCTTCTGCAGCAAAACGGGCAATAAACAAGCTGCCGAAATCAGCGTAAGAAGTGCTGCTGTAATCGCTTTTTAGTTGTTCAGCCAATGCTTGCATCTCTGCTTTGGCAGCGGCATCTTGGCTTTCTGCTGGTTTCGCAGATAACTCAACTAATTGGCTGTAAACAGCAGAAGCCGCTTCACCAGTTTGCTGTTGGTTGTTTTGCCAAGCACCCCAACCAAACCAGCCAGCAGCAACCACAGCAATCGTAGTTACAACGCCTGCGCCGTTGTCTGACCACCATTTTTTCAACGCTTCTGCTTGTTCTTCATCCGTACGCAATTCAGTCATGCTTATTTATCCCCAACACGAGTCCGTTGTTGTTCTATTAATATGTTAGTTGATCAGTTTACGTGTTCAGCCAGCCAAGCCGACACGTCGGCTTGAGCCAGTGTCTGCTGGTCTGCACCGCCACGCATATCTTTAACCGTTACATTGCCATCAGCGATTTCGCTCTCGCCCAACAGCAAGGCAAAATGGGCGCCGCTTTTATCGGCTTTTTTCATCTGACTCTTGAAGCTGCCGCCGCCACAATGGGTTTGGACCCGCAGCCAAGGGTGTTCACCACGAATACGATCAGACAACAGAAGCGCCGCTTTGTCAGCTCCAACACCGACGCCACAAACATACACGTCGATCGTTTGTAACACTTCAGCTGGAATCAATTCTAGTGTTTCAAGCAATAAGATAAGACGCTCAACGCCCATGGCAAAGCCGACCGCAGGGGTTGGCTTACCACCTAATTGCTCGACCAAGCCATCATAACGACCGCCAGCACACACAGTACCTTGTGCACCAAGCTTATCAGTAACCCACTCAAATACGGTTTTACAGTAGTAATCAAGGCCACGTACTAAACGCTGGTTAATCTCGTATTTCACACCAGCGCTATCGAGGATATCGCGCAAGGTGGCGAAGTGCTCGCGACTTTCGTCATCCAGATAGTCATGAAGTTCCGGCGCGCCCACCAATACCGCCTGAGTTTGCGGATCTTTACTATCCAACACTCGCAATGGATTCGTTTCTAAGCGGCGCAAGCTATCTTCATCGAGCTGATCTTTGCGCTCGCTTAAAAACTCAACCAAGGCATCGCGGTAGCGCGCGCGCGCTTCGTTACTGCCTAAGGTATTTAGCTGCAACGTCACCGAATCGCTTAACCCTAAGAACTGCCACAAACGAGCGGTCATCAGAATCACTTCAGCGTCGATATCGGGGGTCGCCATCCCAAAGGTTTCAACACCAATTTGGAAAAACTGACGATACCGACCTTTTTGCGGACGTTCATGGCGGAACATAGGGCCTGTGTACCACAAACGTTGAGTTTGGTTATACAACAAACCATGTTCTTCACAAGCGCGAACACAACTAGCCGTACCTTCTGGGCGCAATGTCAGGCTATCGCCATTGCGGTCTTCAAACGTGTACATTTCTTTTTCAACGATATCGGTGACTTCACCAATAGAGCGTTTGAAAAGCGCCGTCTGCTCTAAAATCGGCATACGAATTTCATCATAACCGTAGCCAGCAAGAACGTCTTTTACAGTACCTTCTAAATACTGCCACACAGGGCTTTGCGCAGGTAGAACGTCGTTCATACCGCGAATTGCTTGAATATTTTTAGCCATAAACTCGATCTAAATTCCTAGTGCAACCCAAATTAAACGTCGGTCGCGATAATGTCTTTGCGCTCTTCAGCGAGCTTAGCTGCACGCGCACGAATCAAACGTTCGAGGTCGTCGACTAAATTGTCATTGGTGAGTTTTTCCGCTGGCTTGCCGTCGATATAAACCAAATTAGGCTGCCCACCAGTTAACCCTAAATCGACTTCTTTTGCTTCGCCTGGACCGTTAACCACACAGCCAATCACTGCAACATCCATACTGGTACGGATATCTTCAGTGCGCATTTCCAGCTCGTTCATTGTTTTGATCACATCAAAATTTTGACGTGAGCAACTCGGACAGGCAATAAAGTTAATGCCGCGTGAACGCAGTTTTAACGATTTCAGCATGTCCCAGCCGACTTTAACTTCTTCAATCGGATCCGCTGCTAGCGATACTCGGATAGTGTCGCCAATACCGTCCCACAACAATAAACCTAAACCAATAGACGACTTCACTGTGCCGCCACGTAAACCACCCGCTTCGGTAATACCTAAATGCAATGGTTGCTCAATTTGGCCTGCGATCTGACGATAAGCCGCTACCGTCATAAAAATATCGGATGCTTTTAAGCTCAGTTTGAAATCAGGGAAATTCAAACGATCCAAGATGTCGATATGGCGCATGGCTGACTCAACCAAAGCATCTGGTGTCGGTTCGCCGTATTTCTTTTGTAGGTCTTTTTCTAACGAACCGGCATTCACGCCAATACGAATCGGAATACCGTTATGACGCGCGGCTTCAACCACTTCACGTACGCGGTCTTCGCGGCCAATATTACCCGGATTTATGCGCAAACAATCCACACCTAATTCGGCAACGCGCAGGGCAATACGGTAATCAAAATGGATATCTGCAACCAAAGGGACGTCGACTAATTTACGAATCTTACCGAAAGCCTCAGCGGCATCCATTGTCGGCACCGATACGCGCACAATATCAACACCCGCATCTTGCGCGCGCTTAATTTGCGCAACCGTTGCAGCCACATCAGTGGTCTCGGTATTTGTCATGGTTTGCACAGCAATCGGTGCATCACCGCCTACTGGCACATTACCGACCCAGATTTTACGACTGAGGCGGCGCTTAATTGGATTTGGTTGATTCTTATTCATGCACCGTGCCCTGCCAATGATTCTTGGTACAAACGATATTCGGTCGAGTTAGTAAAGTTTTGCTTCAGCTCAGTGGCAAACTCAATCGCACGCGCCGTATTTTGCTGAATAGTGACTAACTTAATTCCAAGCCACAAACTATGGGCCGTATGACGCGTTTGGTTACGCTGCACTAAACGATCAAAACGGTCGAAATACTTGAGCGACTCTTCGTAATTTTGCGCTTCAAATAACAATGTAGAGACGTTAACTAAAGCATCGACGTTATAAGGAGCCAAACGCAAGGTTTGCAAATACGCATCAATAGCCAGTTGACTCTTATCCATGCGATAAAAATTCAATGCTAAATCATTGTAAGCGCCCGGACGATTATCGTAATAACGATCGTCGGCTGCTTTTTGTAAATTCTCTTGGGCTTTTTCGGATTGCTTTAATTGCGAATACAAACGACCAATATGATGACGCGCTAAAGTATAGGTTTTGTCTTCACTGATGGCTTTCAGAAAATATTCTTCAGCTAAATCCAGTTCACCTTCGGTTTGCCAAACCATGCCCATAGCATCGTTCGCAGGAGCATAATTGGGATTAATGGCTAACGCTTTTTGCAAACGCTGACGGGCCCAATCAGGACGCCCTTTTTGTAAATACCCTATGCCCAGCTGGGTATAGTTCTCGACTGATTTTTCAGGAGATTCTTTTTTAGTAAAACGACTTTCCGTTACAGTCACGCACCCTGCAAGAAAGAAAATCGGTAGGCAAATTAATAGACAACGAGCTAACACACGTCCTGTCATAGCGATGGGCCTTCTTGGGTTTGTTCAGAATCTATATTGTCTAGCTGAATAGCATTGATATAGCGTTCACTGCGGCGAGTGCGATCCTCAACACGACCGACCAACTGACCACAAGCGGCGTCGATATCGTCACCACGGGTGGAACGAATAGTAACGATATGACCTTGGTTTACTAAATAATCGCGGAAACGATAAAGGCGATTATTGCTTGGGCGTTTATAGCCCGAATTCGGAAATGGATTAAACGGAATAAGGTTAATCTTACACGGAACCTGTTTCATCAGTTCCGATAGTTCAACCGCATGTTCCATTTCGTCATTAACGCCTTCCATCATAGTGTATTCGATGGTTGCTTTACGGCGATCCGGCAGCTTACTTAAATAACGATTCGTTGCAGCAATCAATTCTTTCAGTGGATATTTTTTATTGATCGGCACGAGTTTATTACGCAGTTCGTCGTTTGGCGCATGTAAGGATACTGCCAATGAGACGTCGGTAACGTCACCGAGTTTATCCATCATAGGAACAACGCCAGAGGTACTTAACGTCACTCGACGCTTAGACAAACCATAAGCGTTATCGTCCATCATTAGGTTCATCGAATCGACCACGTTGTCGAAGTTCAACAGTGGCTCGCCCATGCCCATCATGACGACGTTAGTAATTTTGCGTTCGCGACGCTCCCCCGGCTTGTCGAAACTCATGGCCGCAACAAATACTTGGCCAATGATTTCAGCTACGGAAAGATCACGGTTAAAACCTTGTTTGCCGGTGGAGCAAAAACTGCAATCCAACGCACAACCAATCTGCGAGCTAACACACAGAGTGCCACGCTCTTTTTCGGGGATGTAGACGGTTTCAATTGAGCTGCCACCAGGCATACGCATCACCCACTTTTGGGTGCCGTCTTTCGAAACATCGTGGTACACAACTTCCGGCAATCGGATTTCGCTGACCTCAGCAAGCTTAGCGCGCAGGCCCTTGCCCATATTGGTCATTTTTTCGAAATCTGCCTCACCTAACTGATGAATCCATTTCAGCATTTGCTGAGCACGAAAACGCTTTTCACCTAAATCAGCGAAGAAGGCTTCCATTTTGGCGGGCGACAAGCCCAACAGATTGATTTTTTCGGGGGTATCGGTCATCAGTGTTTACCTGGTGTGGCGCATCCTGAACGGAAGAAACGGAAGGAGCTCCTGCCCCCTCCGTAAACTGCCACTTAGCGTGAGCAGATTTCGTCAGCAGCGAAGAAGTATGCAATTTCGCGTGCAGCAGATTCAGCAGAATCAGAACCGTGTGCAGCGTTTGCATCGATGCTTTCTGCGAAGTCAGCGCGGATAGTGCCTGGTGCTGCTTCTTTAGGGTTAGTAGCGCCCATTAGATCGCGGTTTTTAGCGATTGCGCCTTCACCTTCAAGAACCTGTACAACAACAGGACCAGAAGTCATGAAACCAACCAAATCTTTGAAAAAGCCACGCTCAGAGTGTTCAGCGTAGAAACCGCCCGCTTTTTCGTCATCCAGTTTGATCATCTTAGCAGCAACGATCTGTAGACCAGCTTTTTCGAAACGAGATTGGATTTCGCCGATTACGTTTTTTGCAACAGCGTCTGGTTTGATGATCGACAGAGTACGTTCAACAGCCATTTTTTAGCTCCATTTGTGTGTTTAAGAGAAGTTATAGGGTTAAAACCCGCGGATTATACGCAGGTTTTCATGAAAGTTGTACGCATGACGTCATCCTAGTAACAATTGACGACTGCTTGTTTCAATGACTACGCAGTAAGGTCACTACTCGAGTGATCTCTTGTATGGCGTTATCAATATCGTCGGCCGTGGTAAAACGCCCCACACTCATGCGTAAACCGGCATGGGCAAGTACATCACTGCGACCAATGGCTTTCAAAACATAAGACGGTTCGACGCTGGCCGAGGTACAGGCAGACCCCGACGACACCGCAACTTTGGCTAGGGACGCGAGTAAAATTTCACCGTCCAAACCACCGAAACTCACGTTTAAATGATTAGCAACACGTTGATCTAAATGACCATTAATATACACGTCACCCAGCGCCTGAATGCCCAGCCATAAACGATCGCGTAATGTACGAATGCGCTTTTCATCGGCTTCTAGTTGCTCTTGGCAAAGACGTGCTGCTTCCCCAATTCCTACCAACTGATGCGTTGGCAAAGTACCCGAGCGCATACCACGCTCATGGCCACCACCATGCATCTGCGCCACCAACTTAACTTGCGGATCACGACGCACATACAGAGCGCCAATACCTTTGGGACCGTAAAACTTATGCGCTGATATCGACAGCAGATCAACCTGCCAGTCGTTAATATTAACCGCCATCTTGCCCACGGCCTGTGCCGCGTCGACGTGCAGTAACGCAGAGTGCTTAGCTAACAATTTTGCAATTGCGGCGACATCGGTAATCGTCCCTAACTCGTTGTTCACCGCCATTAGCGTTACCAAGCACGTATCATCCCGTAGCGAAGCGGCAACTTGCTGCGGATCAATCAAACCATCGGCATCAGGACTCAACCAAGTAACATCAACATCATGGTACTGCTGTAAGTATGCGCAGGTATCAAGGACAGCCTTATGTTCAATCACCGAGGTAATGATGTGCAGCGGCCGACCTGGCTGTTCGCGGCGCAGCCACTCAACGACACCTTTGATCGCCAAGTTATTGCTTTCTGTTGCACCAGACGTCCAAACAATTTCACGCGGATCGGCGCTTATTAAATCCGCCACTTGACGACGCGCAACCTCTACCGCCTGCTCCGCTTGCCAGCCAAATCGATGCGAACGAGACGCCGGATTAGCAAAGTTACCGTCCAGTGTGAGGCACTGCCCCATACGTTCCGCAACAATAGCATCAACAGGAGTAGTGGCGGCGTAATCGAGATAGAGAGATTTCATGGTCGACCTGTTCGGCAAGGCAAATGCGTGATTTAGGCCGCCATTTTGCGTATGACGCCTGTAAGGTCAAGTGCTGATTCGAACGGCGACATCACTTAGCTAACCGCTAGAACAGAACTTAGTTGGAACCTTCGGAGCTCAGCAATAGATCAATGCGGCTGTTGGCGCGCTCGTCTTGGCGCGCTGCGGTGGCTTGGATTTCACGACGCTCTATCAAAGCATTTAGAGTGATATCGCTTAAAAAATTGTGGATCTGATCGCTCAGGTCCAACCAAAGATGATGCGTTAAGCACTCTAGACCTTCTTGGCAGTCACCCTTGCGATTACAACGGGTGGCATCCATTGATTCATTAACGGCATCGACAATTTCAGCAACGTTGATGCTTGTGTCTTCACGACTTAAGCGATAACCACCACCTGGGCCACGAACGCTAGCGACTAAACCGCTGCGGCGTAATTTAGCGAACAACTGCTCTAAATAAGACAGCGAAATCCCCTGACGACCAGAAATATCATTAAGGCTTACCGGGCCGCGACTGGCATGCAATGCCAAATCTAACATCGCGGTGACCGCATAACGGCCTTTGGTCGTCAAACGCATAAGGGACTCCTAAAAACAGTAATTGAGAAGCATTATGCGGATGCCCTACTATTTCAGTCAACTATAACCGACCTGAAATCCATCTTGTTTACTTGAGAATTACCAATTATCTAAGCGTTCGGCTTTTCATCCGCAATGTCCGTACCTTCTGGCAACACTCCGTCCTCATCACGCTTTAAACGCTCATGCAGGCAAACAAAAGTTTCTTTCTCAAGTTCCGGCAGAGCTTCGTCACAGGTGTGATCGCCAAGACGATTCAACGCCCGACACATACTATCGATCTTGCCATCAACGGCGTGCATATGATCCATAAGGTTATGGATCGAACGAGCAATCGGATCTGGCATTTCGTCGGCCATACCATAGGCATCAAAACCAATTTTCGCAGCAATCGCGCGACGACGATCTTCCAATTCAGACGATGCTTTTGTTGCAGCCTTGCGCACGATACGACCAGGAATACCCACCACAGTGACGCCTTCCGGCACATCTTTAGTCACTACCGCATTAGAACCAATACGAGCCTCTTTGCCGACGGTAATAGGTCCCAGAACTTTGGCCCCTGCACCAACGACTACGCCATCCAGCAAAGTAGGATGACGCTTACCTTTTTTCCAGCTAGTACCGCCCAGCGTTACCCCGTGATAAAGCGTGCAGTCATCGCCAATTTCTGCCGTCTCACCGATGACTACACCCATGCCGTGATCAATAAAAAAGCGGCGACCAATGGTGGCTCCGGGATGAATCTCAATGCCAGTCATCCAACGGCTAAAGGTCGACAGCATACGCGCCAGCCACTTAAGGCCTTTGTGCCATAACCAATTAGCAATACGATGATGCAAAATCGCGTGCACCCCAGGGTAGGTTGTCAGCACCTCAAACGTGTTTCTTGCCGCAGGATCGCGCTCAAAAACGCAAGCGATGTCTTCACGAAATTGTTTAAAACTCACAGCGAATCCTCTTGTTGATCCTGAGCCTCTGGCGTATCCACAACAGAGGTATCTTGAGCGGATACTAGCGCAGTTTGCTTACCAACTGCCGCTAACATGCCGCGCAATATATTAATTTCTAACTTGTCCGGCGCAGCACGCTGGAACAACCGCTGAATACGAGGCATCAGCTGCTTAGGAGTATTGGGGTCGAGGAAGCCAATCTCAATGAGAGTTTTCTCCATATGCTGCAACATACCGTTCAACTCCCCATGAGTCGCCAGAGGATAATCCCAATTAACACCCCACTGCGCATCCTCGTGTACATCGCCAATGGCCGCCAGCCGCAGTTCATAGGCCATCACCTGAATGGCTTGGGCAACATTCAGCGACGAGAATTCCTCGTCGGTGGGAATGTGTACGTGTGCGTTGCACTTATGCAGCTCTTCATTCGTTAAACCACGCGATTCTCGACCAAAAACCAAGGCCACCTGATTATTCACAGCTACTTCTGCCGCTTTCGCTGCACATTGACGAGGATTCATTAACGGCCACGGAATATGACGACTGCGAGCACTTGTGCCCACGACTAGGCCACAATCCGCAATCGCATCGTCTAATGTTGGGCAAATGACGGCGTTACGCAAAATATCGTCGGCACGAGATGAACGCTGGATCGCGTCTTCATCTATGCTGGCAATAGGATCGACTAGGTATAAACGGCTCAGCCCCATGTTTTTCATGGCTCGCGCTGCCGCGCCTATGTTGCCGGAGTGCGTTGTGTTTACCATCACTATGCGAATTTGGTCGAGCATCTAAACCTGCCTTTTGCGGACCTTCTGCGGACCTTTTCGAGATTCAAAGACGACAAGCAAGTGCTTGCTAATCGAGGGTCGGCAAGTGTAACGCAAAATTGGCTTCGCCAACCACTCACAGGCTGCTATAATCCGCGGCCGAATTTGTTTCAACTGTTCTTTAAGAGATAGCAACCCCTATGCAGCCCATGGTTAACTTGGCGTTGCGCGCTGCGCGTAACGCAGGTCTGGACCTTGTCCGCCGTCTTGACCGCTTCGATTCGTCCCAAAGTACGGATCAAGAAAAAGCAAAATTTGTCGCCGATTGCACCATCGGTTTGGAAAAAGGCATCATCTTCGAATTGAAGAAGGCGCTACCAGACAATAACTTTGAAGGTCGCGAAACCGGCCTCAATGCTGGCGACACTAAGCAACCAACGTGGCAGGTGTGCGTCATCGACGACGTTGCCAACTTCCGCGTAGGGATTCCTGCATTTGCTATCATCATAGCTTGTGTGAATCACGGTAAAACGGATCACGCTGTTATTCTGAACCCGATGAACGGTGACGAATTCACAGCTTCCCGAGGACGTGGTGCACAGCTAAACAATCGCCGCATCCGCTGCGGTGGCCTCAACACATTGACCGACGCCATGATTGGCTTCACTCAGCCACTAGGTTTGAGCGAGTCAGGCTATGAGCAACGCGCGAAAATCCAGCAGCTTCTAATGAAGAACTACGATTTACGCAGCATTGGCTCCAACGCGTTATCAATGGCATATGTTGCTGCTGATCGCTTCCAAGCTGCTTTACTGTCAGATGTCGATTCGTTCTCATTAACGGCAGGCAGCTTACTAGCTTCTGAAGCGGGTTGTTTACTGGCCGACGTAACAGGCCAACCACGTATCGTTGCTCCTGCAAATATCGTGATCACCAATCCTCGCTTATTGAAGACATTGCTAACCCTCGACTAAACTCGATGCGTTGCTTGTCTATTAGCCAGTACCGGACAATCATGTCTAATGATTGCCTGATACTGGTTGAACTCGGATGCCTACCTATACTGACGAAAGACACCTTTGGAGGAGTCCTTCATGATCTGGCATCAAATTACCCTATTATTAGGCTGGCTTGCTGAACCTCAGTGCTGTGACGAACTTGAGTTACACACCATCGAGCATCACGAGTGACCAGGCATAAAAAAGCGACTCTATGAGTCGCTTTTTTTATCTACGCTTTAGCGCTTAACGAACAGCAGAAACATCTTCCGCTTGCGGACCTTTTTGGCCACGCACAACGCTAAACTTAACGCGTTGACCTTCAGTCAATGAACGATGACCTTGACCACGGATTGAGCGGAAGTGAACAAATACATCTTCACCTTCGTCCCAAGTAATAAAACCGAAGCCTTTTTTCACGTTAAACCATTTAACAACACCGCGCTCACGACCATCTTCAACATCGCTTTCCACAATCGTGCCACTACTACGCTGGCGACGACGACGCGAAGGCACTAAAAAGGCTGAGCCCAAGCTAATTAGAAACGTAAGAACACCGATCACAATCAAAAGATCAGTCATACCAACAACCGTTGTCAGGTTGTCTGAGTTAAGAAGTTCACCATTCGCCAAGGTGAGCCCCTCCGTCATGCCACTTAACAATGCGGCGACTACAAACGGAGAAACAATGGCGAACACCAATGCCACAATTATTTTACGTACTAGCAATTTACCCATGCGTTATCTCGTATCACTCGTTATTATCACAGATGTCACAAATATGTCGGCAACAAAGCCATTGCCAAGTGGGCTATGAAAGCCCAATTCATTAAAAAAATCAACACGATAGCTAGAGTGTCTGAACCATGAGCAGTGATAACGCACAAATAAGTGCAGAAAAGCAGCAATTACGCATCGAAGAGCTTGAAACGCGCATGGCGTTTTTAGAAGAAATCGTCGATACCCTCAACAATCAACTATCGTCCGTCACCCAAGATTTTCTTATGGCGCGTCAAGCCATGCAGATGATGAACCAACGCCTAGAGCAGATGCAGAATCAAGATTCTGGTCTGCGAGATTTTGCTGATGAACCGCCTCCACCACATTATTAGTCGTCTTGGCGCGGGATGTCACACCTGCGCCCTTTGCCCTCGCTCTTCTTTTTATACGAACAGAATCACTACATAAGCTATATATCGGCAGAAATTCACTGCTGAATGCCTCATACCGACATTTCAACTGTAACTGCCAAGGGGTACACTAGCGCCGCGAATTAGTGACACCAGAGAATTTTATGAGTTTGTTTAAAAGTATCCGTTCAAGTATTTTTCGCTGGCAGCAAAAATTGCTCTACAGCGTTATCAAAACCAAAATCATCGGACCCGATGTCAGTGAGTTCGACATTGATCCAAATAAGCCGATTATCTACGCGACACTCTACCCGTCCTACGGCGAACAACTCGTTATTGACCGAGAAGTAAATAAGTTCAACTGGCCTAGCCCTCGCCGTCAGGCCCAAAGTGCCGGTTTATCCGCCAAGCCCTATTTCAGCATTTATCGTCGCTCGTCGGTTCCATTCCGCAAACAAGGGGTGCCTATTGTCGCACGCCAATTAATTAAGCATGCCGAGTGGCTTTCAGAAGACGAGCAACGCGAAATTCAAATTGTTCCGGTTCGCGTATTCTGGGGCCGTGCACCAGAAAAAGAACGCTCATTTTTACGCATTTGGTTGCAAAGCAGCGGAGCGCTTGGTGGTCGAGTTTTAACGCTAATGGCTATTTTACTCAATGGTCGCAACACATTCGTTCACTTTAGTCGCCCTATCTCCTTACGCGACTTGTACGACAGTGAAAAATCACCAGAATTGTTAGCGCGGAAAGTTGCCCGTGTACTACGAGTGCACAACCGCCAGGTATCAGCTTCGGTTCTCGGGCCAGACCTATCACACCGCCGTACGCTTGTGCATCAATTACCTAATCGTCCTATGGTGCGCAAAGCCATCGAAGATGAAATAGAAAAACAAGGAAAACCAAGAGCAAAGCTTCAGGCACAAGCACTTAAATATGCCGACGAAATTGCTTCAAATATTTCCTATACCAATATCCGTTTCCTCGATGTCATGCTGACTTGGGTTTGGAACAAAATATACAACGGCATAGAACTGCATAATATTGGCCATCTGCGCGACATCAGCAAAGACAACACCATCATTTATGTTCCTTGCCATCGTAGCCACATTGATTACTTACTACTGTCTTATGTGCTTTACCACAAAGGCTTACAAATGCCGCAAATTGCAGCTGGCATTAACTTAAACATGCCTATTGTCGGTTCCATTCTAAGACGCGGCGGCGCATTCTTCATGCGCCGTACCTTCCGTGACAATAAATTGTACGCCGCAGTATTTGATGAGTACCTGCACTCTATTTTCACCCACGGCTATTCTGCCGAATATTTTGTTGAAGGTGGGCGTAGTCGCACTGGTCGCACCCTAACACCCAAAGCAGGCATGTTAGCCATGACACTGCGCAGCTATTTGCGCGATTCGCGTAAGCCAATTATTTTCATGCCGATTTATACAGGCTACGAAAAAGTATTTGAAGCCAACAGTTATCTGGGCGAGTTACGCGGCCAGAAAAAGAAAAAAGAGAGCTTGCTAGGTGTGCTCGGCACTTTACGCTCTTTCAAGAACTCGTTCGGCAAAGTAAACGTAACGTTTGGCGATCCAATTTACTTCACTGAATTTTTAAATGAGCGTCGTCCTCAATGGCGCGAAGAGGATTACACTGAGTGTAATTATCGCCCAGAGTGGGCACCAAAAATGGTTGATGATTTAGCCTTACAAGTGGCCACAGAAATTAACCGCGCAACATCGGTTAACCCAGTTAACTTAATGGCCTTGAGTATACTGTCGGCTCCACGCCAAGCGATGGACGAGCAACAACTGGTTGTGCAAATGGAAGCGTATCGCGATTTGCTCAAGCAAGCACCGTATAGCCATCTAACAGTATTACCAGAAGGCACTGGCTCTGAGTGGTTAAGCTACAATGAAAAATTAGATATTGTTTCGCGCTCTCCTCACCCAATGGGCGATCTAATCCAAACGAATGATCGTCAAGCGGTCACTCTTACCTACTACCGCAATAACGTATTGCACGTTTTAGCGCTACCATCTTTAATCGCGTGCTTGTTCGTAAATAACCGTCGCTACACCTCTGAAGAAGTCTTGAGCACGATTCGCTGCCTGTACCCGTACTTACAAGCGGAACTGTTTTTACAATGGAAAGCTGAAGATTTAGAGAGTGATATTCATCGCTGGCTGAATATCCTTACCGAATCCGGTTATTTAATCGAACACGAACAAGGCTTCCATGCGACACCGTCAAGCAGTGACAAATTCGCTCTTTTAGAAGGATTAGCTGCACATGTAATGCAAACATTAGAGCGCTATTTCTTAACGCTATCGCGCTTAATAAACAAAGGCTCAAACGCATTAACCGCAGTCGAGTTAGAAGATCAGTGTACCCAAGTAGCACAGCGCATCAGTATGCTTTATGGAATTAATGCACCGGAATTTTTCGATAAAGCGCTATTCCGTACCTTGATCCAAGAGCTTATTAGCAATGGCATGCTACGCCGTCATGAAGATGGAACCTTAATTGTAGAGCCGGCGATTAATGCGCTATCTGAGGCATTAGAACAGGTACTTGATGGCGCACTGCGTCAAAGTATCTTACGCAGCCTATAAAAAGCGCAGCCTACAAAAAAGGCGTAGCTCTAGATTAGAGCTACGCCTTTTTTCAATCTTGATTTACGCGGATCGCCTGACATTTAGCTCGGCGGAAGCACCTTAGCCAATGCATACACATCAAAGCGATTAGCTTTACCCGTTAAAGCATAACTTGGCGCACGCCCCGCTAAGGGAGCAGCTTTGCGACCACGCTTTACCACCACGCGACAACGCGCACAGGCAAGTGCACGCTCAAGTAAGTCATCGGCATCCATATCTTGCCCGACCACATCACGAAACGCCTGCATGTCCTTTTTTACTTGCGCAGTCGCTTTGGGATCGTGATCAAACATAGGATCAAGATAAATAACATCGGCTAAATACCCCTCACTTGGTGCTTGTAGCAATTGATGGCTACTGCCAAACGAGAGCGTGATACGTTCGATAATGTCGGCAATTTCTGGATCATATGCGGCGCGCTGTAAACCATCTTCCAGCAAGGCCGCTACCACGGGCTGACGCTCAAAGGCTTGTACTCGACAACCAAGGGTCGCCAATACAAAACTATCGCGCCCAAGACCCGCTGTGGCGTCGACAACCGTCGGTTGATACGCACCAGTAATACCAATGGCCTTGGCGATATCTTGCCCTTTACCACCACCAAACCGACGGCGATGTGCTGCTGCCCCACCGCTAAAATCGACCTGAACCGCAGTACGGGTTTGCTCGCCCTGACGCAAACTTAAGCCAGTTTGATCAAGACACAAATGAAAGCCAGAAGTATCTAACAAGGTAGGTTCTGCTAGCGTTAATCCAAAACGAGTAGCAATAACCTGAGCTCGCTGCGCCAACTCAGGCACAAGACAAATCAAACTCGGCATAAAACGCTAAACAAAAAATAGAAGCAAGATACCACCCAGCAATAGGCGATAAACAACGAATGGCAACATACCGATGCGACTGATAAACGCGAGGAAGTAGTAAATACATACCCAAGCACTGATCGCAGAAATTAGCACACCTAAGCCTAATGCTTGCCAATCGACAGGTGCAACTGACTGCAACAGCTCCAGCGTTTTAAGACCGCCAGCGGCGAGAATTAACGGTATGGATAATAAAAATGAAAAACGAGCAGCATCAACACGATGTAATCCGAGCAATAAAGCAGCTGTCATCGTAATCCCAGAACGCGATGTACCTGGAATTAAGGCAATCATTTGCGCCAAGCCAATGACTAGCGCAATCATCAAGGTCATATTAGCTAAGGTTAAACGTTCTTTACGGACAATATCCGAATAACCCAGCAATAAACCAAAGCCGATTGTGGTGATGGCAATCACCAGTGTTGAACGCAGATTCTCTTCAATCCAACTCTCAAGTAGCAAACCGGCTAGTCCTGCCGGAATCGTTGCCAAAATGACATACCACGCTAAGCGCGCGTCGGAATCAGGATTGCGGGTCCAGCCGGTAACACACCAACGCGTAACGAGTTGCTGTATGTCTTTGCGAAAATAAATAATAACCGCGGCTAATGTACCAACATGAACAGCAACGTCGAAAGCGAGTCCTTGGTCATCCCAGCCAAATAACCGCGACGGTAAAATAAGATGCGCCGAACTGGAAATGGGTAAAAATTCAGTTAAGCCCTGCAGAATAGCTAATACAACAATTTCTAATGTATCCACACAAAGTCCTTACAGAGAGAATAAGTTAAATGCGTTTAAGGAGACTGGGCTGTTCGTCCAGTTTTTTCCAAGCAACAGAATTACGCAAATAAACCGGCTGTTGGTTCTCGGCATCGGTAAATAATCCTTTATCCCACGCATCAATAACCAAGGGCACCATCATGCGTGCTTCAGGACGTAACATCGCTAACTCGGCATCCAACTCCGCGAATACTGGAAGCTGCAGTCCATCTCCGGCAAGAATGCCATTAAAATTAGTCATATCACTGATACAAGCGTCAGGACTTCCAACTTGCTCGGCTGCAAGCGCACGACTTAACTTTCCATCGCGCTGAAAATGCCCCCAGAAAACTTCACCCATGTGAGCATCCATAATCGCCATGACTTCATTGGCAGAGCTCGCACTGAAGGCCGCCTGCGCAACAGCTTGTAGGGACGAAATACCTTTAACAGGTAAATCCAAAGCCAAAGCAATACCTTGAGTAACCGAAGCAGCAATACGAATACCCGTAAAAGAACCAGGCCCACAACCATAGGCAATGCCATCAAGTTGCGCGGCTGTTAAGCCACAATCACTAAGGGCTTCATCAATCATAGGCAACAAGCGCTGCGCATGACGACGGGGCTGCTCTTCGGTTAATGCAAATAATTTTTCTTCATGCCAAACCGCAACAGAACATAACGACGACGAAGCATCGATAACTAACAAACTGGCCATGATTAGATACCACTGAAAATGCGCTCGAAGTATACCAAGGAATTTTACCCAACGTCGCCCGTAATAATCACCACGGTTCAACATAAAAGCCAAATCACAGACAATAAAAAACCCGGCAAGCCGGGTTTTTTATTAGCACATCAAATAAAACCTAAAGGTTTTATTCTGCTGCTGGAGTTTCAACTACTGGTGCTTCTGCTGGTGCATCAAATACTGATGCAACAACTGGCTCTGCGGCTTTGTCAGCAACTGGCGCGGCAGCGGCTTTCGCTGGGCGGCCACGCTTTGCTGCAGGCTTAGCTGGGGTAGTTGCTGCTTTCGCTGGACGACCACGCTTTGCAGCTGGTTTAGCTGCGGCTTCAGTCGTTGCGGCTTTCGCTGGACGACCACGCTTTGCAGCTGGCTTAGCAGCGGCTTCAGTCGTTGCGGCTTTCGCTGGACGACCACGCTTTGCAGCTGGTTTAGCAGCGGCTTCAGTCGTTGCGGCTTTCGCTGGGCGACCACGCTTTGCAGCTGGCTTAGCTACGGCTGCAGTCGTAGCGGCTTTCGCTGGACGACCACGCTTTGCAGCTGGCTTAGCTACAGCTTCAGTCGTTGCAGCTTTCGCTGGACGACCGCGTTTTTTTGGAGCGGCTGCTGGAGCTGCTGCCGTAGCGGCTTTCGCTGGGCGACCACGTTTTTTTGGAGCGGCTGCAGGAGTGGCTGCTGCTTTCGCTGGACGACCACGTTTCTTCGGTGCTGCTGAAGCTGTTGCTGTAGTCGCTGCTTTCGCTGGACGACCACGTTTTGCCGCTGGCTTAGCAGTAGCTGTTGAGCCCGCTAATTTTTTAATAGTAGCGGCAGCTTTCTTTTCTTCACGAGCAGCTTGCGCTTTTACTTTAGCAGCGTCTTGGGTGCTGCGAGTTTTACGCCATTTAACTTCAAATGCTGCCAATGCTTTTGCCAATTCGGCATCTGCTTTAGCAGCAATAGAAGCTTCAAATGCTGCAATTGCAGTTTTAGCTTGTTCAGTTGCATCGGCGATACGAACTTCAACCTGTGCTGACTTAAGATCTGCCTTCGCTGCAGTTAGTGTTGCACGAAGAGCTGCCAACTTTTCTTTTTCTGCTTTAACTTTAGCTGCGGCTGAAACAACAGCACGCTTTGCAGCTGCAGTTGCACGCGGGCCTGCGGCTTTAGTTTTCGCTTCAGCTGCTTTTTTAAGTGCTGCGTCTACGCGCTCTTGTTGCTTAGTAATTGCAACAGCTGCTTTTTCTACTGCTGCAGTTGCTTTTGCAATTGCTGCTGGAACGACAGAAGTAGCTACTGTTTTAACAGCAGGTTTACGTCCGCGTTTGGCAGGAGCTTTTTTAGGTCTAGCCATAGGTTGAATCCTCTAATATTTGCCTGATCAGGTAAGCTAACGCTAGCACAACTTAATAGTGTGCATAAGCCAACTGAAGCAATAATAGTATTTTTATTTAAAAAAACCAAAAGTTGTTTATCAATATTATGTGAATTAGCACTATTAATGTCCTTTTGGCGGTAAAAGTTCATCATTTGAATGATATGAACCGATTTTTTTCTATTCAAATAAGTATCTGCGTCTAACGACATATTCATATTGACGCTTTTGACCGGCTCTAAAGAAAAGGCAATAACACCTTTTTCAAATAACTTAAGGTATTACCAAGGCAGCTGGATGCCGAAGAATAACCAATGTTAGGTCGAATATATGCACCTGTATGAATTGATCATTGCTATAGATTAACTAGGGGAGAAGATATGCGGTGCCGAGACAAAAATAAAAAAAGAGGCCATAAGGCCTCTTCTCTTTCGATAACGATTCAGGATTAAGCTAAAGCAGCCAATACCTTCGCAGTAATATCGTTTAACGAACCAACACCAGGAATGTGACTATACTTTGGCGCGCTATCGCCCTTTTCTGCTTCTAACTTTTTATAGAAGCTAACTAAAGGCGCTGTTTGATCATGATAAATAGCTAAACGCTTACGCACAGTATCTTCTTCATCATCCGGACGCTGAACTAACTCGTCACCCGTTTCATCGTCTTTACCTTCCACTTTTGGTGGATTGTAAACTAGGTGATAAACACGACCAGAACCAGGATGTACGCGACGCCCACTTAGACGTTTAACAATTTCTTCATCAGCTACGTCAATTTCAACAACATGATCAATTTCCACACCGCCTTCTAATAACGCTTCCGCTTGCGGAATCGTGCGCGGGAAACCATCAAATAGAAAACCGTTTACACAGTCGTCTTGTTGAATACGTTCTTTAACTAGGTCGATAATGATTTCATCAGAAACCAAACCGCCGGTTTCCATGATTTCTTTTACCTTTAAACCAAGCTCACTGCCGGCTTTAACAGCAGCGCGTAGCATATCCCCAGTAGAGATTTGCGGAATAGCAAACTGTTCACATATAAACTGGGCCTGAGTACCTTTACCAGCACCTGGCGCACCCAATAGAATCACGCGCATGCGCATACTCCTCGAGATTAAAAAAACTGGCCGCCTGAACATATTGTTTAAATTTTGATCAGGTTGGCGAAAAAATAGGCCTAACCTTACTCCGAAGGCGCTTTAGTCTCAAGTGATTGTAGAGAATTTTGCCCGTTAAGAAGTATCGACTTTGGTCGTTATTGAACCGTGCAACAGAAGATAACTAGGGCTACAACCCGCATAAATACTAGGCTTTGCGTAAAACCTCGGCTGAAATAGCCGAGGCACGGAATATGAGCAATACGCACAATCTAGGCACAGAACTATCCTGTCGTGAGCAAAATCGAGCCTACATTACTCATTGCTATCCGGTATTACGCATCCCGGCAGCGATGCCCGCCATCGTCACCATTAAAGCACGTTCAACTTGGCTGCTAACCATATCGGCAGCCTGACGTTCACGATACAAAAGCTCGGCCTGTAAATAGTGCAACGGATCGGTATAAGGATCGCGTACCTGCATAGAATATTGCAGCGCTTTATTATTTTCCAACAACATTGTTTGCTCTTTTACTGCCAACACTAGCTTGCGCATATTCGCCAGACGCTCACGTAAAACGCTACCGATTGGCTGTAGCTCTGGCTCAACCAAACGTTCTTCATAATACTGTGCAATTGCCGGGTCGGCTTTCGACAACACCATCTCTAGCATGTCGATGTAAGTCCGGAAAAATGGCCAGTCACTATACATTTCTTTAAGTCGTGGTAATTGCTCGTTATCGACCTGAACTCGAAGCGCATCGTCAGCACCTAACCAAGCAGGCAACATTAAGCGCATTTGCGTCCAAGCAAAAATCCAAGGAATAGCGCGTAATGTTTCAATACCGCCACCAGAACGACGGCGCGCAGGACGACTGCCCAAAGATAATTTTCCTAATTCCGACTCTGGCGTTGCCGCACGGAAATAACGCACAAAATCAGGATTGTCTTTAACCATTGCGCGATAAGAAGAAACGCCTGCAGCCGCTAATTGCGACATCATCTCTCGCCATTCGTCTTTTGGATGGGCTGGCGGTAATAAGTTAGCCTCTAATACAGCTGACACATAAACTTTAAGATTACGCTGAGCAACCGCTGGCAAACCAAATTTAAAGCGGATCATTTCGCCCTGCTCGGTCACGCGTAATCCGCCCGTTACTGAACCCGGTGGTTGCGCCAAAATAGCGCGTTGCGCAGGGCCACCTCCGCGTCCAACGGTACCGCCACGGCCATGAAATAAACGTAATTTAATACCTTGCTCGGCTGCCACGCGCGACAAAGTTTCTTGCGCCTGATACTGCGCCCAAACAGCCGCCAATTGGCCGGCATCTTTAGACGAGTCAGAATAACCTATCATCACTTGCTGGCGACACATGCTGTATTCGCGATACCAAGGTAAGGACCATAATTTATCCATACGCGGACCTGACTGCTCTAAGTCCGACAAAGTTTCGAATAAAGGCACAATCGGTAATAAACGTTTAACGCCACAGGCTTGCAACAAAAGTGCTACCGCTAAAATATCGGAAGGCTCGCTGGCCATCGAAATAATGTAGCAAGATACGCCATCACCAGCAGGCGTTGCTAACACCGCCATGGTATCCAATACTTCTTGCACCTCTGCTGAAGGTGTCCAGAAGTTGGGGATTAATGGGCGCCGTGAAGTTAACTCACGCAGCAAAAACGTTTGCTTTTCGTCTTCTGTCCAGCCGTTGTAATCACCCCAGCCATAATATTCACAAATAGCTTGAAGCACATCGCTGTGACGAGTCGACTCTTGTCTGACATCGAGTCTAACCAACGACATACCAAAACATGCTGCACGACGAATGGTATCTAACAACATGCCATTGGCGATGGTATCCATGCCGCAATCAACCAAACTGTCATAGCACAACTTCAATGGCCGAATCACATCTTCGCGTTCGAGTATTGGGACTTTCTTAGTGCTTTCTCCAGCGGCGCAAGCATCAGCCCAGCGACGAGTATCTTCTAGCCCTTTGCGTAAATCGTGTAAGCAATCACGGTAAGGTTCTCGACCTGTATATTGCTGACGCATATCTGCTGATGCTTCACTCATAGATAGCTGCATGCCTAACAGTTCTATATCCCGTAAAAACAAATCCGCGGCCATCCAGCGGGCGAGGTATAGCACTTCACGTGTCACGGTCGCGGTCACATTCGGATTACCGTCGCGATCACCGCCCATCCATGACGAAAAACGAATAGGTACGGCGGTTAATGGTAAAGCGCTACTACCACGTGCGCGTAATTCTTGATCTAAATCTCGTAGCAAGGCTGGAATGGCGTACCACAAAGAGTTTTCAATAACGGCAAAACCCCATTTCGCTTCATCGACTGCCGTTGGGCGTACTTGGCGAATTTCATCGGTATGCCAAATCTCATCAATAATTAGTGATATTTCTTGTTCTATATTGGCTAAATCAGGATGGCCATCGCGTAAATCATCGCGACGCTGCAATAACTGCGCTATGTGATCATATTTTTGAATAAGTGTACGGCGGGTAATTTCCGTTGGGTGCGCGGTTAATACCAATTCAATATTAACGTCGGCAACTTGCTGGCTTAAATCGATACCACGAATGCCTGAAGATTCTAAACGAGTAAGTAACTCGCTAAACATGCTATCGACATTTTCTTGCAGATGTTCACTGCGACGCCAACTAATTCCGTGCTGCTGCTCGGCAATATTGGCCAAGTTTAAAAACTGATTAAAGCCGCGTACAACAGGCCCAAGCTCATCATCAGAAATATCATGCAGCATGGCGAGGAGTGTTTCGCGTTCTTTCGGATCGCCATGGCGGGCAAGCTTTGCTTGTTTACGAATACGCTCAATTTGCTCAAGCATGCCATCGCCTAGCTGTCGTTCAATAGTGCCACCAAGCTGGCTACCCAGCACTCGGACCTTGTCGCGCAGCAATGCGTCCAGTTCTTCCATAGGGTTCCCCTAGCAATGATCGAACATTGCTATCAAGCATTGACCCATTCCTACTAAATTTCAACCGCTTATGCTGTGATCTGGAGTAAATGAGGGTAACAATGGTGCTAAAAATAAGCAGTGAGGAGAATGCTATGAAATAAGGTAATAAATTAGCCCGCGCTGGACTAATTTAACTTATTTACCGCGACGCTTGGCTTCATCCCAAGCAGCATCCATATGCTCTAATTCGAGCTGACTAAAACCGCCTGCTTCGTCTGCAGCGTCTTCTACAAACGCAAAACGCTGATAAAAGCGTTCGTTAGTGCCACGTAATGCCACTTCAGGGTCTACTTTAAGATGGCGCGCTAGATTGGTAATCGCAAAAAGCGCATCGCCAATTTCGTCTTCAAGGCGCTTCGAGTCCATACCCTCAAACTCAGCCTCTACTTCATCTAATTCTTCCCGAATTTTATCTAACACGCCGTGAATATCTGGCCAGTCAAAACCCACAGATGAGGCTTTTTTCTGTAATTTGAGTGCTCGCGTGAGCGCTGGCAAAGTAACAGGAACGTCGTCTAACAGGCGCTCTATTTGCGCTGGCTTTGCTGCTTTTTCTGCCGCTTTAATCTCGTCCCAGCGAATATTCACTTCTGACTCTTGCGGCGTGATACTAGGATCACGTTCGCTGGTCAGAGTGCCGTCAGGAAATACATGAGGATGACGACGAATCAGTTTTTCGACCAAACGGTGAATGATAGAACTTAAATCAAAACGACCTAGTTCTGCCCCCATTTGTCCGTAAAAAATAACCTGAAAAAGTAAATCGCCAAGTTCTTCTTCAAGGTGCGGCCAGTCTTGACGTTCGATAGCATCCGCAACTTCGTACGCTTCTTCCAGAGTATGGGGAAGAATGCTGGCAAAATCCTGACGCAAATCCCATGGGCAACCTGTCTGCGGGTTACGCAGACGCTGCATGGTATACAGCAATTGCTCTAACCCATATTGGACGCTCATGGTTTAGCGCCTCCGCGAACCCGACGAGTCGACACCACGTTAGGTAGCTGATCAATTTTACTCATCAGTCGCGCTAAGCGTTCGAGGCTATCTACTTCAACGGTTAAACTCATTGAAGCCGTGTTATCACCCTGATTCGACAACGTATTAACCGCAACAACATTAACCCGTTCGTTGGCTAACAAGGAACTCACATCGCGTAATAAACCGGTACGATCATAGGCTTGAATCAACATTTCTACAGGATAAATATTAGAAGGACGATCCCCCCAACTGACTTGCAAAACTCGCTGCGGTTCAATAGAAGCTAAGTGCAATAAATTTTCGCAGTCGCTACGATGCACGGTAACGCCACGACCAATAGTCACGTAACCATGAATATCGTCACCCGGTACGGGTAAACAACATTGCGCCATAACGGTTAATAAATTACCGACACCTTCAATAAAGACATCATCGGATTTCGCAACACGATCGGTCGGCTCATGACGACGAATAAGCGGCAGTTCTTGCTGTTGCGCACCACCTTTGTCGGCCAGCTTTAACAGCATATGAACGATTTGGCCGATGCGTAAATCGCCCGCACCAACAGCCGCAAACATATCGTCGACCGAGCGCATATTCAGCTGCAGCGCCACTTCATGCAGAGGTTCATCGGCCAAGTCTAAACGTCCAACTTCGCGTAAAACGAGGTGACGCCCTTCTTCAATATTTTTATCGCGATCTTGTAATTTAAACCAGTGTGCAACTTTTGCCCGCGCACGAGTGGTATGAATATATCCAGAATCGGGATACAACCAATCGCGGCTTGGATGTGCATTCGCGTTGGTTAGAATTTCGATTTGCTCACCCGTTTTCAATAAATACGTCAGCGGCACAATACGGCCATTGACCTTAGCGCCACGGCATTTATTACCGACTTCGGTATGCACACGATAGGCAAAATCAACCGGAGTTGCTTTAGGTGGTAAGTCCACCACATGGCCTTCAGGCGTAAATACATAAATACGGTCTGGGTTAATGTCGCTGCGTAACTCACCGATTAATTGCGGTAAATCATCTAGCTCTTCATGCCATTCAAGCACTTGTCGTAACCAAGCAATTTTTTGCTCATAGCCCTGATCTTTGGCGTTGGTGTCGGTGCCTTTATATAACCAATGAGCACAAACACCGAGTTCGGCGTCTTCATGCATCGCATGAGTACGGATTTGTACTTCCAGCACCTTACCTTCGGGGCCGATTACAGCTGTATGCAACGAGCGATAACCATTTTCCTTCGGGTTGGCGATGTAGTCGTCAAATTCGTTAGGAATATGTCGCCACAAAGTATGAACAATACCCAAGGCGGCATAACAATCGCGTAATTCAGGTACAAGTATGCGAACAGCTCGAATATCGTAGATCTTAGAAAAATCCAGATTCTTGCGGCTCATTTTACGCCAGATACTGTAGATATGCTTCGCCCTGCCATAAACATCGCAGGAAATATCGGCATTGGTCATTTCGTCGCGCAGACGCTGTACGACTTCCTCAATGTAAGACTGGCGGGTTAAACGCTTTTCATCGAGTAACGAGGCAATCTTTTTGTAGGCATCAGGCTGTAAATAGCGAAAGGCTAAGTCTTCTAATTCCCACTTTAAATGACCAATCCCCAAACGATGAGCCAGTGGTGCATAAATATTGAAAACTTCTTCGGCAACTTTACGACGCTTGTCTTCTGGAGCGTCTTTCATCGCACGAATGGCCGATGTACGTTCTGCCAGCTTAATCAAAGCAACGCGCACGTCGTCGATCATAGCGACCAACATTTTACGTAAGTTATCGACTTGCGCTTCGCGCTGACCAAGAACGACTTCGTCACGCGAATTTTGAATGGCACTAATTGCTGCCATCCGTAAAACGCCCTCAATCAGTTTGGCAACTTCTTCGCCAAACTGCCGCTCAACCTTATTTAATGCTAAACGACCTTCACGGACCGCACGATACAAAATAGCCGCAATAACAGAAGCGCTATCGAGACGTAAATCCAAAAGGATTTGCGCCATCTCAATACCCATCTGCACGCTGTCGATTGACCAATAAGTACGGTTAGCGATAGCTTCGTCAGACAACTGTTTCGCTAACACTAAAGCATCACGTAATGCTTCCGGATCTTTAACATCTTGCGACTGCTGAATGCTTTCTAACCAACGATCAACATCCAATGACCCGTCATGCAATAACGGATGATCATCTCGGACTTTAACCATGCGATTTTCCTTGGTATTCAAGCAATACCATCGTTTCTACATGGTGTGTTTGTGGAAACATATCCATTATTCCTGCTTTTGTAACGGCATAGCCCTGTTGGCTAAGCACATTAAGATCACGGGCCAACGTCGCGGCATCACAAGACACATATAAAACTCGTGGAATACGACGTCGTGCAATATCCTGCATTACCTCGGCCGCACCGGCGCGAGGTGGGTCTAGTAAAATGGCATTAGGGCTTTCTAAATGCGCCAAACGCCCTTCGTCTGATAAATCTGCACAAACCGCCTGCAAAGGAAGGGCCAACTGTTCAGCTTGAGCCGCTAAACTGGTCACCATACTGTTTTGAACTTCCAAAGCGACGACATGCTTGCTGCGTCGGGCCAATGGCATAGAGAAATTGCCATGACCCGCAAATAAATCCCAAATACGCTCATCTTCTGTCGGTGCGAGCCACTCAAGGGCTTGCGCAACCATAGCGCGATTCACATCGCCGTTAACTTGCACGAAATCGGTCAGGGCTAAATTCAATGGCATTCCATCAACAAAGTGATGCAAGGTGTCGGGCTGGGCTGGCCATAAACATTCCGCCTCGCCGTCCTTTTCGCTGCGCAACCACAGTTGCAGAGGCAGCAAACCGGCTTCTTCGCCCTGCTTTTGCCACCCTTTTAATTGGCTAACTAATTTATTGCGATCGCCATCCTGCAAAGGTTTGAGCGCACGCAATACCAAAGCAATCGCATTATCAGCAGCAATCACTTCAATTTGAGTTACTAAGGCACGCGCATCTAACGAATTTAATAATGGCCGCCAGTCTTGCCACTCCAAAGCCGGATGATCCGGCAATACCGCACATCGATCGACATTACTAATGTGGTGGGAAGCGCCTTCACGGAAGCCAACAAAGTTGGTGTTTTGCTCTTTGCTATAGCGCACACCTAAACGCGCCTTACGGCGATAACCCCAAGGCTCAGCAACAATTGGCAGTGCCCAGTCGCTAACAGCGACACCCTGGCGGGCGAATTCACGAGCTACGCGGTCTTGCTTAAACTCAACTTGGCGCTCGTACGTCATGTGCTGCATATCACAGCCACCGCAACGCAAATAGTGCGGACATGGTGCAGGCACTCGATACTCCGACGGCGTAATGACTTTTAATAAACGCGAATGCCAGATCTTTTTACTGCGTTTTTCGATGCGCGCTTCGACCTGCTCGCCCGGAATCGCACCAGGGACAAAATATACATCGCGCCCAGAACGCGCGACGCCTTGACCATCCGACGTCATGTTGTCGATGGTTAGCGTTAAGGTCTTACCATTAGATCCTTGGTTCACGGCGCACTCTGTAATAATTCTGTATGGATGATGTCGCCCTATATTGGGGCAAATAGACGAAATTCAATCAGTAGCAAGGAAAGGTCCTGAGTGACCTTATCCTTGTGGGGCAAATACGCCCGACGATAAATAGCGGTCGCCACGATCGCATATAATCGCGACGATGGTGGAATTTTCGAGGGTTTCAGCCAAATGAAGAGCCGCTGCAACGGAACCTCCAGAAGACACACCACAAAAAATACCTTCTTCGCGCGCTAAAGCCCGCATAGTGTCCTCGGCCAATTGCTGACCGATATCTAACACCTGATCGACACGCGTGCTGTCGAAAATTGTGGGTAAATAGGCTTCTGGCCAACGACGAATCCCGGGGATAGCTGCACCTTCGGATGGTTGTAAACCGACAATACAAATATCTGGATTTTGTTCCTTGAGGTAACGAGACGTTCCCATAATTGTTCCGGTAGTACCCATTGAGCTAACGAAGTGCGTTACCTGACCAGAGGTTTGCTGCCATATTTCAGGACCAGTACCTTGATAATGAGCCTCGGGATTATCGCCATTACCAAACTGATTTAATACTCGCCCCTTACCGTCTTGTTGCATTTTTTCGGCTAAATCACGAGCGCCTTCCATGCCCTCTTCTTTACTCACCAAAATCAACTCAGCGCCATAAGCTTCCATCGCCCAACGACGTTCCATAGTGGCGTTATCCGGCATGATTAATATCATGCGGTAACCCATAATCGCCGCCGCCATGGCCAAAGCAATACCTGTATTACCACTGGTCGCTTCGATCAAAACATCACCGGGCTGAATCTCCCCGCGCTGTTCTGCTCTTTGAATCATCGACAGAGCCGGCCGATCCTTTACCGAACCGGCTGGGTTATTGCCTTCTAACTTCAGCAACACCGTATTGCTACTACCCGCAGGCAGTAAACGCTGCAATCGCACGAGCGGTGTATTACCGACACAATCAGCAATAGTGGGGTATAACGGTGCTTTAGTTGTCGAGTTTTGGCGATCAGTCACGGAGATTCTCGTTTCTGGTAGACAGTTTGCGCGTAGTTTACCGCTGTCGCGACTCAGACGCGACGACTCTTAGGGATTAATCGCAGTAAATTGACGACAAAGTTTGCACCTAAGTCGCCCCCCCATTACTCTTAGCCGACGCGTTTTTTTGACTAAATAATAGGCTGCCTCATCGCGATGAAAAATTGGAACATTCAAAATCGTATCCTGTTTCTGGCGTTGCTGCCTGGCATCATAGTGTCATTAGTTCTCGGCACCTTCTTTATTACTGAACGCGCCCGCGATCTTGGCGACCTGCTAGAACAGCGCACACTAGCAATGGCGAAACAGCTCGCCCCCACTTGCGAGTACGGTGTAATGACCGGCAGCGTGGGGATTTTGCAAAACATTGCAAATAACATGTTGGAAGAAATCGACGTTCGCGCCGTGACTTTGTACAACCAAGATATGCAAACGCTGGCCCATGCAGGGCCGCGAATGTTGACTGAGCGTTTTGGCTCGGCTGAATTGAAAGCAGATCAATTACAACTCATGCGCACGGATGCCTCACTGCGCGCGCGCGCGCCGATATTCTCACAAAATTTAATTATTGCCGATCAACTTTCAGAACAGTTTTATGCGCAAAAAAACGGCCAACAACAATTATTAGGTTGGGCCGAAGTTGAGCTATCGGGTGCTAATACCAAATTAAACCAGTACCAACACATAGCCTCATCGCTCAGTATTATTGTGTCGGTGCTAATACTTTGCACTGTGCTAGCTCTACGCATTAGTAAACAAGTATCACAGCCGATGGGCGTTATTGTTGATGCCATCGATGACATGAAAGATGGCAAATTAGAAACCCGTGTACATATTGAAAATGGCGGCGAATTCCAAGCCCTCGCGTCGGGCATTAATGCGATGGCCAGTGCCCTGCAACGGGCGAATACCGAACACCAGCAAAACTTAGAACAAGCCACTCACGACCTACAAGAAACCTTAGATGAACTAGAGATTCGTAACCGCGAGCTCACACTTGGGCGTAAAGAGGCCATCGAAGCTAGCCGCATGAAGTCTGAGTTCTTAGCCAACGTTAGCCATGAAATTCGTACTCCACTCAACGGCATTTTAGGTTTCTCCGAATTATTAGGCCGTACCCAAGTCAGTGAGCGCCAGAACGACTACTTGCAAACAATCCGCAAGTCCTCGGACGACTTACTCAATATTATTAACGACATCCTCGATTTATCGAAAATTGATGCCGGTAAACTCATCATCGAGCATACCCCTTTTAATCTGCGCGACGTCATCGAAGATGCACTACAAGTATTAGCTCCCGAGGCAGTAGGTAAACGCTTAGAACTCAATCAGATTATTGAAAGTAATGTGCCGCTCGCGGTGTGCGGCGACCCACTGCGACTAAAACAAGTGATTACCAACCTAGTCAATAATGCGATTAAATTTACGGAATACGGCAGCGTTACGGTTAAAACATCACTCATTAGCCAAAAAGATCACCGTGCCAGCTTACAGTTTGAAATTCGTGATACCGGCTTAGGCTTATCGCCAGAAAAACAGGAAAAATTATTCCAAGCCTTCTCACAAGCGGATGCCAGCGTCGCCCGCCAATTTGGCGGTACGGGCCTAGGGTTAATTATTTCTAAAGCGCTTGTTGAGGCAATGCATGGTGATATCCGTGTTGAAAGTCGTGAAGGTTTCGGCTCGTCTTTCTTCTTTAATATTGATATCCAGATAGATCAAGACTCCACGACCAATAACCTTGCACCGCTCGATATCAGTATCGCCGTTATTGATCCAAAACAAGCGGCGACTACCGACTTACTAACATTATTAACATCGTGGCAAGTTGACCATCACTACTATCCAACGATTCCACAAGTCGTAGATCGGATAAATTCAGGCGAGAAATACGATCTTATTTTATGTGCTATTGATCATGAAAAACTCGACGATGACGCTTTAGCCTTACTTAACGCACTGAAAGATACCCAAGTGCCCGTCGTCGCTTTGGTTAATAGCGTGAGCCACGAAGACCTCGATATGTTGAAAAAGCTGGGGGCTAATGAGGCGTTGAGTCGCCCCGTTACGCAGCGCAAGTTACACGCAGCGCTGAGCGAGCTTGTTGCTGACGAATCGCAAATACTCACGCTTACCGACCCAGCAGAAGAGCACTCACCTGGGCGAGTTCCTCCCTGTATTTTAGCGGTGGATGACAACCACGCGAATTTGAAATTAGTCGTGACCTTATTGCGTGAAATGGGCATACAAGTCTATTCCGCCATGACTGGGAGCGAAGCGATTGCGCAAATCGACCAGCATCCGATAGAAATGGTATTCATGGATATTCAAATGCCAAACATGTCGGGCACAGAAGCAACCGAACACATTCGCCGTATGCCCGGCAAAGCGGCATTGCCTATTATTGCACTGACTGCGCATGCCATGGCTGACGAAAAACAGGCCTTATTAAAGTCGGGAATGAACGATTATCAAACCAAACCTATTACACAAGAACAGTTGGCTAAATGCGTTGAACGCTGGACCGGCTATCGCGCGCCGATCAATACATTAATACGTGTTGTTAAACATGAGCGCAGTCGTGAAATCGCATCCGAAAAATCAATTTGCCGCGAAATATTCAATGCCGACATGGCGCTTCACCACGCCAATAATAATATTGAGTTAGCCGTTGATATGTTCCAGATGCTGCTCGATTCCCTCGATAATGAACGTGCCAATATCGTTGCTTACTGGGAAGAAGAAGCCTTAGACGAATTACTCGAGGCTGTGCATAGAATGCATGGTGCAACTCGCTATTGCGGTACACCTTGTTTACGCCTTGAATTAGAAACATTCGAAAGCGCGCTAAAAGCCAATGAGTTTGCCAAGCTACCGGAACAAATGCGCCGCTTAGTGACAGAGCTAGATAAACTGCAGGAATGGGTGGAGGCTAATGACTGGTCGGAACTATTAAGAAATCATGCGACGATTAATGCAAATGCTTGAATAAGCCCTTGATCATCAGACAAGCTAATCAATGCGCGGGTAGCCCCCAATAGCTTCATTCGCTGAGCGGCAACACCCGATAAAACAACATAAGGAGCGCCGCGCTGATCGCGCAACACTTCAATATGTTGAAAGCTAACACCCGCCGCGATACCCGTCCCTAACGCCTTAGACAAGGCTTCTTTTGCCGCAAACTGTTTCGCTAAAAAATTTTTCGGCTGTTGATGCTGCCTCCAAACGGATAATTCCGCGGGCGTTAAAATACGCTGAGCAAATTTTATTGGCTGACGCTCAACAATGGCATTGATACGTGATTCAGCCAATAAATCGGTACCGATACCCATGACACCATGAGCTTCAATATCACTCAGCGAAAACACCAAAAGTCCTAACGTGCTGCCGCTAATAGAGCACGCATATCGGCCACGGCTTGCGCCAAGCCGACGAACACCGCGCGCGCAACGATGGCATGACCAATGTTTAATTCATTCATTTCTGGAATCGCCGCGATTGCTTCGACATTGTGATAATTCAGACCATGACCAGCGTTAACGATTAAGCCTTTACCGGCTGCATATTTAGCAGCAGCGATAATGCGCGCTAACTCTTCATCACGCTCTTCGTTAGTTTCAGCATCGGCATAACGCCCCGTGTGCAATTCAATGACCGGCGCGCCAGTGCGTACTGTTGCATCAATTTGCGCTTCATCAGGATCAATAAATAATGACACTTCACTACCAATCGCTTTTAAACGCGCGACGGCAGCGGTGATATGAGCTTCTTGACCAGCGACATCCAATCCACCTTCGGTGGTTAATTCTTCACGCTTCTCTGGCACGAGACACGTGCAAGGAGGACAAACCTCTTCCGCCAATTGCAGCATCTTCTCGGTCACCGCCATTTCAAGGTTCATACGTGTCGCAAGTGTATCGCGCAGAATACGCACATCGCGTACTTGAATATGACGTCCGTCTTCACGCGGATGAACGGTAATACCATCGGCTCCAGCTTCTTCAGCAACAAAGGCCGCTTGCACTGGGTCTGGATAACGTGTGCCACGCGCTTGGCGCAAAGTTGCAACGTGATCGATATTAACACCTAACAAAACGCGTTTAGCCAAACTCATAACTTCACCTTTAAATAAATAGCTCGCGACTGATCAATGGCCGCGTAAGTTGTGCTTCTAATGCTTGTCGTAAAATCAATTTAGCCACATTAAGTGCGGTAGGAAATTGATAATCGCCATTACCGATAGCAAGAATAACTGCGCCCGAGTAGCCTTTAGCCGCTAGTACAAAGCCCTCACCACCGCTGAATACATAATGCGATGACGGTTCGATATTATTACCTAGGGTATCTTTCTGCCACGAAAAACCATAGCCCAATTGCTGCAATAATTGAAATTCGAAATGCCGCAACCAAGGGTCTACCAAGGGCGTATCGGCTAACGCATTAAGGGTATCAAGATAGAGGGTAAAGACCGTCGGATGAGATTCGTGTTGCGGCATTAATCTTGCCAACAATTCGGTGATGTAGACCGCACAATACAAGGGCAAGCCCTGCAGACTTGGTCTAGCAATTACTTCTGATGCTTTAACCCGCGGAAAATCTTGTCCTTGCTGCCAGTCGCCCTGACAAAGACACAACAAATCGGGTTCATCACGACCA